>CALLNU010000025.1 GCA_938005465.1 uncultured Collinsella sp.
CTGGTGATCTCCGCCTTGAGAGGGCGGCGTCCTAAACCGCTAGACGAACGGGCCACATGACATCTGCACTGCCGTGCTGCGAA
This sequence comes from uncultured Collinsella sp., assembly GCA_938005465.1. Lineage (GTDB taxonomy): Bacteria > Actinomycetota > Coriobacteriia > Coriobacteriales > Coriobacteriaceae > Collinsella. Next base: position 84 of record CALLNU010000025.1, read on the forward strand.
GAAATATATTACGGGACAAAAAACGTCAGCGCAAGAAGAAATTCCAAATTGCCGAAAAATTGTCGGCAGGTTATGGAACACGCAGGTAAACTAGGTAGCTAATTCAAGTTGAGATGGACCAAAAGAGCTTCGCGATCGTTGGGAATGTTGTCTTCGATCACGGCGTCGAGGGCGGAGTTGAGAAGCTGCCCCAGTTCCGGCCCGGGCTTGACTCCGGCACGGATCAGGTCGCCGCCGTTGATGGCGAGCATCTTGAGCGTATAGGGCTCCCCCGCCCTCAGCAGCTCGTGCGCCATCGCGCGCATCTCCTCAATCGTCTCAACGTAATAGAAGCACGACGGGGCCTTGCCGAGCGTATCGGCACGCTTAAGGTCCATGAGCTCGTCCATCAGACGCGGCGTGTCGACGCCCTCACCCGAAAGCGCACGCATCATATTGAGCAGGCAGGAGCGCTCGGGGCGCAGCGGCTTGTCGTGATATTTGATGAGCAGGCACACGTCGCGTACCAAGTCGTGCGAGAGCGCCAGGCGATCCATAATGACGCGCGCCTTCTTGGCGCCGAGCTCTGGATGACCATAGAAGTGTCCGCTGCCGGCGTGATCGACCGTGAAGCACTCGGGCTTGGACACATCGTGCAAAAACGCCGCCCACATCAGGCTCGACGAGGGCGCGACGCCGTCACACAGCGCTAACTCCCCCGCCACCGTGAGCACGCGGGCAATATGCTCGTAAACGTTAAAGGCATGGTAGACGCTGCGCTGGTCAAAGCCACGGGCCGGAGCAAGCTCGGGCACAGCGGCACAAATAAGCTCGGGATAGCGGAGCATCGCGTCTCCCCCATGACCGGTCGAAAGAATGCCCTCGAGCTCAATACCCACTCGCTCGCGCGCCACGGCATCGAGCAGCGGCGCGCACTCGGCAAGCGCACGCTTGGTCTCGAGCTCAATCATAAAGTCCAGGCGGCAGGCAAAGCGCACCGCGCGCAGCATGCGCAGGGCGTCCTCGTTAAAGCGACGCTTGGGATCGCCGACAGCGCGAATCAGCTTGCGCTCCAAGTCACCCTGGCCGTCGTAGCGGTCGACAAGTCCGCGCTCGGGATGCCAGGCCATGGCGTTGACGGTAAAGTCACGGCGCGCCAGATCGTCCTCGAGCGAGGCGGCACGCTCGACGCTCTGAGGATGGCGTCCATCGGTATAGAAGCCATCAAGACGGTACGTGGTGACCTCGATACGCTCGCCATCGGAAATAGCCGTGATTCCGCCAAATTTAATGCCCGACTCCACGACCGCGATGCCGGCGGCATCGAGCGCCGCCTTGGACTCCTGCCACAGGCCGCTACAGCACATATCAACATCGTGGCTGGGGCACCCCATCAGGGCGTCGCGCACCCAACCGCCCACGTACCAAGCCTCAAGACCAGCCGCCTCAAGCGCGCGCAGGACGCGTAGGGACGCATCGGACGGTTGTGTACCGTTGAGCGAAACATTGCACATGCCTATGGCCTCCTGCACTTGTGAGCGTTAATCGATGGTTCTCAAGAAGTCTAACAAGAAACGAGAAAGCGCGCACACGCAATCGCGTCGTTGATTAGATAAAACGAGACAGCAGACACCACATATGTTCAGCGCGCAAAAAACACCCGCCTTGGTAATCCAAAGCGGGTGTTCGGCAACGATGTATCGATGCGGCTAGCAGACCTGGCGAACCTCGATGTGCTTCTTATATTCGTCCACCTTGGCAAAATCGCCCAGACCGGGGCACTCGACCACGTTGGCGCCGGTGGCCATCGAAAGACGCAAAGCATCCTCAACACGCTCGGGGGCGTCGTGCCACACGGACAGGAAGGCAGCGAGCGAGGAATCGCCGGCGCACACCGTCGACAACAGCTTGACGTCGAAGGTGCGGTTGGCAAACCAGATGTGCTCGCCGTTGGAGAAGTACGCACCGGCGCCACCGAGGGTAAGCAGCACGTTCTTGGCGCCCTTGGCATGAAGCTCGGCCATAGCGCCCTTGACGGACTCATCGTCGCCACCGCTCACCTTAATGCCAAAGATATCGAGCAACTCGTCGTCATTGGGCTTGATCAGCAGCGGCTCCATGGCAATGAGATCTGCCAGCTGATGGCTCGAAATGTCGAGAACGAACTCGGCACCCTTGGCCTTGACGCGGCGTAGAACCTCGGCCAGGAAGCCCTCGGAAGTGTTGGGAGGCAGCGAGCCGCTGATTACCAGGCAGGTCATGTCATCGAGCGAATCGATGAGCTCAAACATCTCCTGCTCATTGGCCTCGTTGATGGCGGCACCGGCGTTGACCATGTTGTACTCGGTGTCGGGGCCGGCATTGAGGAACACGTTGACGCGCGTGATGCCGTCGGTCCACACGGGCTTGACGGGCACGCCCAGGGCCTCGGCGCCCTTAACGATAAACTCGCCCGAGAAGCCAGCGAAGAAACCCAGGATCGTGGTGTCGACACCGTAGTGGTCAAGCGTAAACGAGACGTTGAGGCCCTTGCCGTTGGGCGTGTAGACGGCGTTGCGGGTACGCGTGACAGTGTTGGCAGCAAGGCCGTCGCAGGCGATGTTGTAGTCAATGGCGGGATTTGCAGTGAGCGTGTAAATCATGAATGTTCCTTTCACGAAGCAACGTGTTAATGAAAGTATATTCCACGCATAGACAAAAGGCTAGGACAACTCGGTGAACGGTGTGGAAGCGATGAAGTACGGCGGGACACGTCTCCCCCATGGCGGAACAAAAAAGGCGCCCCGGCCGAAACCGGGGCGCCGCATGCGCACGAATATGTCGCGTTTCGATTACTGACGATCGAGCTTGCGGACAGCAACGCGCTTGCTGTACTCGTCGACGTGACCGAAGTCACCAATGCCGACGGACTCGGCAACGTTGGCGCCGGTGGCCATAGCGAGCTTCATGGCCTCCTCGACGTTGTCGCGATCCCTGTACCACTTGTGCAGGAACGCAGCGAGGGTGCAGTCGCCGGCGCAGACGGAAGAGACCAGCTTGATGTTGAACTCACGCTTGGCGTACCAGATGTCCTCGCCGTTGGAGAAGTAAGCGTCGCCGCGGCTACCACGGGTGAGCAGCACGTTCTGAACGCCAGCGTCGTGAGCCATCTTCATGGCGACACGAACCTCGTCGTCGGTGTCGACCGGCACGCCGAAGATGGCCTTCATCTCGTGATGGTTCGGCTTGATGAGCAGCGGCTTCTTGTGAGCGAGCTCCTTGAGCTTGTCGGAGGACAGGTCCAGGACGACGTCAGCGCCACGAGCCTGAGCGTGCTCCATGACCTGAGCCAGGAAGTCGGGCGTAGCTTTGGGAGGCACGGAGCCGGAGACGATCAGGCACTCGAGATCGCCCGCGGTGTCCAGGATGTTGTAGAGCTCCTCCTGGTGCTGCGGCGTGATCGGGGCGCCGGGGTTCAGGATGCCGTACTCGTGCTGGCCATCGTTGACGTAGGTGTTAATGCGCGTGATACCGTCGGTCCAGACCGGGCGGCAGAGGCAACCCAGGTTCATGACCTCCTCGACGATGAACTTGCCCGTGAAGCCAGCGAAGAAGCCGAGCGCGACGGTGTCGACGCCCATCTTCTTAAAGGCGAAGGACACGTCGAGGCCCTTGCCGTTAGCCGTGTAGCTGGCCGAACCGGTGCGGACGTTCTCGTCGGGCTCGAGCGGAGAGCTCGAAACCGTCATGTCGACAGCCGGGTTAGCGGTTAGCGTGTAGAACATTTACAGTACCCCCTGTATATGTGAGGGCCGCGTGGCCGGCCCATTCCAACCACGCGGTTACCTCTGATACCAAATTAGCGAGCTGCGGACTCGAGCAGTGCCTTGACCTCGGCGGCGGTGTTGCAGGCGAGCGCCTTCTCGGCGAGCTCGTCGCACTCGGCCTTGGTCCACTGGCTGATGGTCTTACGGGCGCGCAGGATCGACGGAGCACTCATCGAGAACTCCTCCAGGCCCCAGCTGATCAGCAGCGGCTCGAGCAGCGGATCGGCAGCGGCCTCGCCGCACATACCGACCATGATGCCGGCCTTCACGCCGCTCTCGATGATGTTCTTGAGCGAGCGGAGCACGGCGGGATAGTAAACCTGGTACAGGTTGGAGATGGTGTCGTTGCCACGGTCGGCGCACATGGTGTAGCCGATCAGGTCGTTGGTGCCGATGGAGAAGAAGTCGGCGACCTCGGCAAGACGGTCTGCGAGCAGCGAAGCGGCGGGCGTCTCGACCATGATGCCGACCTCGATGTTCTCGTTGAACTTGCGCCCCTCTTCGGTCAGCTCGGCCTTGCACTGCTCGACGAGCTCCTTGACAGCCAAGACCTCCTCGACGCAGGTGACGAGCGGGATCATGATCTTGACGTCACCGAAGGCGCTAGCGCGCAGCAGAGCGCGGAGCTGGACCTTGTACTGGTCGGGATTGGCCAAGCAGTAACGCACGGCGCGGAAGCCCATGAAGGGGTTGTCTTCCTTGACCATGTGCAGATACGGAATCTCCTTGTCGCCACCCACATCGAGCGTGCGGATGATGACCGGAGCACCCTTGAGCGCGCTGGCGACCTTACGGTAGGCGTTGAACTGCTCCTCCTCGGAAGGAAGCTCAGCAGAGTCCATGAACAGGAACTCGGAGCGGAACAGACCGATAGCCTCGGCGTCGTGGTCGAGCGCGTTGGGCACGTCATCGGGGTTACCGATGTTGCAGGCGATGATCTTCTTGATGCCATCGGCAGTCACGGACGGCTTGCCACGGAAGGCCTCGAGGGCTGCCTTCTCGGCAGCGAAGGCCTCGGCCTTGGCGGTGTAGGCAGCGAGCGTCTCCTCGTCGGGATCGGCCTCGACGATACCCTTGCCACCGTCGACGACAACGGTCATACCGTTGCGCAGCGCGGTGCAGCTGTTGGAAACCGAAAGGACAGCCGGGATCTCGAGGGCGCGCGCAATGATCGCGGAGTGCGACGTGCGGCCACCGGTCTCGGTGACGATACCGGCAACGTGGGCCTTATCGATCGTGGCGGTCATGGACGGCGTAAGGTCGTGCACGACAACGACGGTGTTCTCGGGCAGGACGGAGAGGTCGACGACCTCCTTGCCCAGCAGCTCGGCCAGAATACCGGTGCGGATGTCGGCGATGTCGGCCGCGCGCAGACGGAACATCTCGTCGTCCATGGACAGGAACATGTTCTCGAACATGGTCGAGGTGTCCATGAGCGCCTGCTCGGCGCAGGTACCGCCGTCAATGGCGGCGTTGATGGCGTCGGTCATGCCCGGGTCCTGAGCCAGGACAATGTGTCCGCTCATGATCTCGGCCTCGGCCTCGCCCACCGTCTCCTTCATGTGGTCGGCCTGAGCCTGGGTCTTCTCGCAGAAGACCGAAAGAGCGGACTGATAGCGCTCCTTCTCTGCTGCCGAATCAGCGACCTCGTGTGGCTCAAACGTCAAGTCGGGATCGACGGCGACCATGACGGTGCCGATACCGATGCCCTCGGAAGCGTTGACTCCCTGATACATTCCCATTCCTCTCTCCGTGTCATGTGATAAAGCGTTTTGCCATATCCATGACAAAAGAGCGCAGTTACCTTACAACAGGTCACTGCGCCCCCAAATATGAACTTAGTTGTTCAACATGCGACCCGTTTGAGTTCTACTCGCCAAGACCGCTCTTGATGAGCTCGATGGCAGCAGCCAGAGCCTCGGCCTCGTCAGCGCCGTCGCACTTGACCTCGACCTCAGTACCGCAGGGGATACCAGCAGCCATGAGGGCCATCGGGGACTTGCCGTTGACCTCCTTCTCGGGGGTGACGACCGTCACGTCACAGGCGTACTTGCCCATGGTGGAGGCGAACAGACCAGCCGGACGCATGTGCAGACCCTGAGGATTAACGAGGGTAGCCTTCTCAGAAACCATAATTGACTCCTTTTTGTGTTTAACCCCTGTCATGCATGTGGCAGGAGTCAGATTCACGACGTTCTTTATATTAACTCACATCAAACGGTTTTTCATTGTGTTTCACACGAATTGTTGGACAGATGTGTTTGTCGTCCGCTTGCTCGCCTACAGGGGCCCGATAGGCGGCCCCCTCTATGCCCTTTTGTAAGTTGCGGTGAAATAGGGACTGAATTTGGGGTTGAATCGTTTAAGCAGTCCCTATTTCACCGCAACTTATGGGAGGGATAGAAAAAAAGGCGGAGGCCCTGGAGAGGGACTCCGCCTTATATACAGGGGGCGATGTTATTCGCGTACCGACGAATTAGACCAGGCGGGCGTTGATCGTCTTGGCGATCTCGGCGGCGTCGGTGGAACCCTTGACGGTGGCACGGAAGTCCTCGTCCATGAGCGCCTCGGCGACCTTGGACAGGATCTTGAGGTGCGTAGTGCCGGCCTGGGCACCGGGGATGAGCAGTGCGATAGCCACGTTGACGGGAGCGCCGTCCATGGTGTCCCAACCGGTCACGCCGGACTCGTCCTTGACAACGATGACGGCTGCCTCGGAAATGGCGTCGGACTTGGCATGAGGGATGGCGAAGCCCTCCATCATGCCCGTGGTGCCCTCGGCCTCGCGGGCCAGGAAGGCGTTCATCACGGCGTCGGCGTCGCTGGCGATACCGGCCTTGACAGCCTGGTTGGAAACGAAGCTCAGAGCCTCGTCACGGGAAGCGAAGTCCTCGGCGACAAAGACATTCTCGACCTTCACGAAGTCGGCAGCCTCGGCCTTGGGGGCCTCGACGGCAGCGGCCTTGGGAGCCTCAACCGACTTGGCTGCAGGAGCGGCCTTCTGGTTCTTCTCGAAGTCGTACTTCTTGAAGGCCACGAACAGGATGCCACCGACCACAGCGCCGATGAGGATCGCGAGAACCCACAGCGGACCGTTCTCGACAACGGGCAGGACCAGGAAGCCACCGTGAGGCGCCGGATCGTGAACGTTGAACATAATGGTCAGGATCGAAGCGATAGAGGAACCGAGCATCATGATGGGCATGACGGGCCAGATGTTCTTGGTCATGAACGGAATGGCGCCCTCGGTGATGTGGGTGCAACCAAGGATGAGGTTGACGACACCGGCGTCGTGATCCTCCTGGCTGAAATACTTCTTGCCGACGACGACGGCGAAGGTGGTGATCAGCGGCGGAACGATGCAGGCGGCGGAGACGGCAGCCATGAAGTTGGTGCCGAAGTTGTAAGTGTCGGTGCCAACACCGGCGGCCAGAGCCTCGGTGAGCATAGCGGTACCGGTGACGTAAGCAGCCTTGTTGACCGGGCCGCCCATGTCAAAGGCGCACATGCAGCCAATGGCAAGACCCAGGACAACGGCGCCAGAGGCGGACAGGCCCTTGAGGAAGTCCATCATGGCGGTGTTGATGGCAGCCATGGGGCCGGAAATGCCGAGCATGACCAGACCGACGATGGCGGTAGAGAACAGCGGGTACAGGAAGATAGCCTTGAGGCCGTCCAGGTTCTTGGGCAGACCGGCAAAGACCTTCTCGAGCAGCAGGATGACATAACCGGCGAGGAAGCCACCGACGATGCCGCCCAGGAAGCCGAAGCCCACGCCGGCGCCACCGGCGTCGATCATGCCGGTCTCGGCGTTAACAGGCAGGCCCTGGATGGCAATCATACCGGCGACGAAACCGGGGACGAGCGCTGGGCGCTTGCCGATGGACTCGGCGATGTAAGCGGAGAGCACCGGAACCATGAGGTTCATGGCGATACCGCCGATAATCTTGAGCATCGCGGCAAAGCTGTTGTAGTCGGCAGCCGTCGAATCAAAGGACGTGATGCCCCACAGGAACGAAATGGCGGTCAGAACACCACCGGCAACGACGAAGACCAGCATGTGGCTGACGCCGTTCATGAGGTGCTTGTAGATGACGTGACCGATGGACTCCTTCTCCTCGACCTCGTCCTCGACATCGGCGGCAGCGGCAACCGTGTCGTCGCCCTTGGCGGCGAGCGCGCGGTCGATCAGCTTACCAGCAGCCTCGACAGACAGGGCCTTGGAAACACCAACGGAAACCATGGGCTTACCGGCGAAACGCTCAGCCTGGACATCCTTATCGGCTGCGACGACGACGGCCTTGGCACCGGCGATCTCGCTCTTGGTGAGCTCGTTCTCGACGCCGACCTGGCCATGAGTCTCGACCTTAATGGTCAGACCTCGCTCGGCAGCAGCCTTCTCCAGCGCCTCCTTCGCCATGAAGGTGTGCGCAATGCCGGTCGGGCAACCGGTCGCGGCGATGATGTCAAACTTAGCCATGTGTCCCTCCTTCTTGAGTACAGCGCCCGCGGGCGCTCCCCTACACGCGCTTCGATGCGCGTTTTTCCACACTTGAAAGATACCAACCTACCGTCCGCGTGAGAAGAGACAAGGCGCAATTCTCCGGTGAAAGGTTCTTTCATAACCGTAAACGGCAAGTGAAAGTTTACCATCAACACTTGAAACGGCAAGGTGTATCTTGTAATTGAAAATGCCCGTATACTATGGCATTGCAAATCAAGCTAGATTTTCATGCCAACCAGGAGCCATCCATGACCGATAGTAGCAAGAGCGCACTTTCCCTCATTAGTACCCATCAGGGATACAGCGAGTCCGAGCAGCGCATTGTCGACTATATATTGGAGCACCAGTCCGAGGCGCCACGCCTCACGGCCGCTCAGCTCTCGCGCGCTGCCGCCACGTCCGAGGCGACCGTTTCGCGTTTCTGCCGCAAGCTGGGCTTTGGCAGCTTCCGCAGCTTTCAGTTTTCGTTGGCGCGCGACTTAGAGAGTCAGCGCAACGAGGGCCTGACCGACGAGGTCTCACTCGACAACATGGAGCAGAGCCTTAAAAATATCCTCGCCGCCAAGGTGAGTGAGCTTAATGCGACCATCGACGGCATTGATCACGACACGTTGGCCGCAGTTGTACACGCGCTTAAGAATGCCGGCGTTATTGAGTTCGCCGCCGTGGGCAATACAAACGCGGTCGCGCTCGACGCGACATTTAAGTTTTCGCAGCTGGGCCTGCGCTGCATGACGAGTACCATTAGCGAGACATCAATCGGCTTTGCGCTCACGTTGCGCCCGGGTGACGTCATCGTGCTAATCTCAAACTCCGGCAAATCGCGCCGACTGAATCGCATGGCAAAAGCGGCTCGCGACTGCGGCGCAACCGTAGTCGTCATCAGCAGCGACAGCAAATCCCCACTCGCGCGCCTGGCAGACTACACTTTTAATACCGTCAACCACGAAGCGCTACTGACGACGGGCGACTTTGCCTTCTCCAAGATCAGCGCCACGATGATCATCGAAGTCATCTACAACTTCCTGCTGCCCGAGATTGAAGACGCGCGTGAGCATATCAGCTACTACGAGGAGCTCATCCAGCCGGATAAGGTCGTTGAGTAGGTAAATTGGGGAGCCGATAGACGCCCCTCGCCACGAAACCCGCCCATCTACTACGTTTTAACCGCAACCGCCAACCATACACCCAAAATAGAGAAAACCGCAGGCGTTCTACCTGCGGTTTTCTTTTTGCAATTCTTGGCGTGGTTGCCGATGCCCTACCAAACGTAGTAGATGGACCCGTTTCGTGGCGGCCGGGTTGGACATGCGTGTGGCGGCTCGGCCTAGGCACGCGCCTCCGCAAGCATCTGCTTGGCGTGCGCCAGGCTTGCCTCCGATTGATCGCCGCTCAGCATGCGGGCAATCTCGGCAGTGCGAGCATCCCCAGCCACCTCATCCAGATGCGTCTGGGGAACGTCGCCGGGCTCTTTACTGACCACGTAGTGCTTGTCGGCCATAACCGCAACCTGCGCCAGGTGTGTTACGACGATGACCTGATGCGTGGCGGCAAGATCGGCCAGCACACCAGCAAGAGCGCGGGCCGTGGAGCCGCCGACACCAGCATCGACCTCGTCAAACACCAGCGTATCGACACCGTCCGCGTTACCGAGGACAACCTTACTTGCCAACATGACGCGGCTGAGCTCGCCGCCCGACGCAATGCGGCGCAGGGGACGTGGAGTCAAACCGGCACCGCTGCGGTATAGCAGCTCGTAGCTCGAAGGACCAACGGGCGTCCACTCAGCACGGGGAAGATCACGCGACTCCCAGACGAGCTCGGCGCCGCCCATCTCCAGGCGAGCCATCTGGCGGCAAACCTCGTGGCAGAAGCGCGGGGCCGCCACATTGCGAGCGCGCTTAAGTGCCTTGGCAGCGGCAAACAACTCGTGCTCGGCGCTCCCGAGTGCCTCACGCGCCTTTCTGATCTGTTCATCGCCATCATCGACCAGGGACAGCAGCTCTTGCGAGCGATCGCGCATGGCAAAAACATCGTCCATGGTAGGACCCCACTGACGCAGCAGGCCCTTGAGGTCGGAATACCGCTCACGCATGCGAGCGAGCTCGCGCGGATCGAAGGCGACGCCATCGCGATAGGCACGAAGTTCGTTCGCGCAATCCTCAAGGGAGATACAGGCATCCGAAAGCAAATCGGCAATGTCGCCAAGTTTGCGATCGACGGAAGCCATACGGGAAAGTTCTGCCACGGCGCTGTTCACGGCATCGAGCGCTCCCCCTTCAGAGGCAAGCGATGCATGGGCATCATTAGCTGTGGCAACCAGCACCTCGGCATGTTCGGAGCGCGGCAGCAGTTCCTCGAGTTCCTCATACTCGCCCGGTTTGGGGTCGACCTCGCCGATGCGCTCGAGCGCAAAGCGCGCTTCCTCGACGCGGCTCCCCTGCGCACGCGAGGTCTCTTCGACACGTCGAACCTCCTTAGCGGCAGCTCGCGAAGCCTTAAAGCAGGCGCGATAGTGCTCGAGCGCCTCGAGTGCAGGGCACCCTGCCCAGGCATCGACCATCGCAACATGATGCGCCGGATCGAGCAAGCGCTGGTGCTCGTGTTGGCCGCACAGATCCATCATCACGCCAACGCGCTCCGAAAGCTCGCGCACACTGGCGATGCGGCCGTCAATCTTCACGCGGCTGCGGCCCTCGGCAGAAAGACTGCGCTGCACGGTGAAGCCCTCCGTGTCGTGCGGGCCGTCAAACAGGCGCGCCTCGACGCTCGCCAGCGCCTCGCCCTCGCGCACCGTAGACGAATCCGCGCGCTCACCCAAAATAAGCTTGAGGGCCGAGAGCAGCGCGGTCTTGCCGGCACCGGTCTCGCCGGTCAGGACAGTCAGGCCGGCACTCGGCAGCAGCGTCGCCTCGCGAATGAGCGCAATGTTAGAAACCTGCAGCTCATCGATCATGACGGACTCCGTAGAATACGCGGCTCACCGAGTTATAGAAGCTCTCGGGGCCGTAATCCAGCAGCAACACATCTCCGGGCCCGCGGCGCACCGCCAAGCTCTCAACGGTGCCATCGCAGGTAATAAACTGTCCATCGATAGCAATCGCTGGAACGCTCGGACGATCATCAGACATAAAGATTTCGACGACATCACTCGGCGAAGTCAAGAAGGCACGGGCCTGAATGGTGTGCGGCGCAATGGGTACGCAGACCATGCCCGTATAGTCGGGGCTCACGATGGGGCCACCGGCACTGAGCGCGTAACCCGTAGAACCAGTCGCCGTGGACACGACCACGCCGTCGCCACGCAGGCGATCGATATGGTGGCCGGACACCGTGATGTCAAACTCGACCATATCGGACAGAGGGCCGCGCGTGAGCGCCATGTCATTGAGGGCGAACGTGCGCACGACATCCTTCGTGCCATCGTCACGCACGGACACGATATCCGCGGCGATGGTAGCGCGACGGCTCACATGCAGCTCGCCGGACAGGGCGTCGCTCACAACCTGCAAAATGTCGCGCTCCTCGGGACTCGCGGCCGTCAAAAAGCCCAGGTGACCATAGGAAAGACCGAGGATAGGAATCTCGCGATGGTTGAGGATGCGGGCAGCGCGCAGCAACGTACCGTCACCGCCGAGCGTAATGACCAGATCGGAGCCGTCAATATCAGGCGTGCTCTGAATCTTCGATCGCTGGTCGGCAGCCCATGCGACCTCATAGCCCTGGCGCGTCAGCCAAAGCTCGAGCATCAGGCCGCTCTCGACCGCCTCTTGCTTGTAGTAATTGGGAACCAGAAAGACCTTCATAGCGTTGCAGCTTTCTCGCTCAAAACCGATACCTGGGATTGCAGCACGTCTTGCGAGCGGTCGCCAGATTCAAATCTCGTGCCGTACAGGAAAAACTCAACGTTGCCCTTGGCACCATGAATGGGCGACACGCACACATCGACCGGGAACAGGCCCTTGGCAGCAAAGAGCTCAACCGCCGCCACGAGCGTATCGCGGCGCACGGCGGGATCGGTCACAATGCCGCCCTCGCCCACCAGCGCCGCCGGAGCTTCAAACTGCGGCTTTACGAGCGTGCAGAATGCACCCGTAGGCGCCAGGCACGCCAGTACCGCATCGATAATGTTCGCGATGCTGGTAAAAGAGACATCACACACAGCCAGGTCGATGGCGCCGGCATAGCCAAGCTCAGGCAGCTGCGTCACGTTTGTGCGCTCATGCAGCGTCACGCGATCGTCCTGACGCAACGACCAATCGAACTGGGCGCGACCCACGTCCACAGAGACAACAGTCGCAGCTCCGCGCTTGAGCAGACAATCGGTAAAGCCGCCGGTAGAGCAGCCCACATCCAGACAGGCAAGGCCCGTCGGATTGATGCCAAACGCATCAAGCGCGCCTTCGAGCTTAAGACCGCCGCGGCCAACATAGGGAATGCGCCCCTTCACATGCAGCGGCAGCCCCGGGATCACCTTAAGGCCCGGCGAACTCAAGCGCTCACCGCCACTCGAGACCAAGCCGGCCATAAGAGTGCGAAGGGCATCCGCGCGATCGGCGCAGATGCCCTGTGAAATCAGTTCGTCATCAAGACGCACGCGTTTCATGAATGCCATCAACCATTCGTATCCGGAGATGCGGCCTAGCTATCCTGGGATTCGTTTGCCGCATCCTCATCGTATTCCTGTTCGAGCTTGTCGGCCTCACGCGGCGTCAGCTCAAACTTGTCGACCATGTCGACCGCACGGGAGCCCAGCTCAATCGCCTCGTCAAACAGATCGAGCGAACGCTCCAAGGACGTATCCTTAGAGCGAACGGTAGCTATGATCTGGTCCAAGCGGTCCGAAATCTCGTCGAAGTTGCGGACGGAACCCTCTGGCATGGCTACTCCTCGACGGTACCGGTCTCGGCCTCGGCGACCTCAGCGTCCTCGTCGAGAACGCCGGCCTCGGCCTGAGCAACCGCAACCTTTGCGGCAGCCTCGGCAGCCTGTACCTCCTCGCGAGCGCGATCCTCGGCCAGCAGCTCCTGGTATAGGTCCTCGCCCGGCAGCTCCTCGCTGCGAGCAATCTTACCCAGCACGCCGTTGACGAACGACGCGGACTGGTCGGTGCCATAGGCCTTGGCAAGCTCAACGGCCTCGTTGATCACGATGGCGTCCGAGACCTCCTCGTCGGTGAGGAAACGCATCTCGTAAACGGCGATACGCAGCAGGTTGCGGTCGGCGCCGGGCATGCGCATAAGATCCCAGTTCTTGGCAACGGAGCGCAGAGCACAGTCGATGCGGTCGATATGCTCGTAGGCACCTCGGCACAGCTCCAGAGCATAGGGATCGAGGGGACCCTTCGAGATCAGGAAATCACCCTCGAGGACGCGCTCGAGCGGGCTGTCCGTGGCCTCGGCCTGGAACAGCAGCTGCAGCGCCTGACTGCGGGCAAGCGTACGCCCGCGATAAACCTTAAGGCTCAAAGGTTACTCCTTGGGGAAAACGAGGCCGTCGATGCAAACGTCAACGCGCTCGACCTCAACGCCAACCTGGGCATCGATGGCGGCGACCACGGCAGCGCGAACGGCCTCGGCGAGTTTCTTGAACGGATAGCCAAAGAACACCACGACGCGCACGGTGAGTGCGAGCTTGTCGCCGACGACCTCGGCCTCGACCGCCGGCTCAGAAGCCGGGGCCTTGGACGAGAGCATCATGGAGACAAGGTTGGTGGCAAGGTCCTTGACGCCAACGGAGGCGATGCCCTCGACATCGGACACGGCGCGCGAGACGATGGCGGTCAGAACATCGGGCGAAATCCCGATGCCGTCAATCTTGATTTCCTGGGGCATGAGTCCTCCTAGAAGAGTTGGTTGCTAGACGCGGGAGACGAACTTGCCGTCGCGGGTGTCAACCTTGATGACCTCGCCCTCGTTGAGGTACATGGGGACCTGGATGACAGCGCCGGTGTCGATCGTGGCCGGCTTGGTGGAACCCTGGACGGTGTCGCCCTTAAAGCCCGGGTCGGTCTGGACGATGGTGGTCTCGATGAACATCGGCGGGGTCACGCCCATGAGCTCATCGTCGGCGAAGAGCAGCTGGCAGATGTCGTTCTCGCGCAGCCACTTGGAGTTCTCGCCCACCATATCCTCGGGAACGGGAACCTGCTCATAGGACTCGTTGTCCATGAAGATGTAGTCGGTGCCATCGTTGTAGAGGTACTGGAACTCACGGGTGGTGAGCATGACGCTCTCGAACTTGGTGCCGGCGTTGCAGGTGTTCTCGACGACGCGGCCGCTCTTGATGTCGCGGGTCTTGTAGCGCACAAACGCGCCGCCCTTGCCCGGCTTGACATGCTGGAACTCGACGATGGTGTAGACCTTGTCCTTGATGCGGAGACCGAGGCCGTTCTTGAAGTCGGCGGTGGAAATGGTAGGCATAGCGACCTTTCTTGTTATGGGCAGAACGCACAAGCGTCCAAATTACATACGACAGAAATTATACACTTGCAGACGGCGCCTGCGGCGAGCGCATAAAAAGAGAACGCGGGGCGTCCGAATCAATCCGGACGCCCCGCCCCAAACTATCTACTGAAGTAAACTAGCAGTCGATAACGTGCAGGTCGTGCGGGGTCTTGGTGAAGGGCTCATAGCCGTTCTCGGTGACCACGCCGTAGTCCTCCAGGCGCACGCCGCCCACGCCGGGCAGGTAGACGCCGGGCTCCATGGTGATAACCGAGCCGACCTCGATGATATTCTTGCTGCGGTTAAAGTTGGGCAGCTCATGGATGTCGATGCCCACGCCGTGACCCAAGCCATGGTTATAGTAATCGCCATAGCCGGCATCGCCGATGATCTTCTTGGAGAGCTTGAAGATGTCGTTGCCCTCAACGCCCGGATGGATGGCGGCGACGCACTCCTCGTGCGTACGGCGCACGAGTGCGTACAGGTCGAGCTGCTCCTGGGTGGGCTCGCCCATCACGACAGTGCGCGTCATGTCGGAGCGGTAATCGCAATAGCCCGCGCCGTAATCCATAAGAACGAAATCGCCCTTCTCGATCACGCGGTCGCTCGGCACGGCATGCGGGTTGGCGGTGTTGGGGCCGCTCGCGACGATGGAACCGAAGGCCAGGCTGTCGGCACCGTTGGCGAACATAAAGTTCTCGAGCTCGTTGCGTACCTGCTTCTCGGTCATACCGGGCTTAATAAAGCCGAGCATGTGCTGGAAGGCGGCATCGGTGATCGACTGCGCATGGCGCATGAGCTCAATCTCCTCGGCGTCCTTGATGGCGCGCATCTTGCGGATATCGTCGTGCATCAGCGGCAGCATACAGGCGACGGAACGGTCCTCCAGGCCGCGCTGAATACCCTGGTAGAAATTAATCTGCATATCGTCCTCGACAGCGCAGACGCGGCATTTGTTGGCCGCGATCTTGCCGGCGACCCAACCGGGGATGGTGCCCTCATCCATGTCGTAGACCCAGGGGCTGCCGGCTGGCGTGTTCTCCTCAAAGCTGTTGAGGTAGCGCGAGTCGGTGTGGAACAGGCACTGGTCGGCCGTAATAAACGCAGCGTGCGGGAACTCGAAGGTGTAGTCGAAGACGCCCTTCACGCCCGTAAGCCAACGAAGGTTGGCCTCGTCGCGCACCACGATGGCGTCGTAGCCACGCTCGACCATCAGGGCACGGACACGCTCGATACGACCGGCAGGACCGGCAGCAAACTCAGACATGCAGATTCCTTTCTTGTTGTCTCAATATAGACGGGACGGGTCTCAACCGAACGACGGAATCGCATGCGATCCGCAACCGATTGAAAACCCGCCCCTCAACATGATACGAAAGACGATGGAAGTCAATAAATCTTAGAGAAGTTCTTTACGAGAAGCCAAGTAGGCGTGAGCATGGCGCTCAAGAACCTCGTCCTCGACGCTCGTTAGGCGAATGGCGCCGAGCGCCGCGGGCAGCGGCAGCATGCTGCGGTTCGAGCGGACAAACTGCTGTCTGCGGAACTCCTCGATATATGCGGCAGGCTCCAAGTCGAAGGCAAGCTCCTCGATGCCAAAGTCCTCCAGGCAGTCATCGAGATCAAACACATAGTCGATATCGAAGTCGCAGGCATCGTGTGCTAGGCGCGCCTCAAAGCGCATGCCCTCGGACAACAGCTGGTAGGCAGGGACCTGCGAAGCGGCATCGCCCAAGCAAGCGCGCAGGGTGCGCTCCCCCGTCTTGCCAAAATCGAGCGCATGGCGAGCGCTCGGGTTCGTGGCCGTCAGCACGTCCTTGCGGGCAGTCTGAGACCATTGAACGGCATTGACGAGTGCGACCTCCTCGCCCGCGAGAATCTCGGGGACGGTCTCAGTAAACTGATTCCAGCGGGACTTGCTGCTCGAAAGCATGGTGCCAACAAGTACCGCATAGCCGAACTTGAGGTCCTCGGGTTCCGCCTCGCGAACAAGGTCGAGATCACACACAACCAAGCCCGGTTCGGGACGGAACGCGATAGCGGGAAGCGCATTGGCCAACGAGGCGACGAGCGGCTTCATGGTCGTCGCGACCGTGAGCATGGCGTCGAAGGTCGTCGGCAGCAGCGCGCACTCGGTTCGGCCACACCACTGGTTGGCGCACCAGCCAACAACCGAACAGGTTGCGGCATCGCCAACAGCGACAACCAGATCGTCGCAGGTAATGCCGTTGGCAGACAAGGCGCCAAAGATAGCATCGGCATCGGCCAGCGTGGCACCAGCAGGCGAAACCTCGAGGACGAGCAGCGACACGGCAAAACCGGCGTCGACCAGCGCATGCTCGACGACCTCACCAAAACGCTCGGATGTGGCGTCGTTCCAAACCACCATCGCGCGCTTAGGCTTGCCCACGGCCGAGGCAAACATGCGCGGCAGCTCATCGAACGCGCCCAATCCGACGCGGACATCGACACTGCGGTTTTGGAAATTGATCAGTTGACGACGAATCATAGCAGTCCACGCTCCAAAAGCATCTCGGCACAAAGGTAGGAAACGTCCTCGAAGGACTTGTTGCGAATATCAAGGGTAATATCGGCGGCCTGGCGATACAGCGGACGACGATGCTCAAACAGGCGCGCGGCATGCTCGGGCGAACGGAAATCGGGGCGCGTGTCGGACCGACGAATCTGGCGAATCGAATCCTCAAAGTCGCCCTCGAGGTACACGCACGTACCCATTTCGTGCATCAGCTCAATATTCACCGGCGTCTCGACGATACCGCCCCCGCACGAAACCAACAGGCTGCGCTCGCTTTGGAGCGAACGGAGCGCCGAGGTCTCGAGCTCGCGAAAACGATCCTCGCCCTCGGTCTCAAAAATCTCGGTTACCGACTTGCCGCAACGGCGCACGACCAGGCGGTCGGTATCGATAAAACGCCGATTGAACATAGTGCCGACGTTGCGCGCAAGCGTCGATTTGCCCGCGCCCAAAAAGCCGATAAAGAAGATATGGTCGCAGCCGTGTTTGATGTGCTGAGACATGGCGAAACCTATTCCTCGCAGGGAAGGTCGCGCAGGGCCCGGCGCTCAAAGATACGGAAGATCTGCGTGTACCACAGGTCCTGGGTTGCCTGCGGCTTAACCAGGATAGTATCGACGCCGGCAAAATTGCCGCTCCACACGTCCGTGTAGAGCTGATCACCGATCAGCACCGCCTCGTCGGCCGTGGCGCCGAGGCGCTTAAGACCCGCCTTGAGGGCAAACGGCGCCGGCTTCATGGCGTGGCTGATGGCCTCGAGTCCCAGCTCGCGTGCAGAGCTCATGACCTGGTCGCGATGCCAGTTGTTGGACACCATGCACAGCTTAAAGCCTTTGGCGCGGGCGGCATCGAGCCAAGCGGAAACCGCGGCGGGAACCTGCTCGGTGTCGCGCGGCACCAGGGTGTTATCGCGATCGAGCAGAATGGCGCGTTTGCCGTCGGCCCACAGGGCATCAAGGTCGATGCGATCGACCGAGGCAACGTATCGTTTGGGGCTAAAAATCCTCATGCTAATTCCAAGACTGTTGATGCTCTTCGTAGGTTTGCGAGAAGTACTCCTCGTCCTGCGTAATGTAGAAATACAGGTCATCGGAGTCGGTCGGCTCAAGCGTGGCCTTGAGTGCCTCGAGCGACGGAGAGCAGATGGGCGTGGGCGGCAGGCCCTTATGCTTATAGGTGTTATACGGGCTATCGCTCTGCAGGTCGTCGGCGGTAACCTCGCCACCGGTGACATACATCATGGTCGCATCGCTGTTGAGATAGCGCAGACCGTCGAGCTTGCCGGCAAGGCGGTTGTAGAAGACCGAGGCCACGTGCGCACGTTGATCGGCGTTGAGGCCCTCGCGCTCAACGATAGAGGCCAAGTTGACGATGTCGTAGTCGGACATCTCCACACCATAGCGCTCCTTGATCTTGGCTTCGCAGCTCGCAAAGTCAAGCGACTTGTACTCGGTCTTAAACTGATCGAGCATAGCGCGAATCACGTCATCGACCGTCGGCGAATCGCCCAACGAATAAGTCTTGGGGAACAAGAAACCCTCAAGCGAGTCGTTGGCGGCGCCCTTAAGGAAGCTATAGTCGTCCACGTAGTTGGAGGCCTTAGCCTGGTTGAGGAAGTCTTCCTTAGAGATGCCATCGTAGGCCTGGGCCACACGGTCGGCGACTTGATCGACCGTCAGGCCCTCAGGGATAGTTAGCGCATTGGAGCCCGCGTTGGGACCTTCCATGAGCTGCTGAACAACCTTGGTCGCGTCCATGAGTGTGGTGAACAAATAGGTACCAGGCTTGAGCGACATATCGGCGTTGAGCTTTTTCACCGCCGCATAGTAATCCTTGGGATTCTCGACGATATGGTTCTCGGAGAGAATCGAGGCGATCGTATCGCCCGAAGCACCGTCGGGAATGGTTACCGTAACCTGCTGACCAGCCGTGACCTTCGTATCCTCACCGGCAAAGAAGCCCTTGACGGCCGGCACGACAAAGAAAACGATCGCGACAAGCGCAAGCACCGCCACCACAACGCCGATGATCATGGGAACCGGAGAGCTCTTCTTTTGAGCACCGCGACGAGTATGCGTGTTGTAGCTCGAGCGGGTCGCCGGAGCAACGCCATGCGAACCGCGGGCGTGATGAGAATGCGATTGGGGGGCCTGCGTTCGCTGGGTAGGTGCCTGCTGCTTAAAGCGGGTACCGCCTGCAGGCTGGGCCGTACGAGCAGTGGGCTGCTGAGCCGCGTGAGAAGCCGGATGCTGAACCGAACGAGCAGAAGGCTGCTGACCCGTCCGTTGAACAGGTTGGGCCGAACGAGAGAAGGACTGCACCGGGCGCGCGGCAGGCTGAGCTGCGCGCTGCGTCGGCTGTGCCGGACGCTGGCCAGGCTGGGCAGGGCGCGACGCCGGCTGACGTGTACGATTCGGCTGGCGCGGATCGGAAGCACTAGGCATGCGAAACCTCCTCGTTTTTACGATCGAGCCACGTCTGCAAAAAAAGGCTGGCGGCAATCATGTCGATCTTGCCCCTCATCTGCTTTTCGTTGAGGCCCTGCTCGCGCAGGATACGCTTGGCCTCTTGCGAGGACAGACGCTCGTCCTCAAACTCCAGCGGAAGATCGAGCTCGTCGGCAATCTTTTGCGCCACGGCGGCAACGCGCTCGGCTTGGGGGCCGGGCTCACCGGCCATGGTCAGGGGACGTCCGCTTACCAGGATGTCGGGCTCATAGTCTTCGACCAGGTAGCGGAACGTCTTGGCCATACCGGTGACCTCGGCGGCCGGGAGCACCTTGACGGGCATCGCCATCTTGCCATCACGGCTCGAGACGGCGATGCCAATCCTGGTCTCCCCTATGTCCAGCGCAAGCGCGACCACAGTGACTTCTTAGATTCTTAGGCGCCGAGCGCGGTCTTGGCGGCCGCGAGGGCATCGGCGATGCCGGCAGCATTCTTGCCACCGGCCTGGGCCATGTTGGGACGGCCACCACCGCGACCGTCGACCAGACCCGCGATCTGCTTGATCACATTACCGGCGTGGAACCCGGCCTTCACGGCGTCATCGGAGCCGGCAGCGAGCAGGGCCGGAGTGCCCTTCTCAGTCACGCTGGCGACGACACAAGCGACAGGGCCGGCGACCTTCTGGTGCACGGTATCCCATACGTTGCGCAGGTCGGCAGCCTCAAGGCCCTGGAGCTCAGCAACGACGAGCTTGTAGCCACCGAGCTCGACAGCACCCTCGATGGCGCTGGAAATGGCGTCGGAGGAACCACCGGTCAGAGCCTTTTTGAGCTTGTTGGACGTCTCGCGCAGCTCGACCTGCAGGTTCTCCACACGGGCGGGAACCTCGTCGACGCGGCACTTGAGCGCAGCAGCGGCGGCGTCAACGAGTGCCAGGCGGTCGGCCATATAGTCGAGAGCACCCTTAGAGGTCACGGCCTCGATACGGCGGACGTTCGAGCCCGTAGAGGACTCGGAAATAATCTTGAACAGGCCGATCTCGGCGGTGTTGGCAGCGTGCGTGCCACCGCAGAGCTCGCGAGAGAACGGCTGGTCCTCGGCGCCCACGGAGACGACGCGGACGACATCGCCGTACTTCTCTCCAAACAGAGCGACAGCGCCGGCAGCCTTAGCCTCGTCGATGCCCATAACACGGGTCACGACCGGCTTGGAGGCGAAGATCTGCTGGTTGACCAAGTCCTCGACAGCCTTGAGCTGCTCGGAGGAAAGGGCCTCGAAGTGCGTAAAGTCAAAGCGCAGGTGCTCGGGCGTCACCAGCGAGCCGGCCTGGGAGACGTGCTCGCCCAGGACCTGCTTAAGGGCAGCGTCGAGCAGGTGCGTGGCGGTGTGGTTGCGGCGCAGGAAGCCACGGCGCTCGGCGTCGAGAGCGGCGGTCACAGCGGCACCGACAGTCAGCGTGTCATCGGCAACGTGCGCGACGTGGGCATACAGGCCGTTGTGGTTCTTGGTGTCGGCAACGGTCAGAACAACGCCCTCGGCGGAAAGCTTGCCGGCATCGCCCTGCTGACCACCCATCTCGGCATAGAACGGGGTGCGGTCGAGCACGACCTCGACATCCTCGCCCGCGGCTGCGGACTCGACGGACTCGCCGTTGCGCACGATGGCGACAACCTTGGCGCCCTCGATCACATCGTTGTCATAGCCGTCGAACTCGGTCGCTGCGACCTTGTCGGAAAGCTCGACCCACACGTCGTTGAAGCTACCCCAGGCGTCGCCCTTGGCGTTAGCGCGGGCGCGGGCCTTCTGGTCCTCCATGCAGGCAGTGAAGCCGTCCATGTCGACGTCGTGGCCAGCGGTGCCGGCGATCTCGACGGTCAGATCGATGGGGAAACCAAAGGTGTCGTGCAGCTTAAAGGCGACATCGCCCGGAAGCACAGCGCCCTCGGCAAGCGCTGCCAGGGCCTCGTCCAGGTACACGCGGCCGTTGTCGAGCGTCGTGGAGAAGCGCTCCTCCTCGGAGGCAACGATACCCTTGACGAGCGCGACGTTCTTGAGCAACTCGGGATAGGCCTCGCCCATTTGAGCGTTGACCTCGTCGATGAACTTGGTCAGGAAGGCGCCCTCGATGCCCAGCAGGCGACCGTGGAACACGGCACGGCGGAGCAGACGGCGAAGGACGTACTCGCGACCCTCGTTGCCGGGAAGGATGCCGTCCGAGATCATAAAGTCGACAGCACGGGAGTGGTCGGCGATGATGCGCAGGGAGCGGCTGGCGCCGGAGTAATCGTCGGCGTCATAGGTCTTACCGCTGATCTCCTCACCGAGCTTGATGAGGTGCTGCATCAGATCGCCGTCGTAGTTAGCAGTCTTGTGCTGCATGATAGCGGCCATGCGCTCCAGGCCCATGCCCGTATCGAGGTTGCGGTGCGGCAGCTCCGGCATGGAGCCGTCCTCCTGGCGGTCGTACTGGGTAAACACGAGGTTCCAGAACTCAAGGAAGCGGTCGCAGTCGCAGCCAGGCTTGCAGTCGGGGCTGCCGCAGCCGACCTCCTCGCCCATGTCAAAGTAGATCTCGGAGCACGGACCGCAGGGACCGGTGGGGCCAGCGGCCCAGAAGTTGTCGTCCTCTCCCAGGCGGGAGATGTGGTCCTCGGCAACGCCCAGAGAACGCCACACGTCGTGGGTCTCGTCGTCCTCGGTAAAGACGGTAAAGTACAGGCGGTCGAGCGGCAGCTTAAACTCCTTGGTGATGAGCTCAAAGGCCCAAGCGCAAGCCTGCTCCTTGGAGACGCCGCCAAAAGAGAAATCGCCAAGCATCTCGAAGAACGACAGGTGACGGCCGTCCTCGCCGATGCAATCGATGTCATTGGTGCGGACGCACTTCTGGCAGGAGATCGCGCCGATCTCCTTCATGGTCTTCTTGCCCTGGTAGTACTCCTTAAACTGGTTCATGCCGGCGTTGGCAAGCAGCAGAGAAGGATCGTCGGGGACGAGGGACGAAGAAGGATAGAGCTTAAGACCGCGCTCCTCAAAGAAGTTGAGGAACTTAGAGCGAATCTCGGCCGTAGTCATTGACGGGTAGTCAGCACTCATAGAGGGAATCTCCTCGGTTTCACATCGAAACAGTTCAAACGTAACGATATTACCATCCAACCGCCCCCGTGCAAAAAAGAGGGCCGGCACAATGCCGGCCCTTCAGCGAAATTGCATGTTAGCGCGTATGAATGTTAACCCGAATTACCCCGCTAGTTGTCGTCATCGTCCAAGGAGCCGTCGATGCCGGTATTGGTATCGTCGTCCGAGTTGGAATCATCCTCTTTGGCAAAGGGGTTCTTGAAGAAGCCCGTGGCATCGGGCTGCAGACCAGAGAGCTTAATCCAGGGATTATCGAGCTCGGGCTTGGGCATGGCCTTGGCCTCGGGCGCAGTCTCGTTGCCGATGAGCTCGGACTCGTAGATGAAAGTGTCGTCGCCGAGCGCGTCGTAGGCGGCGACCGGATTGCCATCGGCATCGCGGTACGGTGTGCCCTTAAACACGGCGCCGTCATAGGCCACAAGCTGGCGGCCGGTCTCATTCTCAAAATAGTACACGAAGATACCCTTGAGGGCCGCACACAGCGGGATGGCAATAATCATGCCGATGGGACCCATGAGTGCCGAGCCAATAACGAGCGCCGTGAGGCTCATGATGGGATGCACCTGCACCGAGCTCTGCATGACCTTAGGCGAAATCACGTTATCGGTGACGTTTTGCGCCACCATCGTCACGATGAGCGTCCATAACGCCAACATGGGACTGAACATGAAGCCGAGAACCGTGGCGATTGCTGCGCTCACCCAGGGACCGACGACCGGAACCAAATGCATGATGCCGGTAAAGATAGCCATGAGCGCCGCATACGGATGACCGATGATCATAAAACCGATAAAGGCGAGGAAACCACCGCAGATGGACGTCACGACCATACCGCGCATGTAGCCACCGACAGAGCGAGAAAGGATGGCGACCATAAAGCGGTACGAGGTCTCCTTCTCCTGACCGATGATGGTGCAGACCTCGTGGTGCATGCGAGGGTAGTCGCAGGCCATCCAGTACGCAAGCACCAGACCAAGGAAGATCACGAACAACTGCGAGGCCGTATTAGTGATGAGCGGGAACACACCGCGGCCAAGCTCGGCAGCGATCTGAGACACATACTTCGATGCCACGGCAACTAGCGACGAAAGATTATCGTCCAAATACTCCTTGAGCGGCGTGTTGTTGAGCGTCTTGGCATGCGAGATCATCTCGTTGAGATCGCCACCTGCAACACGAAGCTGCTCGGGCAGGCGGCTCAGGACTTCCATGATCTGACCAAAGAGAATCGGCGACAAGATGCAAACGACACCGATGAGCACGGCAACAACAACAATAAGCGCGATAAGCGAACCGATGCCGCGATTCACGCCATGGTGCTCGAGCCAATTGGTGATCGGGGACATCACAAAAGCAATGATGGAGCCGACGGCAAGAAACTCAATAACCGGTGCCAGGATGCCCATAAGGTTAAAGATGACAGCAGCAATAACAATGCAGCCGACAACAGCCCAAATGCGCAGCGTCAGAATGCGGGTGTCGCGCAGCACGCGATCGGTTTGTTGGGGGTGCTCACTCATGAACGAATCATCACTCCGTCGGGGTCGATCTTGTCCTGAATCTTCTTAAGCGTGCGGCGCAGCAGACGCGAAACCTGCACCTGAGAAATACCCAGCTTCTTGGCGATCTCGATCTGGGTCATGCCCTTCACAAAGCGCAGCTCGATCACCTCGCGCTCGCGCGGCGAGAAATCGCGGATGGCTTCCTCGATCACCAGGCGGTCATCGGTAAAGTCGAGCTCGTTGTCATCGTCGGCGTAACGGTCGAGAATCGACGGCGCATCGTCGGAATCGGACGCACCAGGAGCCTCGATGGGCACCGAGGTATAGGCCGAAGACGATTCCATAGCCTCGAGGACCTCATCGACAGTCACATCTAGATACTCAGCGATCTCCTCAACCTTGGGCGAACGCTGCAGCTCGTTGGTAAGTTTGTCAGTAGCCTGGTTGACCTTGGCCGAGAGCTCCTGCAGACGACGCGGTACGCGCACGCTCCAGCCCTTGTCGCGGAAATGGCGTTTGATCTCGCCCAGGATAGTGGGTGTCGCAAACGTCGTGAACTCGAGTCCGCGCTCGGGATCAAAACGGTCGATAGCCTTGAGCAAACCCAGATAGCCGACCTGCATGAGGTCGTCGAGCGGCTCGCCGCGATTCTTAAATTTGTTGGCAAGAAACCTTACCAGGTTCATATGGGACATGACGAGCTGCTCGCGGGCGTCCGGATCACCGGTCTCTTTGTAGCGACGAAACAGCTCGCGGGTTTTCTCCTTGTCCCAAGCGGTCTTGCCGCTCCGGGAACGTTCGGTCATATTAGATATCCGCCTTGAGGTCGAGGGAAAGCGTCAGGGGCGCCGCAGTCTTTTCGTAGGAGTCGCACACGCTCGCGAGGATGAGCTCGGCATACACCGCAGCCTGGTCGTCTTCATCGACCGTAGCCTGGTCACCAAAGGTAATAGTCATGCCAACGTGGGTCTCATCGACATCGAATTTGATGGTGATGTCGTCGCAGTCGACCGCGGTGCAACCAAAAATGAAAGCCTCCTCGGCAGCCATGCGGATGTCCTCAATGCGATCGACAGACATAGAGCACAGGGCACCAACGTTGGCTGCCGTCATGCGCACAAGGCGAGCGAGACGCGGGTCACCGGCAACGGTCAGCGTGATAGGGCAGGTTGCTTCGCTACTCATCGCAGGACTCCTCAGAGGTCTCGGCGGGCGTGTAAGTGTAATACTGAGCCGGCTTGGCTACAGTCTTCTGGTCATCATCGTCGCCCGCGGCGGCCTCGTCCTCGCCAATTAGGACGCGATCGGTAGGCCGCTCTGCCTCCGCAGCAGCAGCGGCGAGCTTGCGCTCGGTGTCAGCTGCAGGAGCCTTCACCTTATTGAAGAGCTTCTGCACAGCACCGGCGGCAGAGTCGGTCACGCTCGACACAGCATTGCTGGCCTCGGCCATGCTGCCCGTAACCTCGGAAATGTCGCGAACCACGGCTTCGACCTCTACGAGATTTGAGGTAAGGGCATCAACTGCCGTCTTGCTCGACTTAAGCAGCGGCTCCATCTGGGCAAGCGCCGGCGTAAGCTCATCGACAGCGCCATCGAGCTTTGCCACCACAGGCTGAGCCTCGGCGATGGTGTTGTTGAGGTCGTTCACGGTCTTATCGAGCGAGTCGACAACGGTGCGGGTCTTGCGCAGGGTGAGCGCAAGCTCAACGATAGCCCACACGCCGGCAACGGCGAGCAGCAGCAAGGCGATTTGAATGGGACTCATACAAGCCTCCCAAAGGAATCGAAATACAGACGCTTTTCATGGTACCCCAAAGGGGACCGAACATGCCAAGAGCAGCAACGTGGGACAAAATTATCAGCAGCTACTTCGGCGCATTCCCGCTGCGGTCGCGTTCGCTTTGCTCTACGCGCCATTCTTCCCAACCGCGGCCGGCAGGCTGCCAAAATGCACCGCGTTCTAAGCCTTCGGGCAAATAGCGCTGGTCGACCCAGCCCTCGGGATAATCGTGCGGATACTTATACACACCGTATTCATCGCTGCCTGGGCGATGGCGATCGCGCAGATAGCTCGGCACCTCGCGAAGCCCACTAGAGCGGATATCGGCAAGCGCCGCATCGATCGAAGCCTCACACGCGTTGGATTTAGGCGCCAAGCACACATAGAGTGCAGCCTGAGCCAGGTTAATGCGGCACTCGGGATAGCCGATAACCTCGGCAGACTTAAACGCGGCATGTGCCACCAAAAGCGCCTGCGGGTCGGCGTTGCCAACGTCCTCAGAAGCATGAATCATAATACGGCGTGCAATAAACTTAGGATCCTCCCCTGCATCGATCATGCGCGCAAGCCAGTAGACCGTGGCATCGGGGTCGCTACCGCGCATGGACTTAATGAACGCACTGATGATGTCGTAGTGCATGTCGCCGTATTTGTCATACGTAAAACCGCGACGCGGGTTGGCGATCTTCACATCGTCGACGGTGATGGGATATCGCTCCCCCGCCGCCGGAGCCGGCGTCCCCTCGGTATCGGGACGCGTGACGGCAATCTCGCTCGCCAGCTCAAGTGTTGTCAGGGCCGAGCGTGCATCACCCGCAGCCAGCGTACAAATGGTCTTGACCGTATCCTCATCGGCCGAGAACTTACCGTTCAGACCATGCGGAGCCTCGAGCGCACGCTCGATCAGCGTGGCAATGTCCCCGTCCTTAAGGTGTTCGAGTTCCACAACACGACCACGCGAGAGCAATGCCGAGTTGACCTCGAAGTACGGATTCTCCGTCGTAGCGCCAATCATAATAACGGTACGGTTCTCAACTGCATGCAGCAGAGCATCCTGCTGCGACTTAGAGAAGCGGTGAATCTCATCGATGAATAGAATGGTGCGGCGGTCGTACGTATTCAGGCGCGTCTTGGCCTCGTCAATCACGCGACGCAAGTCCTTCACGGTGCCCGTCACGGCACTGACCTCGACAAACTCGCTCTTGGTATGGTTGGCGATAATGTGGGCCAGCGTCGTCTTACCCGTACCGGCCGGCCCGTACAGAATCACGCTCGAAAGCACATCGTGCTCGATCGCGGCACGCAACCATGAACCCTTACCGACGGCCTTTTGCTGGCCCACGTACTCGTCGAGCGAATTAGGGCGCATGCGCACCGCAAGCGGCGCATTCTGAAAGGAACGCTCGCGCGTCGAAGCAGAAAAAAGGTCGTCCATAGCCATCCCGTGCATCATTCAAAAACGTTTTCTACTAACAGTATACCGAATTTATACGAACTACCGTTCGTTAATATAGGTACGGTGCGGAAACTCCAGACCAGGGAACAGCTTGCTCGTGAGCTCACAGAAATAACCGTCCGTCATGCTCGCGATGTAATCCACCACGGCTTGATCCTTGTCGTCCTGCCAGGCATAGGTGCGATCGTAGTAGGAAAGCTGCTGCTCAATGCGCGAAATATGGTGCTTAAAGATGTAAGAGGACTCGTCGCCACTGTTTAGATCCCGCAGGCAACGGTCGTAGAGCTTTACGAACGCCTCGAGCAGCTCCGCCTCGGAATCGCCCTCGATACCGCCCTTACTGTAGATCTTCTCGTAATTCTCCCGCTTGGCACGGCGAATTTCCTCAAACAGGTCCTCGCTCATCTCGATGCGCGGCTTACCATAGCTGTGCTCAACGATATCGATGGAGGCATGCGTGAGGATCCAACTGTTGTAGGCACCGCCCCGGCCATCATCAAAAGCGTCGGGCGAAAGTAGGCCCGCCGCGATCGCATCCTGACGGTCACGACCGACGTAGGCAAGAATATCCGAGATGCGAACGACGCAGCCCTCGAGCGTCATGGGACGCAGATGCTCAATTGCGCTATAGCCCGTGGCGATGCAACCCTCGACCGCCTGATCGAACTGGTCAAAGGAGCTCATGTCCGAGAGCTCAAACACACGCTGCTCATATTCGCCG
Source organism: uncultured Collinsella sp. (assembly GCA_938005465.1). GTDB lineage: Bacteria > Actinomycetota > Coriobacteriia > Coriobacteriales > Coriobacteriaceae > Collinsella. Next base: position 28,396 of record CALLNU010000025.1, read on the forward strand.
TTGTGGCATAGCACGCCATCGAGCGTCTGAAGCGACACATTACGGCCGTACAGCGCGTCGAGCACGCGGACCGACTGCACGTTATGGAAAAAGTAGCGACCCGTGCGCTCGTGGTAAATATCATTGAGGAATCGCTCACCGGCATGGCCAAAGGGCGTGTGTCCCAAGTCGTGGCCCAGGCCAATCGCCTCGATCAGATCGCAGTTGAGCCCCAGGGCGCGACCGATATCGCGCGCAATGCGCGAGACAAGCTGCACGTGTAAACCGCGGCGCGACAGATCATCATTGCTACGGAAGCTAAAGACCTGCGTTTTGCCTGCATAACGCGTGTACGCCGGAAGATGAAGTATCTTTTCGGTATCACGCATAAACGCCGGACGCATAAGCTTGCCTTTGTCGGCGGCGCGATCAATACGACGAATGACCTGATCGTCGTTGCAACGATACGGGTTGACATAGCCCGAAGCACGATCGGCGGCAATGCGCTCGACAAGTTCGGGCGACAACGCCGAGGGAATACGGTCCATGCGCGCCTTAATGACGGCCGTTTCTTGATTAGTTGCCATGGCATGCTCCTTAAGAAGGATGCGCAATCGGTTACAAAGTGCAGCCCACGACCTCGATTATGGCAAAAATCGGCACCAAAAACGGGAGCAATGGCAGGGAGCGCGATTTTGTGAAGAGGCAAGAGAGAGCCAGGGCCAGGAGCGCGACGGCAAATGCCACGATGCCGCCCATAGGGTCGAGCGTGCAAAGCGCGAAGAGCGCCTTGGCATCCCCCATGCCGATGCCAGGGATTTGGCGAAGACGACGCCAGAGGGACTCAGTCAGCACGAGAGCAAGATACACAATGACGGCAAGACCCGCGTGGTCAAGCGCTGTGTTCAAACCGAGGTCGAGCCAAACACCCGCCAACGCCGCCACGGCACATGCGCCGGCAAGCCCATTGGGAAACCGTCGCTCTCGGGCATCAATTGCCACGCCGGCAAAGATGCAAATCCAAAACGGGATATAGGCCATCGGACTCCTCCTCGAGCTGCATCGCAAAAGCAAAAACCACCACAAAGGTGCCTGTCCCCTTTGCGGTGGTTTTGGTGGTGGTTATTTGGCGCCTTGCATGACCTCGTCAAGGGTAACGTTGACGGCGTGCTGCGTCGGCACCCAGTCGACCTTCAGGAACAGCGCGGCCACCGTGATAGGGATATAGCTGAACATAAAGATCGGGAAGGTAAACAGGTTAGTCACCAGACGCCACTTTTGCGCGCAGTGAATGTGCTTGTACTCAAAGATAGTCGTGAGCAGCGCCAGGATAAAGAAGGTCTGATACATCATGGCGAAGGTCATAATGAGCGAAGCGGCGCACGCCTGCATCTCAACTTCGGTAGCCAAGAAACCATGCGAAAGGCCACCCACAATCAAGAACGTCGCATTAGCGAGCATCGAGATCAGCGATAGCAGCATACCCGGGGCGATCGTCATGAACATGTCGTAGGCGGCAAAGCGATGATAGCGGAACGTCGACTTGACCAGATGCTTACCGTAGGTAAAGAACACCTGGTAAAAGCCCTTGGTCCAGCGCATACGCTGCTTCCAGGATGCCTTGAACGTCACGGGTTGCTCGTCAAAGAACTCCGCCGGCGCATAGCCAATGCGAATACCGTGAATAGCGCAGAACGTAGTGAACTGAATGTCCTCGGTCAGCGTGTGGAACTGCCAACCGTGCATGCCCTCGATAACGCTTGACGAGATAAGGTAACCCGAACCCGAAACAGCGCAGGACGTCTTGCAGATATTACGCGCGTTGTTGAGGAAGCGCGCCTCGCGTAGATACCACGTGGCATTAGCAGCCGAGATCCACGAGCTGCCGAAGTTCTTGGAATTGCGATAGCTCGTGACCACATGGAAGCCCTGGTCAAAGGCATCATTCATCTTGGAAACGTAATCGCGGGAGATAACGTTATCGGCATCGAAGATAAAGTAGCCCTCAAACGTGTCGGGATACTCGTTGAGAATGCGGTCGAAGCCAAAGTCCATGACCCAGCTCTTGCCCTTGCGGGCCAGGTCATTGCGCTCGTAAACAATGGCACCGGCCTCGCGCGCGAGCTGCGCGGTGTTGTCGGTGCAGGCGTCGGCAACGACAAAGACCTCGATAAGCTCGGACGGATAGTCCTGGTCCTTGATGGAGCGTACGAGATTGGCAATTACGGCTTCCTCGTTATGCGCAGCAATGAAGAAGGCATAGCGGTGAAGTTTTTTGGCCTTGGGAGGCGCGACCTCGCCACGAAGAGCGCCAATGACAAAGAAGACCACCTGGTACAGAAAGCAGACCGTGAGCAGCGTGACAACAATCTGGTTGAAGATCACGATGGGTGTGTTGGTTTGTAAAAAGGCGAGCATACAGGCTCCCGAGAACGCGTTACGTAAACAACCGTATATCTTACCGCAGGCTTACCGAGTTCAAGAAACCACCTAATACTGGCTAGGCTTCGAGCAGACCGAGCTGCGGAACTATTTCGTCGCCGGCAGCGGTGCGGCCAAGCGAGCGCGGGGCCAGGTCGTCAAGAACCGCGGCGAGATCCCACGGTAGCTCGTCGCGGCACTCAATGCGCTCCCCCGTCACGGGATGGTCGAATGCAACACGCCAGGAATGAAGGAATTGCCTGGTCAGACCCTGATCGGCGCGTGCATCGCACTTGCCGTAGAGCGGATCGCCCACGCAGGCGTGGTTGATATGGCGCATATGCACGCGAATCTGATGTGTGCGGCCCGTAAACAGGTGGCACTCGACGAGCGTATAGCCGTCGTCAAAACGCGTGGAATCGAAGCGCTCAAGGACCTTAAAGGTCGTAATGGCCTGGCGCGCGAAAGGATCGTCCGAAACCGCCATCTTGACACGGTCACGGGTAGAACGGGCAATGCCGGTGTTAATGGTGCCCTCATCCATAGCGATATGACCGTGAACGAGCGTGATATAGCGACGGTCGAGCGTGCGCGTACGGATAAGATTTTGGAGCGCGCGCTGGGTGTCGTCGTCCTTAGCCGCAAGCATAAGGCCCGAGGTATCGCGATCCAAACGATGCACGATGCCGGGGCGGTCCTCACCCTGCACGGTGCCCAGATGGTCGATACCGCAGTGATAGACCAGGGCATTCGCGAGCGTACCGCTCTCATGACCATGCGCAGGATGGCACACCAGGCCGCGCTGCTTGGAGAGCACAATGAGATAGTCGTCCTCATAGCGAATGTCGAGCGGGATGGCCTCGGGAATCACATCGGTGGGATCGTGCGGCTCGGGCAAATCGACCGAAATACGGTCGCCGGCTCGCACGGCGTACTTTTTAGACAGGCAGGTCTCGCCATTGACACAAACGGCACCGCCCTCAATCAGATGCGCGCAGGCAGAACGCGTGGGGCAGCCGTCATTGGCGCCCAGGTAGGCGTCAAGACGCTGACCAGCGGCATCATCCGCAACAAGGATATGGATGTCGGCCATTAGCGTTCATTCCTTTCGCGAATCTTGCGGGCACGCTCCCCACGCTGCTGGGCTTTGCGCTTAGCGCGGGCCTCGTCACGGGCGTTGAGCTCAGCGGTCGCATCGACCTCACGGGCAGCGGGGCTCAAGAACATGTAGCCAAAGAGGGCGAGCACGACGCCCAAGGTAATGCCGATATCGGCCACATTGAAGACAGGGAAGTCAATGAAGGTGGTGGCAATAAAATCGGTCACGAAGCCAAAGGCCAAACGATCGATAGCGTTGCCGATAGCACCGCCCGCAACCATCGCCATGCCCACAACCTCAAGATGGGCGAGCTGGGGTGCACGAACGAGGTACACGGCAATAGCGATAATGACCGCCAACGCCAGCACGGCAAACGCGATGCCATGTCCCTCACCCATGCTAAAGGCAGCACCGATATTGCGGACAAACATAAAGTCGATGACACCGGGGATGACGGTCACATGCAATGCGTCGCCCACGGCACGAACCGCAAGCTTGGTCAGCTGGTCAACAAGCAGCACAACGAGCGCCACCCCACCAGCAACACCCAACCGCCAACGCAAAGGCGGCGTCATATCCCCAGTACGACCCAAATCAATCCCCTACCCTCAAGAACATCGAATTACGTTTAACGTTAGTAACCATCTTATAGTGACAAACGCCAAACACGCAGCATATTCACCAACGCTGGCGAAATAACCAGCACAAAACAAAAGCGACATTCCGAAAAACGGAATGTCGCTTGATAGCTTTCGACTAAGAGCGAAAGCGAAAGAAAGCCTTTAGCTCCAGCAATGGAAACGCCGCATTACCGTCGCCAACAGCGAAAACGTCCCTAAGCGAGCAGGGTGACGTGAAAGAGGAGGGAAGCGTACTTTGGTACGCGACCGACGATTGAACGTCAGATTGCCGCTTAGGGGCGTTTGCAGCGTCGGTAGGTTACGGCGTTCTACGAACGCCGTAACCTACAGCGCATCAGCGCAGCGCTTGCAGATATGTGCGTGGCCGTTGTACTCGCCGACGGTGGTGCGGTAGTTCCAGCAACGGTCGCAGCACTCGCCCTCGGCAGCATCAATGCAGACGGAAAGCTCTTCGCCCTGGGTCAGCTCAACATCGGAAACGATGTAGAACTCGGCCAGGTCGACCGCTTTGTCACCAGTCAGCAGCGCGTACATCTCGGCGGGAACGACCGCCTTGACGCGAACCTGCTGGCTCTTGGTGAAGGTGCCGGCAGAACGGGCATCCTCAAGGGCCTTGGTCACGGCGCTACGGAGTTCAAGAGAAGCCTCGAGCACGCCCTCGAACTCATTGGCCTCGTCGACCGTGATGGGCGACTTGTACCAATCGAGCAGCGCGGCGTACTTCTGGTGATCGACGCAGCCAGCGGGCGCATATGCCATGGCCTCGTCAACCGTGTAGGACAGGATCGGCTGCAGGTCGCGCATGAGCATCGAGAAGAGCTCGGCCAGCACGGTCTGGGCGCTGCGGCGCTCGAGCGAGCCGGGCTTGTCGCAGTACAGACGGTCCTTCAGGGCATCGAGGTACACGTTGGAGAGCTCGGTAACCACGAAGTCATAAAGCGCACGGTAGGCGCGCGGGAACTCGTAGCTGGCGTAGGCGTCGTCGACCTCGGCCTGAACCTGAGTCAGGCGGGCAACCATGAGCTTGTCGAGCGGCAGCAGGTCGGCAAAGGCGACGCCGTCGGTCTCGGGCTCAAACTGACCCTCGAGCTCGGAGAGCAGGAAGCGCAGCGTGTTGCGGAAACGACGGTAGGCATCGGACGTACGAGCGAGAATCTCATGGTCGATGGAGACGTCGGAGCTGGTGTCGACGGAGGCAACCCAGAGACGGATGATGTCAGCGCCCATCTCGTCGCAGACCTTGTTGGGGTCGATGACGTTGCCGAGCGACTTGGACATCTTGCGGCCCTGGCCATCGAGCGTGAAGCCCTGCGAGACGACCGCCTTGTACGGAGCATGGCCGTTGGCACCCACCGAGGTGAGCAGCGAGCTCTGGAACCAACCGCGATGCTGGTCGGAGCCCTCGAGGTACACATCCGCCGGGTACTCAAGCTCGGGGCGGTACTCGCAGACGGCCTTCCAAGACACACCGGAGTCCCACCACACGTCGAGGATGTCCTTATCGGCCTTGAGGTGATGGCCGCCGCACTTGGGGCAGACGCAGGCCTCGCCCAGGTAGCTCTCGGGAGCATCGGTGAACCAGGCGTCGGAGCCCTTCTCGTGGAAGAGCTTGATGACAGCGTCGAGCGTGGCGTCGTTCATGACCTTCTCGCCGCAGTCGGCGCAGGTGTAGCTCGGGATAGGCACGCCCCAGTTGCGCTGACGGCTGATGCACCAGTCGGGACGCTGCTCGACCATGGCGCCGATGCGGTTGGCCGCGTGGGCCGGATACCACTTGACGTTCTCGCGGACCTCCTTGCCAGCCTGCTCGCGCAAGCCGGTCTTGTCCATCGAGACAAACCACTGGTCGGTAGCACGGAAGAGCACCGGGTGCTTGCAGCGCCAGCAGTGCGGATAGCTGTGCGTGATCTTTTTCTCGAGGACCAGGGTACCGCGCTCGCGCAGGAACTCGATGATGTGCGGGTTGGCCTCGTCGGTATCCATTCCGCTGAAGGGGCCACCGGTACCAAACTCCTCGCCGGTGTAGAACTTGCCGTCGTCATCGACCGGCATGCAGATGTCGGTGATGCCCTCCTTGAGGCAGGCAAAGTAGTCGTCGACGCCGTGGCCGGGCGAGTTGTGGACGATACCGGTACCGTCATCGACACCGACGTAATCGGCCAGCAGCGCCACGCCCTCGACACCGTCAAAGATCGGCTGCTTGTAGTGGATATGATGGAAGGTCTCGGCGGGAACCACGTAGGGCTTACCGTCGACCATGACCGGGGTGTACTCCCAGCCAAACTCCTCGCAGCACTTGGGAGCCAGGTCCTCGAGCATGACCTCGGCGCGGCCGTCGTGCTCAACGGCGACGTAGGCGGCGCCGGGCTTGAGGGAAACTGCCTGGTCGGAGGGGATGGTCCACGGCGTGGTCGTCCAGATGATGAAGTCAACCGGGCCGTCGAAGTTCTCGAGGCCGGCGGGCTTGGAGGTCATCTCGAAGCGCACGAAAATGGACGGGCTCGTCTCGTCGGAGTACTCAATCTCGGCCTCGGCGAGTGCGGTGTGGCAGTGCTTGCACCAGTGGACGGGCTTATGACCGCGATAGATCATGCCCTTGTCGAACATGGCCTTGAAGACCTCAATGTCGGCGGCGTCATGCTGGTGATAGAGCGTCAGATACGGGTTGTCCCAGTCGCCAAGCACGCCAAGGCGACGGAAGCCAGCCTTCTGGAGCTCGATGTTCTCGACAGCGAACTTGTTGCAAAGCTCGCGGATCTTAGCCGTGGAGGTCTGGTTGAACTTCTCGGTGCCGAGCTTCTCCTCGACCTTATGTTCGATCGGCTGACCGTGGCAGTCCCAACCGGGAACATAGGGAACCTCATAGCCCTGCATCATCCAGTAACGGTTGATCATGTCCTTGGAGATCTTGTTCATGGCGTGGCCGATGTGGATCGGGCCGTTGGCGTACGGAGGGCCGTCGTGCAGCACGAACTTCTTGTGACCCTCGTTCTTCTTTAGAACTTGCTCGTAGACCTTGTTGTCCTGCCAGTCCTTGAGTCGCTTTGGCTCGGACTTGGAAAGACCGGCACGCATGGGAAATCCGGTTTTGGGCAGATTCATCGTCTGCTTGTACTCGTTTGCCACGGTACCCCTTTCTTGTCATGGGCGCGCACGCCCTCTGGGCACCAAAAAGCGCCCGTCCCTACAAGCTGGGACGAAGCGCCACAAAACGGACAGTCTGTCCGTAAAAGCTCTTCGCTTAACCACCCAGCTTAGATGCCCTCGCTCGCGTCGCCGCGCGCTCGCATCCGTTACTCGGCTGGTCTGTATCGACGACCATCTCGGCGATGTCTACTAAGACGAACCTGCGCGGCACGTCCGTTGGGACCGCAGCTCCGGGGTGATTTTCATCGGTCGCATGCACGGGTTCTCAGCGCTCCCCGCTCTCTGTAGCATGCGGACGGCCGACTACTCGTCCCCATCAACGCTTATGCGGAGTATGCTAGCACGTTCAGCGCCGGCGAAAAACCCTCAACACTGGTTTTATACGTTCGAAATTTCTCGCGGCTGTGGACCTTCTCTTGGAGCAAAATACCTGAAAGCACTTTATCGAACGAAAGAAGGTTGCTATGCGCACGATTGGAATGAGCGACTACACCGTTGGCGAGGATTGTTTTACCGAGTTGGCCGCCGCGCTGGCAGAGTACGGAGCGACCAAGGTCGCCATCATCGGCGGCAAGCGAGCCCTGGCTGCGGCGCTGCCGGGCATCGAGGCTGCGCTGGCAGGCACCGACGTCGAGATTCTGGAGACGCGCGTCTACGGCACCAACAGCACGCGCGCCAATATCGCCAAGGTCGTGAACTCCCCCGCTTGCCAGCAGGCAGACGTGCTTATCGCCTGTGGCGGCGGCAAGGCACTCGACACCGTGAAGACCGCAGCCATCGAGCTCAAGAAGATCGTCTTCACCGTCCCGACAATCTGTTCCAACTGCTCGGGCGCGACCGCCATTGCCGTCGTGTACAACGACGACGGCTCGCTCGAGGGATATTCGTACCCCAACCGACCTGCGCATATCTTCATCAACCCCAAGATTATCGCCGAAGCTCCGGCGGAGTACTTCTGGGCCGGCGTGGGCGATGCCCTGTCCAAGCAGCCCGAGGTCGAATACGCCACGAGCGCCGGTAATTTGGAGCATACCGCCGGTCTTGGCCTGGCACTCGCCCACACCTGCTCCGAGCCGCTGTTTACTTATGGCGTCCAGGGTCTTGAGGACGTGCGCCGGAATCTGTCGAGCGAGGCCGTCAAGCAGATCGCGCTCGACATCGTGGTCAACACGGGCTATGTCTCGAACCTGACCAACCAAAACGATTACTACTACAACTCGAGCGTGGCGCACGCGTTCTACAATGCGACGTGCAGCATTCCGCGCGAGGGAACCTATCTGCACGGTGAGGTCGTGAGCCTGGGCGTGCTCGTGCTGTTTGCCTATACGGGCGATACCGAGAGCCTTGAACGCTACGCCGCCTTTAACAAGCAGATGGGCCTGCCCGTAACGCTTGAGCAGGTCGGACTTTCCGAGGCCGACATCCCTGCCCTGTGCGAATACGCACACGCCACCAACGAGTGGAAGCAAGGCAACCCGGAGCCCTTCACCGACGAAAAGTTCGCCGCCGCCATCAAGGCTGCCAACGCCTACGGCCACACGCTCTAGGCCTAGCCCAAAACCACCACAAGGGAGCAGTGCCCTTGTGGTGGTTTTTTATTGCTCCAGCATGCTGGGGTCGAACTCGCAAGCTGGTATAACGCGATAGCCGTGACGCAGCAACAGATCAACGAAGACGCCGTTGCCCGCGGTGAGCGTACCGCTAAAGGTACCGTCGTAGATGCGACCCGCGCCGCACGAGGGACTACGGTCCTGCAGGATGCACGCGGCGATCTCTTCCGGCCCGCCCGCCTGCTCGCACATATCGAGCGCACGTTGGGCACCCAGGCGAAATTCGCGATCAACCGAGATGCCCTCGCAGGTACGAACCTCGCCGTTCACAATCTCGGACGGCTTGCGCGGCGTGGGCAGGCCGCCAAAGACCTCGGGGCACACGAGGAGGACCTCGGTCCCCGTGCGCTCGCAAGCCTCGACCAACGCGCGGTGGTAGTTATCGAGCCCGTTATACTTGCAGCTCTCGCCCATCAAGCAGGCGCTCACCACGATCTTCATTTCCATCCCTCTCAAGCAAAACGCCCCATTTGAGAAAGCTGCTCAAATGGGGCGTCGGCGTTTACTGGCTCGGCCGCGGCGTTACTGCTGCTTGGGCATCAGCGGGTTCTCACGCGTGAGGAGATTCATGAACTCCTCGCCCGTGATCGTCTCCTTCTTGTACAGATAACGAGCCAGCTCGTGGAGCTTGAACTTGTTTTCCTTGAGGATCTGCAGGGCGCGGTCGTGCGCATCCTCAATCAACTTGGCGACAATTGCGTCCACACGCTCGGCCGTACCGGGGGCGCAGGTGAGCGACGTATCCTGGTTGAGGTACGCATTCTGGACGGTACCGAGCGCCATCATGCCAAACTCGTCGGACATACCAAAGCGCGTCACCATGTTGCGGGCGAGCTTGGTGGCCTGCTCGATATCGTTGGCGGCACCGGTCGTCATCTCGCCAAAGATGAGCTCCTCGGCCGCTCGACCACCGCAGTAGACGGCGAGCTTATCCAGGACCTCCTGGCGCGTGGTCAGGAAGCGCTCGTCCTCCTCGACCTGCATGGTGTAGCCCAGGGCACCGCTCGTGCGCGGAACGATGGTGATCTTCGTGACCGGCGCAGAGCCCTTCTGGCGAGCGGCAACAATGGCATGGCCGATCTCATGGTAGGAAACGACCTGCTTCTCGTGGTCGGAAAGCACCGTGGACTTACGCTGTTGGCCGGCAATGACGACCTCCACCGACTCCTCGAAGTCGTCCTGGGTTGCACGCTTGCGACCTTCGCGAACGGCGCGCAGGGCGCCCTCGTTAATGATATTGGCCAAATCGGCGCCCGAGGCACCAGGCGTGGCGCGGGCAATCGCGGTCAGATCGATCGGCGGCTGGGTCTTCACGCTCTTGGCGTGCAGCTCAAGGATATTCTTGCGACCGGTCAAATCGGGCAGCTCGACGGGAATGCGGCGGTCAAAGCGACCGGGACGCAACAGAGCCGGGTCAAGGCTGTCGGGGCGGTTGGTGGCAGCAAGGACGACGATGCCCTTGTGGTTATCGAAGCCGTCCATCTCGGTCAGCAACTGATTGAGCGTCTGCTCGCGCTCGTCGTTGCCGCTAAAGCCGCCGCCATCACGCTTTTTGCCGATGGTATCGATCTCATCGATAAAAACGATGCACGGGGCCTTTTCCTTGGCCTGCTTAAACAGGTCACGAACCTTAGCAGCGCCGCGACCAACAAACATCTCAACGAACTCAGAGCCCGAAATGCTAAAGAACGGAACACCGGCCTCGCCGGCAACAGCCTTGGCAAGCAGGGTCTTACCGGTACCCGGAGGGCCAACAAGGAGAGCACCGCGCGGCAGCTTGGCGCCGATCTCCTCGTAGCGCTGCGGCTTCTCCAGAAAGTCGACGACCTCCTTGAGGGATTCCTTGGCCTCTTCCTGGCCAGCGACATCCTTAAAGGTCACGCCCACGTCCTTGGAGGCGATCACGCGAGCACCGGACTTGCCCAGTCCGCCGCCGCCAAAACCGCCGCCACCAAAGTTCATCGACGGGCCGTCATCGCCCATAGCCTTCTTCATGCGGCGGTTGAGCCACCAACCGATGAGGAAGAAAATCGCCATGGGAAGGATGAGTGTGAGCAGGTAGTAGGTCATCAGACCCGAGTTTTTATCTGGAACGACGGACTCCAGGGACGCACCGGATTCAAGCACGCGATCGGTAAAGCCCGCATCATTCGGCACACCGGTCGTCTTGTAAGCGATGTTCTCGTCCTCGCCCTTTTTGGTGTAATAAATCGAGTAATCGTCCGTGTTGTACTCGACCTTGTCGACACTCTTCTTATCGAGCGCTTTGACAAACGTCGAATAATCGGTCTTCGTAATCTGCTGCGTGTGACCGATGTTGGGGAACAGAACGGTCGAGAGCACGAGGTAGACGACGAAGGCGATGAGCACGTAGAGGATCATATTCCGTCTACGTTTGTTGTCATCCATCTCCATCTGCTTGAACTCCATCTACTGGGGTTGATAATGTTTTCTAGAATACCCAACCCGGACGGCGATAAACCGACGCCGGGCACGAAAGGACAGAGATGGCATCACTGTAAGTCGGCAAGGTTCAAATCTATACAGGCGACGGCAAGGGCAAGACGACGGCTGCTTTGGGGCGCGAGAGGATGTCGAGGAACTGATTGCGATAAAGCCCGCCACCACGGAGCTCGTGCTCCCCGGCCGCGGCTTGCTACCCCTCGCCGACCTTGCCGACCTAGTAACCGAAATGCGCCCCGTCAAACACTACTTCGACGAAGGCCTCCTAGCCCGTCAAGGCATCGAATACTAATTGATTCGTTTTCCGCCAACACCTACAGCTCATAAGGAAGTTGCGGTGGAATAGAACTTGTTTGACGGTCCGCAAGGGCTTTTCAGGAACTATTTCACCGCAACTTATCAGGGGAACCCGACGGATGAGCTAGGCGGTGGCGCGGCCTAGCCAGTTGCCGCTGTGGTGGTAGATGGTGAACATGGTTGCGGTGATGAGCCAGGTTACGGGGTAGACCAGCAGTAGATGCTCAAGCGACGGATCGAAGGGCATGATCGCAAACACCCAGATCACCCTCAAGACAACGGTGCCAAAGATGGTGAGCATCATAGGCTGCAAACTCACGCCGGCGCCGCGAATGGAGCCCGATGCGTTCTCGATAATCGAGAAAATCGCGTAGAACGGCGCGATAAAATGAAGGATCGTCGTGGTGTACGCCGAAATCGAAGCATCGTCGACAAACAGACGCGACAACGGACCTGAGAACACCAACAGCACGGCTGACAGGCCACCAATGAGCATAAACGACAGCACGAGCGACGTATGGTAGCCCTTGCGCATGCGCTCGTAGTTGCGCGCGCCAAAGTTCTGCGCCGAGAACGTGGTGATCGACACGCCAAGCGCCTCGGTAACCATCCAGACAATGCCATCTAAGCGGCCCGAAAGTCCCCACGCCGTGGTGACATCGGCGCCAAACGAGTTGACCGACACCTGAATCAAAACGTTGGAAATCGAATACGCAGCAGACTGAAAGCCAAGCGGCAGACCACACGAGATCATACTCTTGCAAATACCGCGATCGATACCGAGCTTAGACAGCGAAAGACGCCATGCACCCGGAGCGCGCATCATGCGCAACACGATCATCGTTGCATTGGAGCAAATGGTCAGCGCCACTGCGATGCCGCAGCCCAGCGCCTCCATATGCAACACAGCGACAAAGATGATATCCAGCACCACGTTAACAAGGCAGCCAGAGGCAATGATCACGGCGGGCCCGCGCGTGTCGCCCACGGCACGCAGCAGTGCGGTTCCCATATTCAGCAGCAGTGCCGCAACCATCGCGGCAAAATAACAGCGAGCATAGGCCACACCCTCGGCCAATAGTTCATGCGGCGTGTTCATAAGCACCAGCATGGGCTCAACGAACACTATGCCAAGAATCGAGAAAGCGATACCGCCCACCAGCGCGAGCGTCATGGCTGTATGGACCGAACGACTCAGTCGCTCATCATCGTGCTGGCCAAAATACTGACCGGTAATGACCGCGCAGCCGGCGCCAACGCCAACGCAAAAGCCAATGCAAAGCTCGGTGAGGACCATCGTGGCCTGAATGCCGCCCAGCGCGAGCTTGCCGCCAAACTGGCCAACGATATACGTACCGATAAGCGTGTAGGCCTGCTGAAAAAACGAACTAAAGAAGATGGGGACGCACAGCGACAGCAGCTGTTGCCAAATGACACCCTGCGTTACATCGATAGCCGTAGATTTCTTAGCCACACGTCCTCCCCGCCAACGTATGTTAAACAACAAAACGGCAATTTAAGACCAAAGCCAATATCAGCTTAGCACCGACTGGCGTCGGCCGAAACAACCCGAATCAGAGCCAGGTGCGAAATATCTGCCTAGTGATACAAACCCGGCTGGTAGTGATACTCATTGCTCACATGCGGGCACAGCTGCCAAAAGGCGACGGCACTCGCCGCGGCCACGTTGAGCGAATCGACCCCGTGCGCCATCGGAATGCGCACCGCGTGGTCACAGCCGGCAATGGTCTTGGCGCCCAAGCCGGCACCCTCGGTACCCATAAAGATTGCCAGGCGGTCAATCTCCTGCAGCACGGGATCGTCCAGCGATACGGAATCGTCCGTCAACGCCATAGCGGCACACGAAAAACCGGCGTCGTGCAACGCGCTCAGACCATCATGCGGCCACACACGAGCCTCGCTGCCAATGCGCGTCCACGGCACCTGAAACACGGTGCCCATGCTCACGCGGGCCGAGCGACGGTACAGCGGGTCGCAGCACGTCGGGCTGACCAAAATACCGTCAACGTTCAATGCGGCAGCCGAGCGGAAAATCGCGCCAACATTGGTGTGATCAACAATACCCTCAAGCACGCACACGCGCACCGGACGATCCCCCGCCGCCTCGACGACGCCGCCCAAGAACTCATCAACCGGAATCTGACGCGGGCGACGGAACGCCGCCAGCGCGCCGCGCGTCACGTTAAAGCCCGTCAACTGCTCCATGAGCTCCATGGAGGCCACGAACACGGGAACCGGACCCGCTCCCTCGCGCACGACAAGCTGGTCAAACAGCGGCATCATCTGGTCGAGCCAGCGCTCGCCCAGAAGAAAGCTCACCGGCTCATATCCGGCGCGCACGGCACGCTCGATGACCTTGGCGCTCTCCGCAATAAAGATGCCCATTTGCGGCTCCAGCACGCAGCGAAGCTCACGCTCGGTCAGTCGCACGTAGGCATCGAGCCGCTCGTCCTCGAGCGAATCAATTCGCAGAACCTCAACGGCATCAGTCATAGCAGCCAGCCCGCACCCTTCTTTACAGCACATCTATACCAAACGAGGCGACGCTAAGCGCCGCCCCATGCATTCAATCAACCCGATGATACCGTTCACGCCAGACGATTTACGCCTCGATGCGACGATACGTCACGGACTCATAATTGACGCCCTCGTCACCCTCACCGGCGGCAATCGTCGCGACCCCGCTACGCTGCGCAATCTCCCACGCGGGATCGGCGTCCAAGTCGGGAAAGTACGTGTCCACGGGATGGACGCAGTGGTTATGAGTGACCTCGGCCTCCACGCAGTACGGCAAAAACTGCCGATAGACATCGCCGCCACCGATCACCCAGGCAACGAGCTCATCGGCAACCGCAGAGAGCGCTTCGTCAACGCTATGCACCACGTCGACGCCCTCGCGGGTAAAGCCCATATCGCGCGTAAGCACGATATTGCGGCGGTTCTTGAGAGGACGCCCGCCGGGAAAACTCAGCAGGGTCTTACGCCCCATAATAACCGGGCAACCTTTGGTGCACGCAACAAAATGGCGCATGTCGGCGCGATTGGACACTACCATGTCGCCCTCGCACCCAATGCCCCAGTCGTCACACACGGCGACAATGGCAGAAAGCTTACACGTCATGAGTGCCACCTACACCGCAATGGGGATGTTCTTGACCTGCGGACCGTGCTCGTAGCCCTCCACGATCAGGTCATCGGTCGTAAACGCATAGAAATCGTGCACGTCGGGGTTCAGCGTTACCTTGGGCGCCGCAAACTGCGGGCGCTCGATAAGCTCACGGACGATATCGACGTGGCGGTCGTAAATGTGGGCATCGGCAATCACATGCAGCAGCTCACCCGGAATCATATCGACCGACTGTGCGACCATCATCAGCAAGATGGCGTACTGGCACACATTCCAGTTGTTCGCGGCCAAAATGTCCTGGCTGCGCTGGTTGAGAATCATATTGAGCGTTGGCTTGTCGTCCTGCGGACGCTGCGTCACGTTATACGTCACGCTGTACGCGCACGGATACAGGTGCATCTCGGACAAGTCGCTGAACACATAGGTATTCGTCATAATGCGACGGCTATACGGCGTGTTCTTGAGGTCGTACAGCACGCGGTCCATCTGGTCGAAATCGCCCTCGGCATAATGGCTTTTCTGGCCAATTTGGTACCCGTAGGCCTTGCCGATGGAGCCAGTCTCGTCGGTCCACTCGTCCCAAATATGGCTATTAAGATCGTGGACGTTATTAGACTTCTTTTGATAGATCCACAGGATCTCGTCCATCGCAGACTTAAGAGCCGTGCGGCGCAGCGTAAGCGCAGGGAACTCTTCGCGCAGGTCGTAGCGCGCCGTGACGCCAAAGTTTTTAATGGTATAGGCAGGGGTGCCGTCCTCCCACACCGGGCGGACCTTTTGGCCCTCGGTCGTGGTGCCATGGTCCAAGATATCGCGGCACATGGTTACAAACTGTTGATCAGCTTTGCTCATTGACCCTCCTGTCAGTCGCCTACAAGCGAGATTCATTGTAGCCCAGGCGCACGCGGCCCCACAGCCCAAACATAAGCCCTCATTTTCTGACATATGACGGAAATTCCTTGCGCAAATCCGCACGTTCGATATTCTATTGTTGACATATGTCAGATTTGGAGAGTGCCTGGCAGGAAGACGCGAAAAATTGCGCCGCGTCGGGATCATCCCCGAATATCGCGGTTTTACCCCCGATGGCCTGGCGAGCGGAGACGCTATCGATATGACAGTCGACGAGCTCGAGGTCTTGCGCCTATGCGACCTGGAAGGCTTCAATCAGGAGGAAGTCGCCCAGTGCATGGGCATTGCCCGCGCCACGGTGGCGGCAATCTGCAGCCGCGCGCATCGCAAGGTGGCAAACGCGCTGGTCAATGGACGGGCGATCGTCATCGAAGGCGGAAACATCGCGTACTCCCCCATCACCACGACAACGGCCGCATGGCCAGCAAAGGAGGCTGACACCATGAGGGTGGCAACGACGTACGACAACGGCAACATCTTTATGCACTTTGGCCGCAGCGAACAGTTCAAGATCTATGACATCCAGGATGACAAGGTGCTCAACGAGCAGGTCGTAGGCACCGGTGGCACCGGCCACGGCGCCTTGGCGGGCCTGCTTGCCAACGGTGGCGTTGACACGCTCATCTGCGGCGGCATCGGCGGTGGCGCTATCAACGCGCTTGCTCAAGCCGGCATCACGGTATACGCAGGCGCCCAGGGCAGCTGCGATGCGTGCGTCGAGGCCCTTATCGCCGGCACGCTCGCACAGAACGGCGAGGCCACGTGCGGCTGCCACGGCCATAACCACGAGCACGCACATGAGCATGGCGAGTCCTGTGGTTGTCACGGCCATCACGAGCACGAGGGCCACGAGGGCTGCGGCTGCCACTAGCGGCACGGCACCGCGAACTCGGGGCGCGACACAGAACGCAACCCAACAATCAAAGCCAACAACAAAGGCCACCCGGTAGCTTCCGAGTGGCCTTTGCCATATCAAGCTGGAATTACAGCACTATTTCTTATTACGCATCTGCGCTTCCATTTGACGCAGCAGGTCCATATCGGACTTGGGGCCGCCCGTTCCCAGGCCGCCCATGCCGCCCAGCCCCATGGCATCCAAACCGGGAATATTGGGCATGCGCATCTTTTTGCCCTTCTTACCCTTCTTGCCCTTCTTGCCGCCGGCCTGCGCCTGATTGGCCATCGTGCGCATGCGGCCCATCATCTTATTCATCTCGCCCCACTGCTTCATAAGGCTATTGACCTCGGTGGGGGTCACGCCGGCGCCCTTGGCAATGCGGGCACGGCGCTGGCCGTTGATGATGGAGGGGCGAAGGCGCTCCTCCTTGGTCATCGACATGATGATGGCCTCGTTCTTATCGAAGATACCTTCGTCCAGGTTACCACCCATCTGGTTAAGCGCACGCTGGCCACCGGGGAGCATGCCCAGAATGCCCTTCATGCCGCCCATCTTCTTGACGGCCTTCATCTGGTCGAGCATGTCGTTCATGGTAAAGCCCTCGCGCAGCATGCGCTCGGCGGCCTCGAGCTGCTCGGCGTCGGCCGCCTCCTGGGCCTTCTCGATAATGCCGACAACGTCGCCCATACCCAGAATGCGCTTGGCCATACGATCGGGGTAGAACGGCTCCAGCGAATCGGGCTTCTCGCCCATGCTCACAAACTTGATGGGCTTGCCGGTCACCTGGCGTGCGGAAAGCGCGCCGCCGCCACGGGCGTCGCCGTCGAGCTTAGAGATAATCACGCCGTCAAAGTCGGTGCGCTCGGCGAAGGTCGAGACGACGTTGACGATATCCTGACCGGTCATGGCATCGACGACCATCAGCACCTGATCGGGCTTGACGGCCTTCTTGATGTCCACGGCCTCCTGCATCATCTGCTCATCGATCTGAAGACGTCCGGCGGTATCGACGATGACCACGTCGCGCAGGTGGTCGACGGCCTCCTGGATGGCGCCCTTGGCGATATCGACCGGGTGCGCACCGTCGCCGCGGAAGACCGGTACGCCGATCTCGCCACCGAGCGTGGCCAGCTGGTCGGCAGCAGCGGGACGGTAGACGTCGCACGCGGCGAGCAACGGCGAGCGGCCCTGCTTCTTGAGCAGGTAGGCCAGCTTTACGGCAGCCGTGGTCTTACCGGAGCCCTGCAGACCCACAAGCATGATGACATTGGGAATGCGGTTGCTAAAGACGAGCTTGCTCTCGGTTGAGCCAAGCATCTCGGTGAGCTCATCGAGCACGATCTTGACGACGTTTTGCGCCGGCGACAGCGACTCCATGACCTCGGCGGTCATGCAGCGCTCCTTGGTCTTGGCGACGAACTCCTTGACGACCTTAAAGTTGACGTCGGCCTCGAGCAGCGCCATGCGAATATCGCGCATGGCCGAAGTAATATCGGCCTCGGTCAGCTTGCCCTTGCCGCGCAGGCGGTCAAATGTGTCGTTGAGGCGATCGCTCAGGGAATCAAACACTAGTCACTCCTTAATTGGACTCGCCCACCAGGGCGCGGCAGAAATCTTTGGCATTGAACTCCTGCAGATCATCAACCTGCTCGCCCACGCCCACGCGCAGGATCGGGAGCTTGAGTTTCTCGGCCACGGCCATGGCGATACCGCCCTTAGCCGTGCCGTCGAGCTTAGTCATGATAATACCGTCCAGGCCCAGCGCCTCGTTAAACTCGAGCGCCTGGTTCAGACCGTTTTGGCCCGTCGCGGCGTCGATCACAAGCACGACCGAGACCGGCATGGGGCCGGCGGCCATATTGGCGGCACGCTTACGCGTCACGTTGACCACCTTGGCAAGCTCACGCATGAGCTCGGGGCTCGTGTGCAGACGACCGGCGGTATCGATAAGAACCAGGTCGCTGCCGCGCTTGTCGGCCTCGTCGAGCACGTCGTAGCAAACGCTTGCCGGGTCGGAGCCGCGGTCGCGCTTGATGACGGGAACACCGGCGCGCTGGCCCCACACATCGAGCTGCTCGATAGCAGCGGCACGGAAGGTATCGGCCGAACCGATCACGACATTTTTGCCGCGGGAAGCCATGGCGCTCGCGATCTTGCCGACCGTGGTGGTCTTGCCGGCACCGTTAATGCCCACAAACAGCACGCAGCTCGGCGTGTCGGCGAACGGATCGCGCTCGACGGGCACAAAATGCTGCTCGAGCTGCTCGGCCAGGGCGCGACGGAGCTGCGGGGCGGTCTTAAGGTTCTTCTTGGCCGCGGCATCGCGCAGGTCATCGGACACCTGGATCGCGACCTCGGCACCCATGTCACCCATGACGAGGGTGTCCTCTAGGTCCTCCCAAAAATCCTCATCGACCTCGCCGCCAAAGTAAAAGACCTCGTTAAGGGCCTCACGGCTGCGCTCAAGTCCGCGCGAGAGAGCATCGAAGAATCCCATTATGCATTCACGACCTTTCCGGTTTCGCGATCAAGTTTTTGCGAGACGACGCGACTGACGCCGTCGGCTTGCATCGAGACGCCGTAGAGGACGTCAGCGTCCTCCATAGTACGGCGCTGATGCGAGATAACCAAGAGCTGTGTATCGGAACGCAACACGTCGAGTGCGCCGATGAGCTTGGAGAGGTTGGCGTCATCGAGTGCCGCCTCGACCTCGTCCAGCACATAGAACGGCACCGTGCGCGTGCGATACACGGCAAAAAGCAGGGCGAGCGCCGTCAGGCTCTTCTCGCCGCCCGACATGAGCATCATCTTGGTAATGCGCTTGCCGCGCGGCTGCGCCACGACCTCGATGCCCGTCTCGGCCGGATGCTCGGGGTCGGTCATCTCCAGATGCGCCTGGCCGCCCGGGAACAGCATGGCGAAGATCTCGCGGAAGTTCGCATCGACCTTCTCGAAGGTCACCAGGAAGGCCTTACGCATCTTGCGGTCGATGGCCACGGTAATCTTGGTAAGCGCCTTGCGCGCGCTCTCCAGATCGGCCAGCTGCTCCTCGATGTAATCGGCGCGGCGCTTGAGCTGCTCGTACTCCTCCATGGCAACCTGGTTCACAGGGCCCAGGTTGTTGATCTGGCGCACGAGCTGGTTGAGCTCGCGCTCGGCGGCGTCGCGGTCGGTAGGTGCAGGAAGCATGAGCGCTTCCTCGAGCACCGTGGTGCCATCGGCGGTAATGGCCTTGATGGCCGCCTCTACCTGCACCTCGAGCTTTCCGCGGGAGACCTTGAACTCATTTTGCGTCGCCGTGGCGGCATCGACCCGCTCCTTGGCGCGGGAGACCTCGGCCTTGGCGTCTTCGATGGTCTTCTTGAGCGAGGCCGAGTCCGCCTCCTCGAGCGAAGCCTGGTCGCGCAGACGCGCGGCCCAATCCGACGCGCGCTCCAGCAGGGCCGAATAGCGCTCGTGCATGGGATCGACGCGAAGGCGCAGCAACTCGAGCGAGCGCGAGGCCTGGCGGGTTCCGCGGATACGGCGGTCGATGCCCTCCAGACGATGCTCCAGATCGGGCACACGGCCCTTCAGCGAACGCAGGCGCTCGCTCGTCTGAGCCAGGCGGACCTTGGCATCGGCAAGCTTGCCGGCAGCCTCGGAATCGTCACGGCGCACGCGATCGAGCTCGTCGTTAGCTTCGGCAATCTGGAGCCCCAGGTCGCTTGCCTGCGCACGGGCCTCATCGCGCGAACGGCTGAGCTCGTCAACGCGCGGACGCGCAGCGCGAACGGCCTCGGCGGCCTGCTCGCGGCGCTTGGAGATGCGCACGCGCTCGACCTCGGCATTGTTGGCACTCTGCTCCAAGCGGCCGATCTCGGAAAGCAGCGAGCGGCGCTCGCCCTCAAGACGGGCGATCTCGCCGGCGGCATCGCCCTCGGCGGCACGCGCCTCCTCGACGGCCGCATTGGCCTCGACGACCTGATCCGACACATGTTCAAACACGGCAGCCAGATCGGGCTCCAGGCCCTCTAACTCGCGAATGCGACGCTTGCGCTCCAGAGCACCCGAAGCCTCGCCGGCATCGAGCCCCACGCGCACCAGGCCGCCACAGCTCACGCGGGCGCCATCGGGCGTCACGTAGGTCACACCATCAACGACGGGCGCGGCCAGCGCGGCAGCCAAGTCATCGACCACGTAATAGCCGCCGAGCAGGGCCTCAACAACCGGGCCATAACCGGAGCGCACGGACAGACGATCGACCAGACGCGAACCGGCAGCGCCCTTAGTGGCAGCACCGCCGCTCACGCCGCGCGCCACCAGCAGCGCCTCGCCCGAAGCCTTCTTTTGGTCCAGAGCCGCACGACCGGCGCGCTCAAGCGTAGCGGCATCATCAAACAAAAGAGCATCGATATCGCCGGCAAGCAGCTGCTCGACCAGACCCTCGAGCTCACGAGGAGCCTCGAGCACGTCGCCCAGACGACCCAAGACATCATCGCCCAGCGCACCCATCAGACGGCTCACCAGCGGCGAACTGTCTGCCATGCGGGCATCGAGCTTCTTTTGGCTCGCGAGCTCAGAGCGAACCTCGGACAGTTTGTTGCGCGCCTCGCTCTCGCGAGCACGCAAGTCCTTCAACGCCGCGCGGGCGACCTCGGTGGCCTCGCGCGCATCAATCTGGGCTTGACGGGCCTGATCGAGTGCACTGTCGAGCTCCTCAGCGCGGTCGCGACGGCTCTCGAGCGAGGCCGTGACCTCCTCGAGCTGCTCGTCGATCTGCTCCAGGCGCGAGGCGTACATGTTGTCCTCGACCTCGGCGTTGCTCAGCGAGTCCTTCACCTTGGCGAGCTCGAGCGCGGCGTTATCGGCCACACGCTGCACATCGCGCTGCTCGCGCGTGAGCTGCGAAATCTGATTGTCGAGCGCAACGCGACGCTCGTGGAGCTGGGTGGCGGCAGGTCCGGCGGCGTCAACGTCGTCCTGGGCCTGCAGGTGCGCACCGGTCACTTCCTCAAGCTGGGCGCGCGCATCCTCGAGCTCCTCTACCACGCGACGACGCTGATGCTCGGAGCTCGAGATCTGGCCGCGCATGTCGGACAGGCGCGACACCATGTTGTGGCCCTTTTCCTCGAGCAGGCGCATATCGGAGTTAATGCGGCCGACTACGTCTTGCATATGGCGGCGCTGCTCGCCCAGATCGCCCACAAACAGGCCCTTTTCCTCGAGCATAACCTGGAGCTTCTCGAGCTCGCGTTCCTTTTCGCCTAAGCGATACTGCGCAAGCTCAAGCTCGGCAGCGCCCTCCTTGGAGCGGCTCTCCAGGTCGTTCCACTGCGACTGCAGCGAACGAAGCTCGTCGACGGCTAGCATCTGCGTAAGCTCGTTCGCGCGCGAGGACAGCTCTTTATACTTGCGCGCGCGATCGACCTGACGCTCCAGCGGCCGCAGCTGACGGGCGATCTCCTTATTGATGTCGCGGGCACGGGTCAGGTGCTCGTCCATCGATTTAATCTTTTTGAGCGCGCGCTCCTTGCGGCGCTTGTGCTTGGATATGCCGGCAGCCTCCTCGATCAGGGCGCGGCGCTCCTCGGGGCGGCTCTGCAAAATGGCGTCGAGCTTGCCCTGGCTGATGATGGAATGCGTATCCTTACCTAGGCCCGAATCGTGCAGGATGTCCTGAATGTCCATCAAGCGGCACGGGCTCGAGTTGATGAGGTACTCGCTTTCGCCCGAGCGATACATACGACGGGTGATGGCGACCTCGTCAAAGTCGACGGGCAGCATATGGTCCGAGTTATCGAGCACCAGCGTGACCTCGGCGACACCCACCGGCTTGCGCGCCGACGAGCCCGAGAAGATGACGTCCTCCATGGCCTGGCCGCGCAGCTGCTTGGCGCTCTGCTCGCCCAGGACCCACAGAATCGAGTCGGAGATGTTCGATTTTCCCGAGCCGTTGGGACCGACGATGACGGTCAGGCCCGGCTCAAATGACATATGGGCGCGGTCGGCAAACGACTTGAACCCTTTGAGCGTGAGGGACTTGAGATACACGGTTCCTCGCTTAAACAGGCTTCTTGTTGAGAATCACGCCGTTGGTGGTGTAGCCCATGCGGTCGAGCGCCTCGAGTGCAGCAGCTCCCTCGGCCTCCTTCTTGGAGGAACCGGTGCCGCGGCCTTGGCGAATACCGTCGATGAGCACCACAGCGGTAAAGGTGGGCGCATGCGCGGGGCCCTCGGAGCCGACCAGCTTATACGCAGGAGGCTCGTGTCCGTCTGCCTGCACGCACTCCTGCAAGAACGACTTGGGGTTCGCGGGGTGCTCGGCACGCTCGGAAGCCAGGTGCGGCTTGAGCGTACGGTGGATAAAGTCCGCCGCAACGTCCCAGCCGGCATCCAGATACAGTGCACCCACGAGCGACTCGTAGACGTTCTCGAGCGCCGAGTGCAGGCCACGCGCGCCGGTGCCGGTCTCGGAGGCACCAAAGATGATGATGTCGTCGATACCCAGCTCGTGCGACACCTCGGACAGCGTGGCGCCCGAGACAAGGGACACCTTCAGGCGCGTGAGCTTGCCCTCGTCAAACTCGGGATAGGACTCAAAGAGCGAACGGGCCACCACGGCGCCCAAAATGGAATCTCCCAAAAACTCAAGGCGCTCATAGCTGGCAGAGACCGGCTGGCCCTCGACGGCCGAGGGATGCGTGAGCGCTGCGCGCAGCAGCACCTTGTTATTGAACTTATGGCCCAGAATCTCCTGGGCGCGCGTGAGTCGTTCAGACAAAGCCAAGACTTAGGCCTCCTTGGCGTTTTCAATCGCGTCGACGGCGTCGGCGACAGAGTTGAGCGACAGCAGGGTCTCGTCATCGATCTCGAGGTCGAACTCGTCCTCGATGGCCGTCACCAGCTGCAGACGCTCGAGCGAATCGGCATCGAGATCGTCAAAAGTGGTCTCGTCGCTAATGTCGGCGACATCGACGCCCAGCACGTCAGCGGCGATTTCGGCGATCTTATCGAAGATTTCGGAGCGATCCATAGCGCATCCTCTCGTATGTCCTGGAACACAACACAACACGGCAATCGGAGCCGCATTGCAATACGGCTCCGATTCTACCCCACGCGGTACAGGTTGAGCCACGTAACGGGGCCTTTATAAAACGATACCGTCCATGGAATTGGCAACATCCTGGACAAGCCCGGCGCGTACGGCCTGGGCCGCGGCAAGCGTACCGTTCTTGACGGCCTCGACCGACGTGGCACCGTGGCCGATCAACACGACGCCGCGCAGACCCAGCAGGATCGCGCCGCCCTTGGCGTCGCCCGAAAGCTTGGCCTTAATCTCGCGCATCTGCTTTTTGATGAGCAGCGCGGCGATCCTGGTGCCGAGCGAGGACATAAAGGCACCCTTGAGCTCCTGAAGCAAAAACTTGGCAGCTCCCTCGGTAGCCTTGAGCGCAATGTTTCCCGACATGCCATCGGCGACCACGACGTCAAAATTACCCGACGTAAGATCGGTGCCCTCGCAGTTACCCACAAAGCCGGGAACCGCGGCCTTCATGGCCGGGAAGCACGACTTGGTAAAGTTGGAGCCCTTCTCGTCCTCGGTGCCGTTAGCAAGCAGGCCCACACGCGGATGCTCAATGCCTAAAACCACGCGAGCATAGGCAGAGCCCATCTGGGCGAAGCGCACCATGTCGTCCACCGTGACATCGGGATTGGCACCCATATCGCACAGCACCGTCAGGCCGCCGGCGCGATTGGGCAGAGCGTTGGTCAGGCACGGACGGACCGGCTGCTTCTTGCCCTCTGCCAAATACCTAAACGGCGTGACGTAGGCCGTGGCGGCAGCGGTCATGGCACCGGTCGAGCCAGCCGAGAAAAACGCGTCCGCATTGCCCTTCTTAATGGCACGGCACGCAAGCACAATCGAGGACTTGCGCTTGGTCATCACGGCGCGGATGGGATCGTCCTCCATGCTGATGACATCGGGGGCCTCCAAGGCCTCCACGCGGGCATGCGCTGCGGCAAAGGGGTTGACGATTTCGGCGGGACCGACGGCCAAGACCTCGATCTCGGGATCTGCCGCAAGCGCAGCCTCGATACCATCGAGAACAACCTGGGGCTTCTCGTCTCCGCCCACAACGTCTACACAAACGCGAACGTTACTCATTTCATATGCTCCTTATACAAAAATGGCCGACTCATTGAGCCGGCCATTGTGGTTCCAGTTGGAACGGCATCGCATCCAGAGTATACAGTTACTCGGTAACGATAACCTCGCGGTCCTTGTAGAAACCGCAGCTGGGGCACACGTGGTGCGGAAGCTTAACAGCGCCGCAACGGGGACACGTGGACTGAGCCGCAGCCGAGATCTTCATGTTGGCGGAACGACGGGTATGGGTGCGGATACGACCCTGCTTTTGTTTAGGTACGGGCATAGTGACCTTCCTTATGAACTATCCAGTGTGGCGATTACGCGCAAGTAGCGATACTACCACAGTTTTACTCGTCAAGCTTGAGATTCTTTAATGCTGCAAATGGATTTTCCGTGGCAGCGGCCCATTCGGCCTCCGCCTGGGCGGCGCAATCGCATTGCTCGACGTTGAGATTGATACCGCAGGTGGGGCAAAGGCCGCGGCAATCGGGCTTGCACAGGACAACGAACGGCGTATCCATGACGACCGCGTCGTTGATGGGCTCGCCCAGATCGACGATGCGATCCTCGCCCAGCAACTCGTAGCCGTCTTCGTAGGCCTCGGGGTCCTCGGGCTCCTCAAAGAGGTAGAATTCCTCGATCTCGCCTGCGATATCAAACGAGGCGGGCTCCAGGCAGCGGTCGCACTCGCCGATGGCGTGGGCGCGGACCATGCCCGAAAGCAGAACGCCGGTACCGACGTTGGTAAAGACTACGTCGTAGGCAATGCCGTCCTGCAGCTGGTACTCCTTCTCGCCCACCGTGTAGGCGGCGACATCGACCTTGCCGGTCAGCGGATATGAGTCTCCGGGAAACTCGAGCTGCTCGGAAAGATCAACGGTTACACTCGGGAACTCAGCCATTACCACTGACCGTTCTGCTGGGCGGCGCCCTCATTGAGCTGCTGACGGCAACGGGTCACCGTGCCGGTCAGGCTCTTGAGGTTCTCCTCGAGGTGCGTAAAGACCTGCTCGGCGTAATCCTCGGCGGCATAGCGCGTCTCACGTTCATACTGCTGGGCACGGTCGCGGATATCGTCGGCCTGCTGCTGGGCCAAGCGGACAATCTCCTGCTCACCGGCAATGGTGAGCGCCTGCTGCTGAGCATCGGCAATGATGGAATCGGCCTGAGCGGCAGCGGAAGCCATAAGCTCCTCGCGCTCTTTGAGGATACGGCGGGACTTCTGCCACTCCTCGGGATAGCTCATGCGGATCTCATCGAGGATGTTAAAGAAGACGTCGGCATCGATAACCTTCATCTGGGCGTTCTTGCCGAACGGCGTCTTAGCCTCTTCGATGAGCCCCTCGAGCTCGTCGACAAGACTCACGATCCTGTCGCCAGGAAAATTCTCGCCCGGCATCCGGTCTCCTTTCATAGGTAACATATCATCGTGCTAGTTTACCACATGCCACCAGGCAATAAAAAACGTCACGAAAAGCGATGTTTGAGCGCTTCGACCACGTTGGGCGGCACAAACGTCGACACGTCGCTGCCAAGCGACGCGATTTGGCGCACCACCGAGCTCGAGATATAGCCGTACTGCGGAGCACTCATGACAAAGATGGACTCCAGCTCGTTATCCAGGCGGTAGTTGAGGTCGGCCTGCTGCAGTTCGTACTCAAAGTCGGTCATGGCGCGCAGACCCTTAACAACGGCACCTGCCCCCTGTTCACGTGCAAAGTCGACCAGCAGACCAGTGAAAGGCAGTACCTCGATGCCGTCCAAATCGCCGAGGGCCTCGCGGGCCAGCGCCACGCGCTCGTCGAGCATAAAGGTGGTACCCACGCCGTTTTTACCCTGTGATTCGGCCACGGCGACGATCACGCTGGGAAAGATGCGGCGAGCACGGCGAATCACGTCGATATGGCCAAAGGTGATGGGATCGAAGGTGCCCGGGACGATTACGCGGTTGATGGTGTCATTCATGGGTGTCCTCCGAAGGCACATCCTCGTCATTTTCGTTCTCGTCACCATGGTCGTTCTCGTCCTCGGCCACCCAGCGCAGCAAGTCGACCGAGGTAATGCCGTAGCGCTTCTCCCGCACGGTCTCAAAACCAGCTGGATGAGCGCCCGCATCGGATGCGGCATGCTCAAAGAGCGCGTAGGCCCCCGGAACCAGCAGTCCTTGCTGGGAAAGATTTTGCAGCAACTCCTCGACCGGCTCGGCGCCAAAGGCATAGGGCGGGTCGAGCAGGACCAAGTCAAAAGGACCGCCCGGCACACGGCCGCGCGAGGCACTCGTCAGCACATCGCCGGTAACGACGCGCCAGCGCGAGCGGTCGCGGCACAGCGACTCGATATTCTTGGTGATCAGACGGGCGGCATTGTGATCGATCTCGAACGTGGTGAGCGAGCGGGCGCCACGCGAGAGCATCTCGATTCCCAAGGCACCGGAGCCGCCAAAGGCATCCAGCACGCGGACCTCGTCCAAATCGAAATCGAACGCCGACATGACCATGGATGCACATGCCTCGCGCACGCGATCGGTCGTGGGACGGGTGACATCGCGCCCACGCGGCTCTTCGATCTTGCGGCCGCGCCATTCACCGCCGATGATTCTCATCCTCCGCTGACCTCCTTAAAGATATGTCGATAACGCGTGGCGACTGCATCGCGCAAGGGACGCGTCGCCACGGAGTCAAGGTTGCAAGCATACCGCAAGAGCTCGACCGCGTCCAAATGGGCCCACTCGATAAGATCCTCGTCGGCGTCCAGGTCCACAAAGCGCAGGGTCACGCCGCCGTGCTGGCGATAACCCAGAATCTCGCCCTCATGGCGCAGACGCAGGTCCATCTGGGCAAGCGTAAAGCCGTCCGAGGTCTTTTCGAGGGACTGGAGACGGTCTTGTGCCGCCGAGGCGCCGCCGTTGCCCTTGGAGTGCGTCATGACCAGGCAGGTGCCCGACACGCTGCCGCGGCCCACGCGACCGCGCAGCTGGTGCAGGGCCGCCAAGCCAAAGCGCTCACCGTTCTCGATGACCATGACGGTGGCGTTGGGCACGTCGACGCCCACCTCGACCACCGTGGTCGAGACGAGCACGTCGATCTCTCCGCGCTTGAAGGCATCGATCACGCGGTCCTTCTCCCCCGCCGGCATGCGGCCGTGAAGGCGTTCGATGGTAAGTCCCGGCAACGCCAGGCGCAGTCGGTCGAGCTCGGTTGCCGTATCGTGCAGCGGCACAGGCACGGTTACGCGGCCCTCGTCGTCGCGGGCGATACCGGGTACGTCTTCCAGCTCATCGGCCGAATCGCTCGGCTCCACAAGCGGGCAGATCACGTAAGCCTGCTGGCCCTTTTCATGCGCCTCGCGAATGGCGCCGTAGGCTAGGTCGCGGCTCGACTCGGTGAGCACACGCGTCGTAACGCCCGCCCCCGGAACAGGCCGATGGCGGATGATACTCGTGTCAAGGTCGCCGTAGACCGAGAGCGCCAACGTGCGCGGAATCGGCGTGGCCGTCATAACGAGCAGGTCGGCACCCGGGCCCTTGGCACGCAGGGCATTGCGCTGGCCCACACCAAAACGGTGCTGCTCGTCGATGACGACAAGCGACAGATGCTTAAACGCCACGTCATCCGAAAGGACCGCGTGGGTACCAAAGAGGACGTCGAGTTCGCCCGATTCCAACTGCGCATGGATCTGCTCGCGCTCGGCCGCCGGCGTGGCACCCGTCAGGAGCGCCCAGGACATGCCAGCCTGCGAGAGCAAGGGGCCGGTCTTGTCGGCATATTGGTGCGCCAGCACGCCCGTAGGCGCCATAACGCAGGACTGGGTGCCCGAATCGCCCGCGACGGCCAGTGCGCAGGCGGCGACGGCCGTCTTGCCGGTGCCGACGTCGCCCAGCAGCAGGCGGTTCATCACGCGCCCGCCATCGCACATGTCGTGCAGGATGTCTTGGAACGCGGCCTCTTGCTCGTCGCTCAGCGAAAACGGCAGGGCTTGCTTGAGCGCCGCCAGGTGCTCGCCCGCGGCGTGGGCGTAGGGAGCGACTTCGACCAGGCCGCCGTCGTTGCGCAGGCGCAGCGCCAGCTGAAGGCAGAGGCACTCCTCGTAGGCAAGGCGACGTCGCGCGATATCCCGCTCGGCCATACTCGATGGAAAATGAATTGAGCGCAGCGCGCGGGCATTGCTCATCAATCGGCGCTTGACGCGCAGGCGTGCAGGAATCGGGTCGAAGGGATTGCCGACAACCTCGAGCGCGCCGCTAACGATGCGGCGCATCCACGCCTGGCTCACGCCATCGCTCACGTAATGGACCGGCAGAATGGTACCCGCGGCACGCCCGCCCTCGAGCTTTTCGAAATGCGGAGAGGCCATCTGCTTAAAGCCGTAGGCAAACTCGACCTTACCCATCACGGCCAGGCGGTCGCCCTGTTTAAACTGCTGGGCAATCCAAGGCTGACGGAAAAAGGCGACCTGCAGCACACCCGTCTCGTCCGCCAGCGAAACCTCGGTCACCTGCATACGCGGACGGGGCTGCTTTTGAACGATACGATCGACCGTGGCGACTATCGTGCACACAGTACCGATGGGAGCCATCTCGATGGACCAGGAGCGCGTAAAGTCCAGGTATCGATGAGGGATATGGAGAAGGAGGTCCCCCACCGTCCAAATTCCCAGACGGCGAAGGGCCTCCTCACGTTTACCCGAAACATATTTGAGTCGCGCGATATCCTCGTCGAGCGCATTGCTCTGGGCAAAGCGCTCCGAGACGCGCGGCACGGAGCACAGCTCGGACATGGGCAGATGCCTACTCGATCGAGAAGATCACGGGATAGAGCAGCTGCTCGCCACGATGGGCGTCGATCTCCAGGTCGGGCTGAGCCTCCTCGATGGCGTCGACGATCTCCTGGAAGGCCTCATCGGACAGCTCCTCGCCAGCCAGAATTGTCAGCGCGTCGCCCTCCTCTTCCTCCTGCATGCGGTTGATGCAGTCGAGCGTGACCTGCTTCACATCGGAGCCGACCACGTCGATGGAGCCGGCAATGATACCCATGACGTCACCGGAGTGAATCGGAGAGCCGTCAGAGGCGCTGGAATCGCGCACGGCACGGGTGACCTCGCCATCGCGAACCTCGCTGATGGCGTCGACCATGGCGGCGACGGCATCCTCGAGCTCGGAATCGGGCAGGACGGCGAACAGCGCGGAGAACGCCTGCGGGACGGTCTTGGTGGGAACGACGGCGACCTTCTTGTCGGTGCAGGCAGAAGCGGCAGCCTCAGCAGCCATGCGGATGTTGCCGTTATTGGGCAGGATGATGACAGAGGTCGCGTTAACCTGGTCGACGGCGCCCAGCAGGTCGGCGGTCGAGGGGTTCATGGTCTGGCCACCCGAGACGATCACGTCAACGCCAAGGGACTTGAGGATGTCGGCCTCGCCGGAGCCGGCGGCAACGGCGACAAAGCCCAGCGCCTTGGCGGGCTCGGCGGCCTTTTCCTGGTCCTCGTGAATCTTGGCGGTACGGTCGTGGGCCTCCATCTCCATGTTGTGGATAAAGACCTCGTAGATCTGACCGAGCTGCAGCATGTGCTCGAGCACCAGGTTGGGGGTGTTGGAGTGCACGTGAATCTTGTAGTCGGGGTAGGCACCCACGAGCAGCTCGCAGTCGCCCATGGAGCCCAGGAACTTAAGGCACTCGTCCTCGTCAAACGGGGCGTCGGCCTTAAAGAGGAACTCGTTGCAGTAGCGGAACTCCGAGCCCTCCCAGTCGTCGTTGGCCTCGATCTCAACGCGACCGAGGGCCGCGTCGCGGGCAGAGCCAGCGGAATCAAACGTGGCGGAGAAATCCTCGACAACGGTGCTGCGGCCAAGCGCGGCGGCAACAAAGTTCTCCAGGAAGATGGCAAAGCCAAAGGCGCCGGAGTCGACCACGCCGTTCTCCTTCAGAACGGGCAGCAGGTCGGGCGTGCGGGCGACGGACTGGTAGGCCTCGACGACGATGGCATCGAGCGCGTCCTCGGCCGAGAACTTCTTCTTCTCGCACTCGTCGGCCTTGGTCGAGACATCGCGCAGGACCGTGAGAATCGTGCCCTCGATGGGCTTGCGGACGGCCTGGAAGGCGACCTTGACGGCGCGACGGAAGGCGAAGGCGATGTTGGCGGACGTGATGGGCTCATCGGCAGAAACGAGACCCTCGGCAACACCGCGCAGGATCTGCGAGGTGATGACGCCGGAGTTGCCGCGGGCACCCATCAGGGAGCCGTGCGTGATGGCGCCTGCGATGGCCTCCATGTCGGCATCGGCGGGAAGGGCGGAAAGCTCCTTGGTCACCGAGGCGAGCGTGAGCGACATGTTGGTGCCGGTGTCGCCGTCGGGTACGGGGAAGACGTTGAGCTTGTTGATCTCCTCGGCCTTGTCGGAAACGGCAGCCGCAGCGATCGGAAAACAGGTGCGAATGGTCTTTGCAATCATGGGTATTTGAATCTCCGTTTTCGGATGCTAGTTCAGACGGCTCTTGAGAGCGTCGATATGGATGCCAATCTTAAGGCTGGCGGGATCGATCTGGGCGATCTCCTGCAGGGTAAAGGCAACGGAGCTCGAAAGATTGTGGCAGACGGACTTCATGTTGACGCCATTCTCGAGCACGACGTGAAGATCGACCGTAAGGCCGTTCTCGTCGGCGGAGACAAGCACGCCCTTGCGGAGGCGCTGACCGGCAAGCAGGCGCACGCTCTCGGCGCCCTGGAGCTGTTCGGCCATACCGACGACGCCATAGCACGTCATCGCGGCATAACCGGCAATATCGGCAATAACGTCGTTCGAGACGCTCAGGCTGCCGTTAATGGTCTCAGACACAAGAATCTCCTTATCTGGTGCTCACGGCACCATCTCGTGGGAGCAATCATTGCAATATTCTACAACGACCGCGCCATGTTGAGGTGGTGGTTCGCGGGATTACATCCTCGACACGAAATGTTGATATGGCAACGTTCGCGCCAGACGATCGCGGCATGAAAAAACCCGCCGCATAAGCGACGGGTTTTACAACCTGGCTCCCCGGGTAGGACTCGAACCTACAACAGCGCGGTTAACAGCCGCGTGCTCTACCATTGAGCTACCGAGGAATTTAAAGCCCAACAGAAAGGGCAGAAAAATTATGGCTCCCCGGGTAGGACTCGAACCTACAACAGCGCGGTTAACAGCCGCGTGCTCTACCATTGAGCTACCGAGGAATTTAAAGCCCAACAGAAAGGGCAGAAAAATTATGGCTCCCCGGGTAGGACTCGAACCTACAACAGCGCGGTTAACAGCCGCGTGCTC
>CALLNU010000026.1 GCA_938005465.1 uncultured Collinsella sp.
GCGAGATCGGCTGGTTCACGGTCGTGACGCTCGTCATCACGTTCTGCATCATTGACATGTTCGACACCATCGGCACGCTCGTCGGCACGGCGAGCCGCGCCGGCATGGTCGACAAGGACGGCAACATGCCGCGCATGCGCGAGGCGCTGCTGGCCGACGCCGTCGGCACCGTCGCGGGCGCGTGCACCGGCACGTCCACCGTCACGACGTTCGTCGAGTCCGCCTCCGGCGTCGAGGCCGGCGGCCGCACGGGCCTGACCGCCCTGACGACCGGCGTGCTCTTCCTTGCGAGCATGTTCCTTGCGCCCATTGCCGCCATCATCCCCGCCGCTGCGACGAGCTCCGCGCTCATCTACGTTGGCCTGCTCATGCTCGGCGGTCTCAAGAAGATCGACTTTGACGATATCTATCAGAGCCTGCCGGTAGCCATCATGCTCATCTCCATGCCGATCTCCGGCTCAATCGGCCACGGCATCGGTCTGGGCCTCATCAGCTATTCCGTGCTCAAGCTCTGCACGGGCAAGGGCAAGGAGGTCTCGGTGCTGACGTATGTCATCTCGCTGATCTTCCTCGTGAAGTTCTTCCTCATCGCCTGAGGAAAAATATCCGTCCGCACGGCCGGGCGCGTCCATTGAGATGCGCCCGGTTTTTTGCGTCTTGCCGCGCTGCCTTACGAAGATGTAAGCCAACTGTAAGCCAAAACGATGGCGATGTGATGCCGTCCGGGGCTATACTGATGCCAGAAACCGGGGCGGGAGCGCCCCGATGGGAGGCAAGGATCATGACAAATCTTCTGGGCAGTATCCGGCTGGCGGCTTATGCGTTTCCGCTCATCGCGGCGCTGGTGGCCGTGCCGTTTTTTGACCGGCAGGTGCGTGCGCGCTGCTTCAACTGGGTGCGCACCGTGTTCGGCGGTCTGTTTTTGTTTTACGTGCTGTGCGTGCTGGCGCTCGTGTTCTTCCCGCTGCCGGATGCGGCGCAGGCGGCGCGGCTGAGCGGGCATGAGATCCAGCTCGTGCCGTTTCAGTTCGTGGCCGATTTCCTGCGCGAGACGCCGCTCGTGCTCTCCGATGCGCGCACGTATCTGCCGGCGCTTTTTGACCGCACGGTGCTGCAGGTCGTGTGCAACATTTTGATGCTGCTGCCGTTTGGTATGTACCTGCGCTATGTCTGCGGGCTGGATCTCGGCAAGGTCGCGCTCGTGTCGCTCGCGTTTTCGGCGTTCATTGAGCTGGGGCAGCTCACGGGGCTGTTTTTCATGTTCCGCGGCTCGTACCGCCTGTGCGACGTGGATGACCTGATGCTCAACACGCTCGGCGGCCTGCTCGGCGGCGAGCTGGTGCACGCGCTGGAAGCGTATCTGCCGCCGCTCGATGCGTTCGACCGCTTCCCGGGCAGCAGCGCGCTGGCGATGCAGAGACTTGGATAAACATATTCACGAGGACTCAGCGAAGTGGTTCTCGTTGGAGAAAAAAACAGCATGGCGTCGGCCATGCCGTTTTTTTGCTGCCGGGGCATTATGCCTCCTCCGTGTCGCCGTCGATCTCGTCGCGGCCGCGGAAGAGCAGGGAAATGCACCAGATCGCGGCCAGACCCACGAGCGTGTAGATCACGCGGGCGACCACGGAGGCCTGCCCGCCGCAGATCCACGCCACGAGATCGAACCGGAACAGACCGATGCTGCCCCAGTTGAGCCCGCCGATGATCGCAAGGATCAGCGCGATGCGGTCGATCACCTGCATATGCTTCCATCTCCTTTGCTGTGTACTCCCGGTCAGTATGCCCCGGCGCGCGAAAAAAGATTCCGCCGCCGACAAAACAAGTGTCCGACCGACACCGTTCGCTCTTTACATTTTGCGCGCCCGGCGCTACAATACCATTACAGCTTATCCAATTGACTTCCGCAGTTTGGAAGCCACGGCTCATATCTTTATCCCACGACCCTGTTTTTGGCGGACTGTTTTCAGTCCGCCCTCTTTTTTTCTGCGCGCGCCCGATTTCGCCGCGTTTTGCGCAATATGTGGATTATTTTTGTGTTGTAAAACACAAGATATGGAGGGCGTACTATGCAGTTTTCCAACCATCGCAGCCGCGCGGCCCGCGGCAGCATCGTGTATCTGGCGGTGGACGCGATCGCGCCGAGCGCGGTCCAGCCGCGGCAGAATTTTTCACCGGCGCAGCTCGAGGAGCTCTCGCGCAGCATCGCCGAGTACGGCGTGCTCAGCCCGCTGACCGTGCGGCCGCGGCAGGGCGGGTATGAGCTCGTGGCCGGGGAGCGCCGCCTGCGCGCCGCCAACGCGATGGACTTCGACGACCTGCTCGTGCGCACGCTCGAGCTGCTGCGCACCCGCCCCGAGGTGCTCGACAAGTACCAGGAGCGCTTCCGCTACATTAGCGTCGACGAGTACCAGGACACCAACCACGTCCAGTACGAGATCGCCAACCTGCTGGCCGCCAAGTACCAAAACCTCATGGTCGTGGGCGATGACGACCAGTCCATTTATAGCTGGCGTGGCGCCGACATCACCAATATCCTGGACTTTGAGAAGGACTTTAAAGACTGCAAGACCGTCAAGCTGGAGCAGAACTATCGCTCTACGGGCCATATCCTGAGCGCCGCCAACGCCGTGGTGCGTCACAACTCGCAGCGCAAGGACAAGCGCCTGTTTACGGCCGAGGGCGACGGCGAGAAGATCCAGGCCTTCCAGGCAAGCGATGAGCGCGACGAGGGTCGCTGGATTGCCGGCGAGATCGAAAAGCTGCACTCCAAGGGTACGAGTTACGACGACATCGCCGTGTTCTACCGCACCAACGCCCAGTCGCGTATTCTCGAAGATATGTTTCTGCGCGCGGGCGTGCCCTACAAGATCGTGGGCGGCACGCGATTCTTCGACCGTGCCGAGATCCGCGACGTCATGGCTTACCTCAAGATGATTGTGAACCCGGCCGACGAGATGAGCGTCAAGCGCGTCATCAACACGCCGCGCCGCGGCATCGGCTCCACCTCGATTCAAAAGATTGAGCAGCTGGCACGCGACAACCGCTGCTCGTTCTTCCAAGCCTGCGAGATCGCAACAGCCGAGACGGGCATGTTTAGCGCCAAGGTGCGCAACGGCCTGTCGAGCTTTGTGGCGCTGGTGCGCGAGGGTCGCCGCATGGACGGCGAGCTCAAGGACGTTGTCGAGATGATCGTCGATAAGACGGGCCTGCTGCAGGCTTTCCGCGCCGAGGGCACCATGGAGTCCGAGAGCCGCGCCGAGAACATCCAGGAATTCCTGGGTGTCGCTGCCGAATTTGAGGAGACGCATGAGGATATCGAAGGTACGCTCGAGAGCTTGGAAGAGCTGCGCGCTGCCGGTGTTGCCGATGTGCCTGTCAGCGCCGAGCCCGAGCCCGTCGTGGTGAGCGCGCCTGCGCCCGAACCGGGGCCGTCTGCCCCGGTATCCTCGTTTGAGGCGCTCGTTGGTGCGCGTGACGCCGCGGGCTCCAATCCGCTCGATAGCTTGGCCGCTCCGGCGCTGTCTCCGCAGGATGCCCTGGCCGCCGCCATCGCGGGCAACGCGTATGCCGTGCCAACAGAGTTGCCGGCGGGTGCCGTGCATGCCGACGAGATCGAGCGCACCTACGGTCCGCTCACCTGTAAGGCGCTGCCGGCGCTCATGGAGTGGCTGGCCTTGCGCTCCGACTTGGATTCCCTGGCCGGCGAGACGCATGCCATCACCATGATGACCATCCACTCCGCCAAGGGCCTGGAGTTCCCGGCGGTGTTCGTGGCCGGCATGGAGGAGGGTATCTTCCCGCACGTGCACGACTTTGGCGGCGGCGATGACCCGGGCAAGCTCGAGGAGGAGCGTCGCCTGGCCTACGTCGCCATCACGCGCGCCCGTAAGCGCCTGTTCTTGACCTATGCGGCCACGCGTCGCACCTACGGCTCGACCTCTGCCAACCCGCGCTCGCGCTTCCTCAACGAGATTCCGTTTGAGGATATCGAGTTTAGCGGCATCGGTTCTGCCGGTTTTGAGGGCACGGGCTGGGAGAAACGCGGCGACCGTCACGGCACCTTTGGCTCGGGCATGGGCTCGGATATGTACGGCGGCAAGGTGTTTGGTTCGCATACGCGCTCGACCGGCGGTTCCGGTTCGCGCGGTGGATCGAGTTTTGACGATTTCTTTGGCGGCAGCAGCTACGGGACCGAGCGCCATCGTGGGGTCTCGCCCGACGCCGGCCGTGTTGCCTCGACCTTTGGTTCGGGTGCGCCGCGAGCCAAAAAGCCGTCATCTAAGGTGTCGCCGACAGTGGAGCGCAAGGTCGATCGCGCTAGCGCGTCGCAGGACTTTGCCGCAGGCGATACCGTGAGCCACAAGACCTTTGGCACGGGTACCGTGATCTCGGTCGTCGGAGACATGATCGAGGTTCAATTCGAAAAGACCGGCCAGACCAAAAAGCTAATGAAAGGTTTTGCACCGATCGTCAAACTGTCGTGATCCCGGCGGACCTGGGCGGGCGTATGGGGCAACATCGCCTGCTCGGGCAGTCCTGCGCAAGACGGAGAGCACATTAAGTGCTCTCCTTTGCGTGCGGAACTCGCGATCGATGTTGTCCCATACGCCCGCCTAGGTCCTTGGGTAACGTTGCTGGACGATCGCTGCTCTGCTCGTTCGCTTTTTGATCTGGAAAGCCGGGTGGGCTGATGGATAGATACAACAAGGGGCTCTTCCGTTGATGAACGGAAGAGCCCCTTGTTGCGTTTTGATTGTCGTTACTAGCCAAAGGCTCGCCGGGACGGGGCGCGGGGTTTGGTCGATCGCGAGTTCCGCACGAGCCGGAGAGC
>CALLNU010000027.1 GCA_938005465.1 uncultured Collinsella sp.
GTTCTCGGTATGGATTTTGTTCATAAGTCCTGCTCCTTTCTAAATAGGTTCTTTCCTTCTATTATTGGATAAGAACCGCCATTTGTCAAGAAGTTCCCCTCTTCCACCGCCGCCAGGATGGCGTCAATTGTAGCAAGCTCCTCCGGGGAGAGGGCAATCTCCGCAGCCTTGGCGTTTTCCTCCAGCCGCTTTACAGAGCGCATCCCCGGGATGGGCACGATGTAGGGCTTCTGCGCCAGCACCCAGGCAATGGCCAGCTGTCCCGGCGTGGTGGATTTTTCTTCCCCCAGCTCCGCCAGGTAGCGGAGCAGCGGCTGGTAGCGCTCCAAATTCTCGTCGGTGATGGAGTGGCCCCGCCAGTCGTCCCGGGCAAAGTGGGCCCCCTTCTGGAAGGTCCCCGAAAGCAGCCCCTTGAACAGCGGCCCGTGGGCCACGCATTTAAGGCATGGCTTCTTCCTGGGCAAACCACGCCCGGGCTTGCTGTATGAACTTCTCCACTGCCGGGGAAAAGGGCTGGCCCCGTTTCCAGGCCAGCATGGTGGAGGTGTCCGGTAAGGTGGGGGACAGGGGCCGGTAGGTCACCTTGCTCTGGTCCCAGAGCGGCACGGCGCCCTCGATGACCACGGAATAGGCGAGGCCGCTGGCCACCATGAGCGCGCCGTTGGTGTTGAGGTTGCTGGTGAACACGACGTTCAGCCGCTCGTAAAAGTCCCCGAACCAGCTGGCCAGCTCGCCGCGCACGCTGGTGCGGCGGGGGAGTATCAGCGGACGGCCCAGCAGGTCCTGCGCCGTCACGTTCTCCTGCGAGGCCAGCGGATCGTCCGGGCGCATCAGGACGACCCAGCGCTCCTTTATGTCCAGGCGGATGAACTCGTACTTGCCTATGTCCACGGGCTCGAGCAGCAGCCCGATGTCCAGCAGGCCGCGGTCCATCTGCTCCGTGACCAGGTCAGCCGTGGCGGTGTAGAGGTCGAAGCCGACGCGGGGATAGCGCTCCCGGAAGCTGCGGAAGAGCTCCGGCAGCAGCGAGACGGAGGCCAGCTCGCCGCAGCCGATGGAGATTCGGCCCTCCACCAGCTCATCCTGCTCTGAGAGCTCAGCCTCGGTCTTGTCCACGAGCTCGAGTATCTCCTCAGCCCGGCGGCGGAGCAGCATGCCCTCGCTCGTGAGCCTTATGCGGCGCGGCCCACGCTCCATGAGCCGGACGCCAGTCTCCTCTTCCAGCTGAGAGAGCTGGCGGCTGAGCGTCGGCTGAGTTATGTGCAGCACCTCGGCCGCCCGGGTTATGCTCTCTTCCCGGGCAACGGTAAGGAAATAGCGCAGCACCCTTATCTCCATACAAAAGCCCCCTTTGCGCTCGGATGTATGCCTTGATATGCAAATTTTATCATGTCCATGCCCGCGGGGCAACAAAAAACAGCGCCGCACTCAGGTGCGGCGCTGTGTGGGGAAACGTGTGCTGCTCAGGCCCGGCCCCGGGAGACAGCGCGCTGGATGAGCTTGATGAGCTCGACGATGGGGATGACGCTGACGGCGAAGCACAGGGCGATGAGGTACTCGCTGAGCTCCACGCTGGTGAAGTCGAAAGCGTTGGCAATGAAGGGCACCTCGCAGACGAGGGTCGTGGCGATCAGGCTGCCGAGAGCGGCCCAGTTGAGGGTCTTGTTCATGCTGTGCAGCGTGAAGATGCTGCCGCGCTGCGAGCGCATGTTGAAGCTGTGGAAGATCTCGGCCATGCTCATGGTGACGAAGGCCATGGTAGTGCCGTCGGGGCTGTCGGCGATCTCCCAGACGCCGGACTCGATGTAGTGGCCGACAAAGTAGCTCGCGAGGGTCAGCAGGCTGACGAGCAGGCCCTGATAGGCGATGTCGAAGCCCATGCCGCCGGCAAAGACGCCGGCCTTGGCGTCACGCGGCTTGCGGCGCATGATGTCGGGTTCGGCCTTTTCCATGCCGAGCGCGAGAGCGGGGAAGCAGTCGGTGACGAGGTTTATCCAGAGCAGGTGGACGGGCTGGAGTATCGTGAAGCCCATGAGCGTGGCGACAAAGATGCTGATGACCTCGCTCATGTTGGAGCCGAGCAGGAACTGGATGGCCTTGCGGATGTTGTCGTAAATGCGCCGGCCCTCTTCCACGGCGCCCACGATGGTGGCAAAGTTGTCGTCTGCCAGCACCATGTCTGCCACGTTTTTGGTGACGTCTGTGCCCGTGATGCCCATGCCCACGCCGATGTCGGCGCGCTTGAGGCTGGGCGCGTCGTTGACGCCGTCGCCCGTCATGGCCGTAACATAACCCTTGTAGCGCCAGGCGTCGACAATGCGCACCTTGTGCTCGGGCTGCACGCGCGCATAGACGGCGTATTTTTCGATGTTTGCCAGCAGCTCGTCGTCATCCATGGCGGAAAGCTGGCTGCCCGTCATGGCCTGAAGGCCGTCTGTCAGGATGCCCAGCTCCTTGGCGATGGCCACGGCGGTGTCGATGTGGTCGCCCGTAATCATGACAGTGCGGATGCCGGCGTTGTGGGCCTCGCGGATGGCGTCGGCGACCTCGGGGCGGACCGGGTCGATCATGCCGGACAGGCCGCAGAAGACCAGGTCGTGCTCGAGCGCAGCGGGGCTGCAGTCGCTCGGAACCTCGGTGTAGGTGCGGCTTGCCAGCGCCAGCACGCGCAGGGCCTCGTCGGCCATGGCCTTGTTGGCGGCCACGAGCTCGGCACGACGCTCCTCGGTCAGGGGGACGACCTTTTCGCCCTCATAGATATGGGTGCACAGGCCGATCACCACGTCGGGCGCGCCCTTGGTGTACTGCTCGTACTCGCCGTCCAAGGTCTCGACGACCACGGACATCATCTTGCGGCCCGAGTCGAACGGGGCCTCGCCCACGCGCGGGTGCTCGGCAGTCAGGCCAGTAAGACCAGCCTTGCCGGCATCGTTGACGAGCGCGCACTCGGTCGGCTCGCCCACGGCCTCGCCCAGTTCCTCGTCCCACTGGGCATCGGAGCAAAGGGCCATACCGGCCAGGAACTTCTCCTTAGGCGCGGCGAGCTCGTGCTTGACGACGGTCATCTTGTTTTGGGTAAGGGTGCCGGTCTTGTCGGAGCAGATGGTCTGTGTGCAGCCGAGGGTCTCGACGGCAGAGAGCTTGCGGATAATCGCCTGGCGCTTGGCCATCTTGGTCACGCCGAGCGACAGCACGATGGTCACGACGGCGACCAGGCCCTCGGGGATGGCAGCGACGGCGAGCGAGACGGCAACCATAAAGGTATCGAGCAAGGCTGTCGGGTCAGTGAGGACGTTGCCCACGCCGTGGCGGATGATGTCGACGCCAAAGATGACGACGCAGATGACGATAACCATGATGGTGAGGATGCGGCTGAGCTCGGCAAGCTTCACCTGCAGCGGCGTGAGCTCTTCCTTGGCCTCGGCCAGGGCGCCGGCGATCTTGCCCATCTCGGTGTTCATACCGGTGCCGACCACGACGGCGCGACCGCGGCCGTATACCACGGTGGAACCCATGTAGCACATGTTCTTGCGGTCGCCGAGCGGCACGTCGTCGGTGCCGGCGGCGAGCTCAATGACGTTGGCATGCTTCTCGACGGGCACGGACTCGCCGGTAAGGGCGGCCTCCTCGATCTTCATTGTGGCGCTCTCGAGCACACGGCAGTCGGCCGGGACGGAGTCGCCCGCCTCGAGCATGATCACATCGCCGGGCACGAGCTCGGCGCTCGGCAGGTGCACGAGCTTGCCGTCGCGCAGCACCTTGGACTGCGCCGCGCTCATCTCCTGCAGGGCCTCGAGGGCCTCTTCGCTCTTGGCTTCCTGGACCACGCCCAGTACCGAGTTGACGATAACGACGAACATGATGATGGCGACGTCGGCAAAGTCGGGCTCGCCCTTGACCATACCCGTGAGCGCGCTGATGACGGCGGCAACGATCAACATGATGACCATGGGGTCGGCCATCTGCTCAAAGAAACGCTTCCACAGCGGCGTTTTCTCGGCTTCCTCGAGCTTGTTAGGGCCTGTCTTGGCGAGGCGCGACGACGCCTCGTCGTTGCTCAGGCCGAGGTTCTCATCGACGCCCTGGTCGCTGAGCACCTCCGCCGCGGCGGACAGGTATTCCTTTTGCATATAGAGTCCCCTCCTGGGATTCGGGCCACTCAGCAGATTGATGCCCGATCATAATTCCCAGGAGAAGGGCAAGGGCTCATCAAGGCTGCCGTGCTGAGCGGCAGTTGATAGTGGAGCTATGGTACCCCAAAGCAGCGCGTCTAGCCAAAACATTCCAATTGGAAACACGGCTCGAGTGCAACGATGCAGACCGTGTGATGCTCAATATTGATAAAACGTTTTTTCTTCGGCACATCGTCAAACTGAAATATCGCCCAGATAGCAGCGGTCAGAACGGTTGGTAAAGTTTTTGCATATACCGTTTTTCCGCAAAAAATGAACTTCTAATTCGGCATACGGTCGATTTTTTGGGGTATTCGGTCGCCATTTCGTTATAATCATCTCAGTTTTATTTCTTATGGTTTATCTATCAGCGCAAGACGATGTCAGATGGAGGTCTGAATGTACAAGCGCACCAAGATTGTATGCACCATGGGTCCCGCCTGCGATAGCGACGAGACCATCCGCGAGATGATCAAGGCGGGCATGAACGTCGCCCGTTTTAACTTCTCGCACGGATCCTACGACGAGCACCACGGTCGCATCGAGCGCGTCCGTCGTATTTCCAAGGAGCTCGGTCTGCCCGTCGGCATCCTGCTCGACACCAAGGGCCCCGAGGTCCGCACCGGCCTTCTGGTCGATGGCAAGAAGGTTGCCGTCAAGACCGGCGATAAGATCGTCGTCACCGCTCAGCCCACGTCCGAGGATTTCCACGGCACCTCTGAGCACATCTCCCTCGACTACCTGGCTCTGCCCTCCGAGGTCGAGAAGGGCTCCCTTATCCTGATCGACGACGGCCTGGTTGCCCTCGAGGTCGAGTCCGTCGACGGTCAGGACATGACCTGCGTCGTCAAGAACGACGGCCTGATCGGCGAGCGCAAGGGCGTCAACATGCCCAACGTCAACATCTCGTTGCCCGCCATCACCGAGCGCGATCGTCAGGACATCCTCTTTGGCCTGACCGAGAACATCGACTACATCGCCGCTTCCTTCATCCGTGACGGCGAGTCCGTCCGCGGCATCCGCGAGCTTTGCCGCGAGAACGGTGGCGAGCACGTGACGATCTTCCCGAAGATCGAGTGCGCCCTGGGCGTCGAGAACTTCGACGAGATCCTCGAGGCTTCCGACGGCATCATGGTCGCCCGTGGCGACCTGGGCATCGAGATCAAGCCCGAGCTCGTTCCGCACATCCAGAAGGAGATCATCGCCAAGTGCAACGCGGCCTACAAGCCCGTTATCACCGCTACGCAGATGCTCGACTCCATGCAGCAGAACCCGCGCCCGACGCGCGCCGAGGTTGCCGACGTTGCTAACGCCATTTACGACGGCACCGACGCCGTTATGCTGTCCGGCGAGTCCGCTGCCGGTAAGTACCCGGTCGAGGCCGTCAAGATGCAGGCCAGCATTGCTCTCGAGACCGAGAAGTACCTCCCGGCTCACGCTCCGCTCGAGGTTCCGGCCGATGCTCACGGCACCCGCGTCGTCAACAACGTTGTGGGTATGTCCGCTGTGAACATGGCTACCACCGTTGGCGCCAAGTGCATCACCGTGCCGACGACCACCGGTCGTACCGCTCGCCTGATCTCGCACTTCCGTCCCAACATGCCGATCTGCGCGTTCTCCCGCCACGAGTGGGCCGTCCAGCAAATGATTATGTACTGGGGCGTTATCCCGCACCAGGCCGAGATTACCCAGGGCACCGTCAACGGCACGATCGTCAAGGCGATCGAGACCGCTAAGGAGCTCGGCTACGTCGAGGCCGGCGATCTGACCGTCGCCACCGCCGGCGATCCCCGCATGAGCGTCCAGCTCGAGGACAAGGTCTCCTCGACCAACGTCGCTTACGTCGCTCAGGTGCGCTAAATCGTACTTGCAAGCAAATTTGCATTGCAAAGGGCCCGGATGGCATTGCCTTCCGGGCCCTTTTTCTGTGCCAATGCCGCCGCACGGCAAAACACGCACTCATTTCTTTACCAAAAGCGCGAAATCCACCCTTCGAGGCCCAAAAAATAAAGCCCCAAGCGCTAAAAGTGTTCGCCCGTTGGCAAACCCACACCTCACACAGGGCTGATAAATCGTTTTAGCAAGAACCAAATCGACCTGGTTTTCGGAAGTATGCGGCAAATTCTGGAACCTCCGAGCACACCCTGTTTTTTCGCAACAAAATGCCTGATAAACTAGCCTCAAAAGCCAGGTCCGCTCATAGGGTTCAGATTTTGCCGCATACTTCCGGATTGACGCTGGCATCACTCGCTTCAAAGAGATGATTTCGGCCAGGAGGGCATTATGGACCTGACGCTTTGTGGGCAATCCGCCTTTAACTACTACCGCATCCCGCCGCAGGTATTAGGCCTTTACCCCGCCATTAGCCTTGGCAATATGGATCGCAGATGTTGTGGCCTCGGAAGTCATGCAGTTGTAAAAGACCTGCTTCACGCACCACTTCACAGGCTTGTATTCACTCGGGCACAATCCGGGTCGCGAAGCCTGTTTAAATCGCACCTCCTGACCCAAGAACCACCTCCGGGGTCGTTTAGGCAGACTGAACATGGGTTTGATGTCACGTCACCGGAGTTCACGCTGCTCAGCCTTGCCACGCAGGTCTCACGCAACCAGTTACTCATGGCGTGCTACGAGATGTGCGGCTCCTTTGCAGTGTTTAAGCCCTGCGAGCGAACGCAACAACAACTCGATGAAGCTATTTCGCTTAAGTTCATTCCACCCAACTGCGGCTGGGAGCGAGTTAACGACACCAAGGGCAATGACACCAACTTGTGGAAGCGCACGCCGCTTCTTACCGCAACGGATATCGCCGCGTTCGCCAAGCAAGCCGCAGGCCTGCGCGGCGTCAAACAACTGCGCTGGGCGGCCGAGCACATGACGGGGCAGGCCGCCTCGCCCTTCGAAGTACAGACCTCCATGCTTATCTCGCTCCCCCGCGACGAGGGCGGCCAGGGCATCGAGATCGCCAACAACGCGCGCATCCCGCTCAGTGAAGCCGCACGTTCGCTGTATGACAAAACCTGCTGCTACGCCGATATCCTCATCGAAAGCGCCACCGACAGCATGGGCGTCATTCTGGAATGCCAAGGCCGCTCTGCCCACGACAGCGAAGCCGCGAGCCTCTCCGATGCCGAGCGCGCCACCGCACTCACAAGCATGGGCTACGACGTCATCCAAATTACCTATGACCAGATCAAGGAGAAGAAGAGCTTCGACCACATAGCCGAGCTCATCCATAAAAAGGCCGGGCTTCCCCACATCCCAAAGACCAAACAGGAGCGCATTGCCGAAGATACCTTACGGCAAGAGCTACTTGTCGATTGGGTTGAGCTATTCACTGCCGGGCCGGCCAGCTAGCAGCTAGCAATCAGGGGCAGCGCAGGCACATCGGGCGATTCGACACGGGCGGCAAAACCCGCCTCGGTCAGCTCGATGACCTCGGTAAACGTTGCGTCGAAGAATTCCTCGGTTAGCAGGCGGTATGGCGGATGGTCGGGATCGCCGGGGTTTTCGCGTACAATCTCGTGCATGACGCCGATGGTCTTGAGCACATACTCCTTATGGATGGGATACTGCCCAAAACGCGTCGCCGCAGTATACAGGCGATCGGTCGCGCGCGGAATCGAAACAATGCCGAGCGTCTTGCCGAACCAGTCAAAGTCGCCTTGCTTTTTAATGCGGAACTCCTCGCACGGCTTGCCGCCGTGCGCCTCCAGGTACTGATTCACGCGCGTATTCCATACGGTATCGGCCACCAGATGCGACCAGACACCCAGTGTCAAATCGAGCAACGACTGCGCCACATCTTCGGACGCAAGCGAGAACTCACGAGCGCCGGGAC
Source organism: uncultured Collinsella sp. (assembly GCA_938005465.1). Classification (GTDB taxonomy): domain Bacteria; phylum Actinomycetota; class Coriobacteriia; order Coriobacteriales; family Coriobacteriaceae; genus Collinsella. The sequence continues at coordinate 8,014 of CALLNU010000027.1, forward strand.
CGACAACCGGCTCAGCATCCCTGTAGCGCTGGGGATAGTGCACGCGATTCAGTCGCTCGCGCTCCTCGACAATCGAGGTCGCGTCAGCCGGCGTACCAACAGGCGCCCCTTTGAGCAGCGGCGCCACATAGGTGTCCCAAAACTCATGCTCGCGCGGCTTAGGGATAGGCTCGGGCTTTGCAAAGTGCGTAATGCGGTACGGGATGGGATCGGCGATGCCAGGGACCATATAGCCCACGAAGATATCCGGAACCACACAGCCAAACAAAAAGGCATTGCGGTCGCGCACGCTCTTGGCAAGCGCACCGGTGCGCTCCAGCAAACGCTCCGTTTGAGCGATATGAATGTTCCAGCTTGGCATAGCCACCCCCATAAAAACCTGGATAACTATACCATCACGCCAAAGCCACGCGGGCGGCTACGCACGCTCTACGCAGCAACTAGTCCGTCGCACCGCTTTCAGTTCCATACGACGGCGAAGGTGCCTCGACCACGTGATGATATCGATCGATATAGATTGCACGGGCACCCAGGCGTCGCACCAAATCCTGGTGATGCGTGCTCATCAAGACCGTCTTACCCGCCGCGACGTAGGCCAGCAAGAAGTTGACCACGATGTCGCATGAATCCTCGTCGAGCCCATTGGTGGGCTCATCGAGCACTAGGATATCGGGGTTCATCGATACAACTGCCGCCAGCGCCACACGCTTCTTTTGCCCGCCCGAGAGCTGATAGGGAGAGGCGTCGGCAAGGTCGGCAACCTGGAACAGCCCCATGGCATCGCGCACGCGGCGCTCGAGCTCGTCTGCCGGCAGCCCCATCTGCGCGGGACCAAAAGCAACTTCCTCGCCCACCGTGGCGCAGAACAGCTGGGCATCGGCGTTTTGGAACACGAAGCCCACGCGCTGGTGGAACTTCTGAGCAGCAGCAGAATCCTTCAGATACGCCGCATCGACCACGTGCCCGTCAAACAGGTATGCCCCTGCGTCCGCGAGTTCAAGGCCGTTAATAAGACGCATAATCGTCGTCTTGCCGCAGCCGTTGGGACCGAGCAGGGCAACGAGTTCACCACGATCGACCTGCAGCGACACGCCATCGACAACCGTATGCCCCGCATAGGAGAACACCACGTCGCGCAGCTCGATGAGCGGAACGACCTCGGCGCCGCCCACACCGTTCGTGCCCGCCGCACTATTCATATCGATCGTCAAAACGTCGCCCTTCCCCATTTGCATCCCCAGTCGGAACCAGCAGCGCCTACAGCACGGCGCACAACACTGTCAGCAGCGCCACGCCGGCCGCATAGGCCGCATCGCGCCAGCCAAACCTGGCGCGCGCGGGAGCCGGATACGCACCGGCAAAGCCGCGGCAAAGCATAGCCTCGTCCATCGCGCGGCTGCATTTCATCGCCTTGATAAAGGTCATGCCCATGATACCCGCGATCGAATCGGTACGCGAAAATCCCTCGGGCGCACGGCCAACGCTGCGCAGCATGACCGATTCGCACAGATCGTGCGCCGTACGACCCAGCACCTCGATGTGCTTGAGCGCCATATCAAACGTAAAGATAACTTCGTCGGGTAGATGCAGCATCTTGAGCGCCGCCGACATGCGGCTCCACGTGAGGGTCCACGAAGCGCCCAGCACCAGCGACACATTAATGAAGGTCTTGAGCGCAATCTTGAGCATGGCGCCCGTAGCGGAAGCACCCAGCAGCAGGGCAGGCAGCGCCAAAACCACTGCGAGCCCCGCGGCGCCAAGCGCCGGCACAAAGGTCGCGCGCAACCCGCGCGCGGGGCGCACCGCGACCAGCACCAGCGCGATAGCCGCCATCAGCATCAGGTACAGCGGGCTCTGCGTCAGACACACGCACAGGACGCAAACGAACATCCCCACCAGGCGCACCGGAGCCGAAACGCAAGAAAGGGCGCGGTCGACCATCGACCCGCCCTCGTGCGCGCCTCCACCCAGGCGAACCCGCTCAAGCAGGCTCGCCAGGTGCAGGACATTCTTTTGCATCACACGATGCCGAGCCCCCACGGGCTCATATCGCTCCTCGGCCGCAAGCCAGCTAGGCAGCTCGGCTATTGCCATGAGCACCGCTTTCCTTAACCGTCAGCGAGATCAGGCGGAATGCGATGGTGAGCACCGCCACGCCAATCACGCCGGACAGGATATACATGGCAGCCTGACCGGCAAAGTCAAGGCCCTGCTCCTCGGAATAGGCCTGCAGATAATCGCCCGTGGGCAGGACATCGGCAAAGGTCGGAGTATCGAGGCCAACCGAAGTCTGCAGACTGTCGTCACCAGCCTCCTGAACGGCGGTCGCGGCGCCCTCGGCGTCCCACTCGCCCCATGCGTCACCCGTGGCCAGCAGGCCCAGCGGCGTGGCCACGACAAGCACGGCGACCAGGATGAGCGTGGGGACCAGCGAGGTCTTCTTGGCGGCTGCGCCCTCGGCAGTAAGCTGTCCATCGGCGGCTTCGGGGCCGACGATAACGCCCGGCGCCGTCTTCTTGATAAAGCCGTAGATCGCGGCAGTCGCCGCGCCCTCGACCACACCGGCTACCAGCATGTGCGGAATCAACATGGCCGGAATGGAAACAGACAGCGGGAAGGGGCAGTATAGCGGGGCACCCGAGGCGTTGGTGAAGAGCATCGGCTGAATGCCGAACTCGATGGCAGCGCACAGGGCAGCCACGCACAAGCCGATCCAGCCGCTCACGATGGCAGAAACCGAAGTGCCCCAGCTCTTGTCGTGCAGGCGGCCGTTGAGCGCACGGAACACGATGGCTGCCACAAACGGCAGCACAAATGCCATGTTAAAGCAGTTGACTCCAAAGGACAGGATGCCGCCGTCGCCAAACAGCAGCGCCTGCAGTGCCAGTGCGACCGAAACCGCAATGGCCGCGGCCTCGGGGCCCAGCAGCAGCGCGATGAGTGCACCGCCGACGGCGTGACCCGTGGTGCCGCCGGGCAGCGGCACGTTAAACATCATGAGCAAGAAGGAGAACGCAGCGCAGATGCCCAGGAAAGCCATGTGCTCGCGATCGAGCGTGGCGCGTACCTTTTTGATGCAATGGACCCAAACGGGCACCATCGCCACCGCCATAACGGCATCGGTCTGCGGGGACAGGTAGTTATCTGGAATGTGCATGTACGCCTCCCGGTTATCGGCGCACAGAATTGCAACGCCGCTTGAATCACCTTGTCAGTGTTACGCATTGTCAGATTCGTAACACGCCGCGGGCTATCATAGCAAAACGGCGCACTGCCGACAAAGCAGCACGCCGTTATGTAATGCGCGTGTCATATATGAAGGCTCAACGGTGCCTTATACCGAAAACAGCAGTCACGTAAGACTCGGCGGCAGCCGACGCTGGCCTATATCCGGCGCAGGACCTAGCCGCGGACCTCGCCGTTTACGCCCTTGCACACCTTGGTGACGATCTTCTGGTGCGCCTTTTCGACCTCTTCGCTGGTGAGCGTGTGGTCGTCGGAGCGATACGTAAGCGCAAAGGCCATGGATTTCTTGCCCTTGCCGATGCGGACCGGATCGCGGTAGACATCGAACAGGCGCACGCCCTCGAGCAGCTTGCCGCCGGCACTCGTAATACGACGCTCAAGATCCTCGCAGGTCACAGTGTTGTCAACCACGATAGCGAGGTCGTGCTCAACGGCCGGGTACTGCGAGAACTCACGGTAGTTCTCCTGGTTGCGGGCGCCCTTGATCAGCTTATCCAAGTCGAGCTCAAAGGCGACGACGACCTCGTCAATGCCCATAGCCTCGCGCGCCTCGGGGTGGATCTCGCCGACCCAACCCAGCACGGTGCCGCCGGACAGGACCTCGGCAGCACGACCCGGCTGCAGGAAGGCATAGCCCTCGCCCTCGACGGGACGGAAGCGAACCTTCTCGATGCGCAGCTGGGCGAGCAGCTCCTCGACGATGCCCTTGCCAAAGAAGAAACGCAGCTTGCGGTACTTCATGCTCCAAGACTGCTCGCTCCACTGGCCCGAGAGCACGCCCGCGACGGACTTGGTCTCCTTGGGCAGGCTGGCGTTCTCGCGGCCATGGAACAGGCTGCCGACCTCGTACAGGTGTACGTTGGGCGTACCGTGCGCCTCGTTATAGGCAACGGACTGCAACAGACCCGGCAGCAGCGAGCGGCGCATCTCGGTCTGCTCGGCCACCAGCGGGTTCATGAGCACCACGGGGCAGCCGCGGCCCTCGGTGGACATGCCGATCTTCTCCAGGTCGCCCGGAGCGGCAAAGCCAAAGGTCGTGGTCTCGTTGAGGCCGCAGGCGCGCAGGATCTCGCCGACCTTGCGGGTGAGCTTCTGCTCGCGAGTCAGGCCGCCGATGTGGTTCTTGGCAGCCGGGATGGTCGCCGTCACGCGGCCCATGCCCCACAGGCGCAGGACCTCCTCGATCAGGTCGATCTCGCGCGGCAGGTCGGGGCGGAAGCTCGGCGGGGTAACCATAAAGTCCTCGCCGTCGCACTCGACGGTGCAGCCCAGACGGGTGAGCGAACGCTCGATAAAGTCGGGCTCGATATCGGCACCGCAAATGGCGTGCACGCGGGCCAGGCGCAGCTTGATGCTGTCGATGGTCTTGGGCGCGGGGAAAACGTCGACATAGCCGGGAGCAACCTCGCCGCCGGCGATCTCCTCGATCAGCGCGCAGGTAACGTTGGCGACATCCACGCAGCCGGTCTCGTCGACCTGGCGCTCAAAGCGAATGGAGGCGTCGGAGATCAGCGACAGATCGCGGCTGGTGTGCGAGGTGCGACCGGCGTTGAAGCAGGCGCTCTCGACCATCACGTCGACGGTGTCGTCCTCGATCTCGGAATCCATGCCGCCCATTACGCCGGCCAGCGCCACGGGACGCTCGCCGTCGGTGATGAGGCCCATGCCGGCGTCGAGCGTGCGCTCCTCGCCGTCGAGGGTCGTAAACTTCTCGTCCTGTTGGGCGGCGCGAACCACCACGCGACGATGGCCATCGCGCTCGGCAAAGGTGTCCAGGTCAAAGGCGTGCAGCGGCTGACCGGTGAGCATCATCACATAGTTGGTGATGTCGACGATGTTGTTGTGCGGACGCACGCCCAGGGCGTTGAGGCGCTTGACCATCCAGTCGGGCGACGGGCCGACCTTGACGTTGCGCACGATGCGGGCAACGTAGCGGTCGCACAGGCCCTCGTCAGCGATCTCGACGGAAAGCTCGTCGTCGGTCGCGCGGCCGGCCTCGGCCTTAATGGCGGGCAGCTCAACGTGGAAATCGCGGTCGAAGATGGCGCCGGTCTCGCGGGCCATGCCGATCATGGACAGGCAGTCGGGGCGGTTGGGCGTAATCTCGCAGTCGAGCACGGTATCACTCGAGCCCACGTACTCGGCAAACGGCATGCCGCAGGGCGTATCCTCGGGCAGGATCATGATGCCGGAGTGGTCGCCGCCCAAGCCGAGCTCGCGCGCGGAGCAGTTCATGCCCATGGACACGACGCCGCGAAGCTTGCTCTTCTTGATCTTGACGTCGCCGGGAAGCACGGCGCCAATCATGGCCGTGACGATGTGGTCGCCGGCCTCGAAGTTCTGCGCGCCGCAGACGATCTGCAGCGGAGCGGGGTTGCCGTCGGCGTCGAGGTTCTTGTCACCCACGTCGACCGAGCACACATACATGTGGTCGCTATCGGGGTGCGGGGTCTTGGTGAGCACCTTGGCGGTCACCACGTGGTCGAAGGACTCGCCCACGATGTCGATCGCCTCGACCTCGGTGCCGGTACGGATATATTCGTCCGAAAGGGTCTTGGGATCCTCCGGAATATCGATCATGGTCTTGAGCCAGTCGTAAGAAACACGCATCTAGCTCTCCTTTCATACTGAAAGCCTGCGAAGAGATGCAGGTGGAAACTTCAACTTTGTGAACATTCCTTACAAAGCGAGGGTTGTCCAAGTGCGGCAGATCGGCCCGAAAGAGGAGCGCCGCGTACTTTGGTACGCAAGCGACGAATGAGCGCCGAGGTGCCGTGCTTGGGCAAGCCGCAGCCTAGAACTGATTCAAGAAGCGCATATCACCCGTCATGAGAGTTCTGAGGTCGGGCAGGTCGTAGCGCAGTGCCGCGACGCGCTCGGCGCCAATACCAAAGGCGAAGCCGGTGTACTTCTCGGGGTCGATGCCACAGTTGATCAGGACGTTGGGGTCGACCATGCCGCAGCCCAGAATCTCGATCCAGCCGCTGTGCTTGCAGAAGTTGCAGCCCTTGCCGCCGCACACGTGGCAGCTCACGTCCACCTCGCAGGAAGGCTCGGTGAAGGGGAAGAAGTGCGGGCGATAGCGCGTCTTGCGATCCTCACCAAACATGCACTTAACAAAGTAGTCGAGCGTGCCCTTAAGATCGCCAAAGGTGATACCCTCGTCGACGACCAGGCCCTCGATCTGGTTGAACTGCGGCAGGTGGCAGGCGTCGGCCGTGTCGGGACGATAGACGGTGCCCGGGCAGATCATGTAGATGGGCGGCTTCTGCGACTCCATGGTGTGGATCTGCACGCCCGAGGTCTGGGTGCGCAGCAGCACGTCGGACTCGCCGTGGGCGTGAGCCTCGGGGTGCGCGACGCTGCCGGGGTTGTTATCGACCACGTAGAAGGTGTCGCGGGCCGAGCGGCTCGGGTGATCCATGGGGGCGTTGAGCGCGGTGAAGTTGTAGTAGGAGGTGTCGACCATGGGGCCGGACTCGACGGTGTAGCCGATGCCGCAGAAGATGTCCTCGGCCTCCTCAATGATCTGCTTGATCAGGTGCTGGTGACCGATCTGCGGACGGATGCCCGGCAGCGTGATGTCGACGGCCTCGTGCTCGAGTGCGTGCTTGAGGGCGGCGGCCTTCATCTCGGTGGTGCGCTCGTCGAGCATGCCCTCGATCAGCTGGCGCATCTCGTTGGCGCGCTTGCCCATCATGGGACGATCCTCGGGGGCGAGCTTGCCCATCATGCGCATCAGGCCAGTGATGCGGCCCTTGCGGCCGAGCAGCTCAACGCGCACGGCCTCGAGCTTTGCGGCATCGTCGGCGCCTGCGACGAGCTCCTTGGCCTCTTCCTCGAGTTTGACCAGATCATCAATCAGACTCATGTCTTCCCTTTCGTCTCTCGCGTATCCGCGCTCCGGGACGGCTGACACCGCCCGATGCTGCGGATGCGCGGCCCGGTTCGGTAACAAAAAACCGCCCTCGGGCATGTACATTGCCCAAGGACGGTTGAATTCCGCGGTACCACCTTGTTTGACCCGGCGGATGTCTGGCCCGCCGCGCCCACTCTGCGCCCCTTATCGCGAGGCTCACGGCTTCCCTACTGGGGCTTCGCCGCCGCTGGCCGCGCGCCCGTTGAGGTTGCTGCTCGGGAGTGAACGCTTGGCCCTTGCCACCGCAGGAAGGCTTGCAGCCCATGACCTTCCCTCTCTTGCCGGCGACGCGGCGGGCAAAACCCTCTCCGTCAACGCATTGGGCTATAGGATAACACATTTCGCGAGCGCATCGCCGCGTTCCGTTTTGTTCGCGCTGGGTACAAGGCAGGTAGCTGTGCAAATTGGCCGCGCACCCGCCTGCGGCGCTCGGCCTGCGAGATTAAGGATACGGTATGGGAAAGAAACTCGATAAGAAGGCCCAGGCCGCCGTGGCAAAGGCTGCCAAGGACGTCAAGGCCGCTAAAGTCGACAAGGCCGTCAAAAAGTTCCGCAAACTCGAGGGCAAGCTGTGGACTCGCGAGTACCTGCTCAAGATTGCCGAGTTCGATGGAGCGACGATTGCTCCTGCCAACGGTGCTGCCGCCCGTGCCGACGCCATGGGCACGCTTGCCGGCGAGCATCACAAGCTACTGACCAGCGAGAAGTCCGTTGAGCTCGTACGCTCGTTAGCGCGCGAGACGGTTGCAGGCGGATACGTAGACGACCCGCAGCTGCTCGACGAGATCCGCGTGCTCGGCCGCGACCAGCGCGAGGCAAGCGTTATTCCTACCGAGGAGGCCGAGGCCTGGACCAGGCTCACCTGCGAGGCCGACGCCGTGTGGCACAAGGCCAAGACGGCCAACGACTGGGAGAGCTTTGAGCCCTATGTGGACAAGATTGTGGGCCAGCTCAAGCATCAGGCCGAGCTTATGGACCCCAAGCGCGACCCATACGACGTTTGGCTCGACCAGTACGAGCGCGGTCTTTCCGCCAAGAGCTTCGATGCGTTTTGTGACGAGGTCAAGGCGACGGTCGTGCCACTCGTGCACGCCATCGGCGAGCGCGGCCAGCAGCCCGATGCCGACTTTTTGCACGCCCGCGTGCCCGAGGCCGCCCAGCGCGCTATGAGCTTCGACCTGATGAAGCTCGTCGGCCTGAACCTGGACGACACCACGCTTGCCTTTACCGAGCACCCGTTTAGCGAGGGCTTTGCCGTGGGTGACGCGCGCATCGCGACACACATCTACGAGGACGATTGCATCTCCAACGTCTACAGCATCATCCACGAGGCGGGGCACACCATGTACGAGCTGGGCGTCAATCCCGCCTATGCGCGCACCTGTCTGGAGGGCGGCACCTCCATGGGCATCCACGAAAGCCAGAGCCGCTTCTTTGAGAACACCGTGGGCCGCAGCCGTGCCTTTATGGGACCGCTGCTCGAGGTGCTGCGCCGCCACGCACCCGAGGTCTACGGCGACGTCGACGAGGACACGCTCTACCACGCCGTGAACATCGCGCAGCCTTCGCTGATCCGCACCGAGGCCGACGAGCTCACCTATCCGCTGCACGTTATGGTGCGCTACGAGATCGAGCGCATGCTGTTTGCCGGCGAGGCCACAGCCAAGGATATCCCCGCGCTTTGGAATCGCTTCATGGATGAGTACCTGGGCATTCCCGTTCCCGACGACACGCACGGCTGCCTACAGGATACGCACTGGAGCGGCGGCTCGTTTGGCTACTTCCCCACGTATGCGCTGGGCAGTGCCTACGATGCCATGTTTGTGCCGGCCATGTGCCGCGACGGTGTCGACCTTAACGGCGCCTGCGCGAGCGGCGACCTGACACCTGTCCGCGCCTGGCTGGGCGAGCACATTTGGCAGTGGGGCCGCGCCAAGGACGCGCCGGAGCTCATCAAGGGCGCGTGCGGCATGGCGTTCGATGCCCGCTACTACTGCAGCTACCTGCAGGACAAGTTCACCACGCTCTACGAGCTGTAAGGCATAACCGACACGCCAACGCAAAGGGGACGCCGCGGAACCAATCCGCAGCGCCCCCTTTTTTCACCCAATAACTAGGTACCCAATGACTAGTTCGTTGACGCTAATGTCTTGGCAACGTCAGCGAAAACGGCCCCAAGCGAGCAAGGTGACGTGAAATGAAAGGGCGCTGACCTTCTGGTCGCGCCCTTGAAATTGAACGTCAGATTGCCGCTTGGGGCCGTTTGCAGCGTCGAGCAGCTACGCGGTTTGGTAAAACCGCGTAGCTATAAAGCCTCGAGCGCGTTGGCGATGCGCTTCATGGCGGCATCGGCGGATGCTTGGTCGGGCGCCTCGGCCAGCACGCGGATAACCGACTCGGTTCCGCTCTTGCGCACGAGCACGCGGCCCTCGCCTGCCAGCGCAACCTCGGCCTCGGCGATGGCGTTCTGCACGCCCATATTCTCGAGCGCGGCGTCCTTGTCCGCCACGTGCACGGCCGCCTGCGCCTGTGGCAGCAGCTTGCACGGAGCCGTGAGCTGCGAGAGCGTCTCGCGCTCGGCACGAATCACTTCCATCACGCGCAGCGAGGTCATAATGCCGTCGCCCGTGCGCTCGATATCGCCAAAGATCGTATGGCCCGTCTGCTCGCCGCCCAGGCTGTAGCCGCCCTCGCGCATCTTGGCATACACGTGACGGTCGCCCACGCCGCTGGTCACGGCACTCAGGCCGGCAAGCTCCAACGACTTGATCAGGCCAAAGTTGCTGGCGATCGTCGGCACCACGGTACCGCCCGAGAGACGCCCGTGCTTGTTCAGGTACACACCACACACGTACAGGATCTGGTCGCCGTCGACCACGCGGCCGCGCTCGTCCACGGCCAGGCAGCGGTCGGCATCGCCATCGTAGGCAAAGCCCACATCCAGGCCCTGCTCCACCACGTGGCGCTGCAGGCGCTCAATATGCGTAGAGCCGCAGTCGACATTGATGTTAAAGCCGTCGGGCGCGGCATTGATCACGCGCACATCGGCGCCCAGTGCGTCGAACACCGGCTTGGCCACCGAGGATGCCGAGCCGTTGGCGCAATCGATGCCGATCTTGACGCCCTGCAGCGAAAAGTTCGCGCTGGCGATGAGCGAAGCAATGTAGCGGTTGCGGCCCTGCATGTAGTCCACCGTGGCACCGATGTGGTTGCCCGTGGCCAGCGGCACCTCGCTCTTGCCATCGATGTAGTCCTCGATGAGCTCCAGTACGTCCTCGTCCATCTTAAAGCCGTCGCTGTTGACGAGCTTAATGCCGTTATCGCAAAACGGGTTGTGGCTCGCGCTGATCATGATGCCGCAATCGAAGCAGCCTTCCACGGTCTGGTGCGCTACGCCTGGCGTGGGGATCACGTGCAGCATATAGGCGTCCGCACCGCTCGCGACCAGGCCGCTCACCAGCGCCGCCTCGAACATATAACTCGAGCGACGCGTGTCCTTGCCCACGATGACGCGCGCCTTGCGCTCGCGGTTGGCGCCGTAATACCAGCCCACAAAACGGCCAATCTTATAAGCGTGCTCTACCGTCAGCCCAACGTTGGCCTCACCGCGAAAGCCGTCGGTGCCAAAGTACTTCATGCGCTCTCCTTACAAAATAGGGGCGAACAGATTGCCTGTCCGCCCCAAAATGGTACTCGATTATCTGCGCTACCAGAAAAACCCTACGCCGACGCGCTGTCGCGAGCCGCCTGGCATGTAGGAGTCTGACGCAGCGTAAGCGGCTTGTCCCCCGCCTCGGCCGACGTGGTCAGCGTATACGTGATCGTCGTCGTCTCGCCAGCATGCAGGTCAACGGTGCCCGAATAGAAGGGGATTCCATGCCACGTAGCGGCGCCAAGACCAAACTGTGTGCCCTCAACCGTAAGGTCACTGATGTTGCCGCCCGTCGGGGCAAACAACGAGACATTCAGGCGTTCGTCGTCACGCGCGGCATCGGGTGCGCTCGCCGCAACGTAGTCGGGCAGCTTGCCTGCCTCCTCCTGCGTCATGATGTTCGTCAGAGTAACGGTGATGCGATACGAGCACGTGCCGTCGCCGTTCTTGATGCCCTGGCCGATCTGCGTGTCGGCGTTCAGATACCAGTCGAGCTTGGAGAAGCTCAGGTTGTTAAAGTAAACGCCGGCAACGGGATCGGCACTCGGATCATCCGGATCGGGCAGCGAAGCGTCAATGCCCGTCTCTTTGATGGCATTCTGCTCATCATCGTTTCTCATCCAAGCAATCAGACGGCCCTCTTCGGCACCGCGCTCGAATGCACCGACAAACTTTGTAACGTCGACGTCACCGATGCCACCGAGAATCTTGTCGAAGGCGGCGCTGGCAACAGCCGCAAAGATGCCGTCCGATTCCTCGACCGGATAGTTCCAATACACATCGTGCATGAGAACCTTCGCCGCGTTGGTACCGTCGACGACCGTACCATCAGGCAGCGAGACATTACCGACAAGGCCCAGCAGGTACTGCAAGAACACCGGATCGATGCCGACGACGCCATCAACGTCCTGCCCATACTGGGACTTCCACAGCGCGGCGACACGCTGCGAGTTGCGGGGCCAATCAGGCGAATAGGTATTGCCCGAGTTGTACAGGTTGCTGTGGTTGCCGAACAGCGCCTCATCCTCTTCGTCGACGCTCTCGACTGCCTCATCCTCGCTGAGTCCAATGCGGGGAACAAACTCGCCAATCGACATCTGGCCGTCGGTGACCGAAATCAGGCCCTGCGAACCGCCAAAGCCGCCGCAGGCACGAATCTCGACGTTGTTCATGGCGTACACAAGGTAGTTGCACGTCTGGCCGTTGGCGCCGAGCATCTGGGGAAGGACGGGGGCGACCTTCTCCGCCGCGTCAACCGCGCCGTTGAGGGTGGCAAAGCCGTCCTTGGCCTTATCGACCAGCTCAGTCACCTGGGAAATATGAGTATCGCCAATGCCCTGGATCTTCTCGTTGGCGCTCTTGAACACCTTCGAGCTGCTGGAAAGCGAATCGGCGACCGCCTGCAGCGCGGATACGTTAATCATACCGTCCTGGAACAGCTTGCCGGGCGTGGCCTGCGAAAGGTTATCGGCCATGGGAACCAGCGCGTTGCTCGAGACATCGGACAGGGCATCAATCATGGTGCGGGCTGCGTTGATGTCACTGCCATACACCGGGATAAACGAAGCCGCCGTCCACAGCGGGCTCGAAGTCTCCGCCTTCATGCTGTCGCAGAGCTCATCGATCTTCTTCGCGTCGTCAGGCAGCGTCGAAAAATCGCCCGACGTGACCTTGTCCTTAAGGCCACCGACAATCTCGACAGCCTCCTTCGCTTCGCTCTTTACGGTCTTTGCCGAGTTAAGCAGCATAAAGCCGCTTGCGCCAAGCGCAACGAGAAGCACCACGACCACAGCGGCAATAATGGCGCCAGTGTGACGCTTTTTGCGCTCGCCCTTGCGATGGCGATGACGGACCAGACCGCCAGAGGTCGAACTCGACGAAGCGTCGCTACCGTAGTTCAAGCCAAAATCGTAATAATCTTCCTTGGAACCCGAGCCCGCAAACTCGGTACCGCTATCATCCAGGCGGGCGAACGTGCCAGTCTCGGAGGCGCCGGTGTAAATCGTGCCAAGGTTACCTGTAAGCCCCGCGCCACCGGAAGAGGGAGTATTGTTGGCGGCCTTGCCGGCATTAACGTTGCCGGCGCCATTCGCGGCGTTGGCAGCACCCGCGTTGTTCGCGGGTACCGAAGGAGCCCCGCTCGGCTGCGACGTGGAGGTTGCACCGTCCGCAAAGACATTTCCTCTTGCACGGCCGGTCTTTTTTGCCTTTTGAGACTGCTCGTACAGAGCGGTAAACATCGCCGTCTCGCCCGGGGACACGCGCTTACCGGAACCGCCCTGTCCAGCGCCGCCCGGCGTGCCGGCCTTACCAGCCCCGTTCGGACGCGGCGGAACTGCAGGACGGCCGCTATCGCTGCCCTTAAAGTGATTACCAGCCATAAAGAAATCCTCGCAATTGAGTCGCAATGAAAAAGTCCATAACGTTGCTAGTTTATGGCATTTTGAGCATCGACAGCTAAACTCCAGACACGGACATCAATTGGCGAAAATGCGGCACAACACCTTTTCTGTCTTGGCGGCGGCGTCAACTACACCGTAAGGAACATCATCACGATGATCATGGCAAAGCCGATAAGGTCGGTCGGCAAAAACACCGTGCCCAGCATAACGGCGCTGGTGATGGTCGCCGAAACCGGCTCCACAGTTCCGATGAGGCTCGCACGCACCGAGCCGATGTCCTTAACGCCCTGCATATAGAGCATGTAAGCAAAAAACGAGCCGATAACCACGAACACCGCGAGCGCCTCGATACCGGCGGCATCGAGCGCCGGCATATGCGCCCAGGGCTGCACGAAGACACATGAGACCACGCCCGCCGTGAGCATTGCCGAGCCCGTAACGATGGGGCTACCGTATTCGGGCAGGATCTTGGCGGGAATCACCGCCATACACGCGGCGCTGACCGCGCACATAAGACCTGCTGCCAGGCCAAGCGGCGAGATATTCAGGCTGGTGGGGTCGCCGCCGGTGGCAATTAAAAAGGTTCCACCCAGAGCCAGGCCAATGCCGATGACTTCGCGAGTACGCGGCATGCGGCGATCGGTCACGCAGGCGTAGCCCATGATGATAACGAGCTGCAGGCACTGGAGCACCGTCGCGGTTCCGGCGTTCGTCAGGCGCACGGCCGAAAGATAGCAAAACTGGTTGAACAGCAGGCCAAAGGCGGTAAAGAGCAGCAGCTGCTTGCGATCGGCGGGTGTGGTCCAGAGCTTAACCAGGCGTGCGCGGTCGCGCGTGACAACCACAGCCATAAAGAGTAGACCGGCGAGAATCTGACGCACGCTCATAAGCCACAAGGTGTCGACGTGGTAGGTATCGAACAGAAAGCTCGCGCTGGTGCCCGAGAAGCCCCAAAACGAACCGCCCACCAGCGTAGCCAAGACGCCCGTGATCATCTTGCGCGACGACGCATCGTTAAGGCGCTCGCGCCATGCGCGACGGGTGTCACGGCTGAGCTCGTCGGTGCCCTCGGGCACATCAATGTTCGATATATCGGTCATCGGCACCGAAGCCCCTGCGCCTTCGACCTGCTCGACACACTCTTTGCTCATTCCACTCCCCCGAAACAGTCTGGAAGCAATTCGGCTTACCTTACCACGGCGAAGGCACCAGCTGGAGGCTTGTCCGCTTATCGGTAGGACAATTCCGCAGGTGTCTTTCCATAGCTCGATACCGCAATGGCCTTGCATTATGCGACAGCCAAATCGCGGCAGCAGGCTCTTTTAAAATGGATATGACGAAGCCCCCGAATTCCACAATGTAAGCGATTTTTAAAAATGTTCTTGCCACCGAGTTCAGGCTCCGTTATATTATCCCTTGCGCGCTTGCGCACCCTTGATCGGGCGTTTAGCTCAGGGGGAGAGCGCTTCCCTGACACGGAAGAGGTCAGAAGTTCAAATCTTCTAACGCCCACCAAATGTTCGCAGCTCAGAGGCTATGCCGTCTGGGCTGTTTTGTTTTATGTCGCCAAATCCGCTGGCAGCTCCAACCGCCCAAACAACCACCCCGCCCATGCGCAAAACCGCGTCAGCGACCCAAGCGCCTATCCCGGCTGACCCCGCAGTCAATCAAAACCGCCCCAATAGCCACCGAGGCCGAGACCAACGCGTCTCGAACCCATCTGAGCCGCAGCTTCTCGGCAAAACGCCACAACGTCCACACCCTGCGGTATCCTTGAGCCACTTGCACCTGCAGCACCAAGGAGCCGCCATGCGCACTGAGCTCGATGTCCCCTTTTCGCACAAAGAAGAAGCCAAGGCGCTGGGCGCCAAATGGGACCGGACCAAGAAGATCTGGTATGTACCCAGCGGCGTCAACCCAGAGCCCTTTGCCGAGTGGCTGCCCGGTGTTGACCGATCCGACCCCTCAGCGCCGTATATATATCTAGTACTGGGCAAGCGCGAGTGCTGGAAGTGTCACAAAGAGACCTCGGTCGCGGCCTTCGGCATTCCCTATCGAACCGATAACGACGAGAGCATCGCCATCGCGCACGCGCCCAACGAAGCTGGGCACATTGCCATCGACACGGCCAACGCCAACGCACTCGCCATCGTGCCCGCTCTTGGCTGCGTGCCGGGCGAGATCCGCGACTACCTTCATAAGCGCTGCGGCTACAAGCCCGTAGGCGCGCGAGCCTCCAAAGCCCCGTCGCTCGGCAACACGTGCACCAGTTGCGACGCGCTGCAAGGCAGTCGCTATCTGTTCGAGGAGCCCTCGTCCCCGTTTGCCCTCACTGCCATCAACAAGCTGCCGGCACTGGAGTTTATACGCGTCGAAGTTGCCGGCGTCTTTGGCGTCCCGGCCACGCGCACCGACTTTGACCAGGCACTCTTTACCTGGGCACGCGACCATCACGCCGAGTTCCACAGGCAACTCGGTGAGGGGATTTATTTGTAGAGGCAAAAGACACTCACAGCCAACTCCTCCGCATCACCTATCCCTCGTCGCCGGCGTCGTACACGATATCGAGGCCACAAACAGGGCATTTCTCCGGATACACCGGCATATGAACGCCCGTACGTTTCCTCACTTCGTCGCTGAACCTGTCACGTGCATCGATGAACCGAATGTCGAGACACGGTATTTGCGAGCCGCAGCAAGGACAGGCGACAGCAAACGACCCGCAATCAACTTCTACGCCCGGAAACATATTGTTGTCGATAAGGGCACACGGCAGTTTTCCGTACTTCCCCATCGCAATATCGCCTCGCCAGCTCATACATGCCCCTTCTCGCTATACAAATCAGGAAGAGCATGCACCGGCGGGCGGGCGCGAGATTGCATCGCCACGCGATCCGATCAAACAACACGATCGTCAAAGAATGCCAAAGCCAAATACGCTAATACGGCAGAAGCCCCGCCTTTTCACGCTTCTTTTCCGAGCGATCGAACTCAATGCGATGGGCCTCAAGAAACACCGTATCGGGTCGCCACTGACGCTCATTCGGCTGCCTTAGCGTCGCACCCGCAAAGGAAGCGTAGTCGGTCTTATCCAGCAGGTACGATCCGCACAACCGATATTCGCCGCAAACAGGCTCAAACGAAATCAGGTGAGCATCAAATAGGGAATGAAGATCGCGCCGAAGCAGAATGCCGTTGCTGGCAACCTGCGATTTGGGTCCCGAGTAATTCTCGATATGTGCAGCCTCCAGAGCTTCGCTGACGCCGCAGTCCGACACCGCGCAACGGCCATCATAGGCGGCAACGAGCTGCTTGCGGAACCATTGCTGCCCCAATCGCTCGCGCCTTAACGCATAGCGGACCTTTTCGTCGTCGGTCACACCCTGTCCGGCAAACTCAATATCGACGGGTATGTGCTTCAGATAACTCATGTCGGGCGCAAAACGAGGGTCCGGTCCGCCTTTATGAACAGGACCGTGCAGAACAAACCATCCATTTTCGGGCTCGAACCGCTCAACAAACGCAAGGCCGAGCACCTTATAGCCCACCTCGGTTGCAAATATGACTCCGACCGGGACGCCACATTCCATGCAGTTGAGCATTTTACGGTTGTAATTCTGGTCTCGAGAACCAACGGCTCCTGGCGCTTGGACCGAATACTTAATGACCCACGTACCGTCATCCAAATAGAGCGGAGGCACATCGGTGTAGAAGCTCTTTTTAGAGTTATGGACCGAAAGCGCAAAGATCTTATTGGGATCTTGCTTCACCCGATCCCGGCCCGGCCAGAAGATCCCTGAATCCCGCGTTACGGGAAAGAAGTCCGAGCCAATTCTCAAACGATACTGATACTGAGGGCTATCTTCCTTGGTGTGGTGCGGAAGGCTGGTCCAAACGCCGCCGCGCTGTTCCTCGCCCAGAAACCACTCCCATGCCTCAACGTATTCGGAAGGCACGAGGCTGCAGGCGCGGTCATAGCTTGGCCCATCCATCAACGGAACAGCAAGGTCAATGTCGTTCATCGCCAGCACCTACAACCATACGAACGCGAGTCATGCCCCTCAATAATATGGCCGAGAGTCAATTATTACGAGATCTCATTCCGCGATCGGCACATCGTTGATGCTCTCGGCTTGCCGCTGGCGCGCTTGTACCCCGCTACCCCACTTCCCTGTATACTGATGTAGCACGTGTTTCATCCGGACTTGTTGGGCCGGGTCGTTCATGGGAGGTTCTTGTGGCTGTTTCGAATCCGCCTAAGGGAAGCGTTTCTTCTTCGTCCATCAAGCCGGTTACACGCAAGGCCGTGCGCTGCCAGCGCGAGGTCGCCTGGCTTGTCACGCAGGCAGCAGGCAGACTCGTGGCGAGCACGGAGGACGTCAATGCTCCCACACCGAGCTTTGTGCTGGCAGCGGCGCTGAATCGAGTACGCCAGCTGGAACTCGTCGCACAAGAAGACGGCAGCCATCTTGGCTACCAGGACGCTATGGCGCCCGACCTGTTGACCTTTTGTCGCATGACCAAATTGCCCGCCGCGCCCAATACGCTTTCGGACGCAGGCTACATGTTTACGCTCTCGGGCGCGGACCTTATCCGCGACATCTATGCATACTGCAGCGAGCTCGCCGAGCGCCACGTCTTTGACGCGGCAGAAGTCAAACCGGGAAATGTCATCAAGCTGGTTCTTAGGCTGTTCTTGATGGACGGGTTCGGGGCCATGCCGGCGTAAGCCGAGTCTTTAGCATCACCGTCGACTGGGCAACAACCGCTTTACCTTAATGGACGCCAATCGAGAGTCGATTATTGGGTCGCCTCGTCCACTAACGCATCTATCCCACGCGCTCCGACAGTCGATACTTGCGGTTGCGGCTCGTCGCCGGCGCCGTGGGCTCAAGCTCGCCTTGAGCAATGAGCGCGTTGACGCGCGACCTAACCTGGGAAATTGTGAGCCCTGTGTGCTCTGCCAGCTCGCGCGTCCCCAGCTCGCCGTAGTGTTTGAGTGCCGTCACAATTAAGCCCCCGCCATGATCGACCGGCTCGATCTTTGAACGGTAAAGTACGACCTTGAACCGATCGAATCCCGGGCAGAACAGGGGCTCGGCCAGACCATGCGCGCGCATGGCATCGATCATCATCGGGATGCCCGAGCCATTGCCCTCAGCCGGCGAACCTGCGCCATCCGGCAGCGGGACAATCGACATGAGCTTCACAAGCGTCGCGTTACGGCATCGGGAGCTGCCGTCAAACAAGTTCTCGCGAGTCTTTCCCCCGTAAAGGCCGCCAGGATTCGTCACCTCGACACGATCGTCAAAGACGTCGACGGCAATCGATTGTCCACAGAACCGATCCCCGTATTCTCGATGGATTACGGCGTTGGCGATTGCCTCGCGCAGAACCTCCTCGGGAATCTCAAGCGAGTCGACACGCGAGACGCCTTGGACGGTCGAGGTTCGCCGCAAATTCTTGGCGACGGCTGCGACGGCATCCGAGATCATTTCGCCCAACGTTCCCTCACAGATTGTGCGGTCCATGAACCTCAGCGACCCCGCCATGCCCTTCTGAGTTCCCGCATGGACAGCCACGTCAATGAAGAGCTTGGGATAGAACTGCTGAGGGTAGGTGCCCACAACTAGGAGTCCAGCCTTGGTGACATTGCCCTGGGAATCAAGGATATTTAGGCGCTCCAGCTTCGTTTGTTTGTCCGGCGCGCCGCGCATTGCCCGGGGCGTCAACGAGAAAGCCCGATCTATCGTACGGTCGACCAGCGTCTCGTCGAGATTGTCCGCGCCCGCACCCGCACCCGCCACCGCGTCCCGATCGCTCGGAGTCGCTCGACCGTATGACGCCAATGCGAGCACCTCGGTCGATGAAAGCGGCACATCTTTGTCATCGATGCGCTTGTAGCTGCCGCCCTGGGCGCCCCGCTCTATGACATAGCAGGGCTTGCTCGACGGATCGAGCTCCTCAATCGTAATGACGAGAACGATGACGCCCTGAAGCTCCACTCGCTCGATCGTGTATTTAGGCGGATTGGCCAGCTTTCCTCGACCGCCCGCATCACCCATGCCTGACACAAATTGGTTGAGCACTTTCTCGGTCTCGAAGTTCTCAACCGGGACAAAACCTGCGCGTTCACTCACTCCGAGCACGATGATTCCGCCGGCAGTGTTCGCGAATGCGCTCACCGTTTCCCACACATCGCGGGAAAGCGTCGTGGCGCTCTCCTTCACTTCGACGTTAAGATCATCCGAGCCCATACGCCTTAAAGACTCGAGCAGACCGGTCAGCTCGTTTTCGTTCATCTGCACGTCCTTTCACTCGGTCCGGCGGAGAATGCCACGAATAGATTTCCTTCGTCTCTCAGTTATCTCTCGTAATTATCTCTCATCTTACTGTTATCTCTCATATAAGAGATGAGTGAGAGATAGAAGATAAGATGCCTGCCATCTGTTTCATTTAAACATGTTTTTGCTGGTAGAACAATCGGTATTGAGACAATACCATGATTGCCTGTCTCTTTGCTGCTCAGTTATCTCTCATATTTATCTCTCATCTTTCTATTATCTCTCATATGAGAGATGAGTGAGAGATGAGAAATGCATGAGTGATGGACGGTCAAGAATCGAGAGTGGATTTCCGGACGGTTTTTGGCGTTTTGGGGCTGTTTCCGTCCGAAAATCCTCTCTCGTTCAATTTGCGTCCGAATATCCACTCTCGTGTGTCCGAAAATCCACGCTCATCCGGCAGATTGGTCGAGGGCTCCATATGGGTATACTCTCGAGGATTCGACTCGATTCGCCCCCCGCTGGGGCGTCAAAGGAGACTGCATATGCCTACCACCTCAACCGACCCGCGCGCCGCTGCCGCCGCGCTGCTGGTGCCCGGCACCACCTGCCACGGCTTTGCCGTCGAGCGCTGTGAGACCGTGCCCGAGCTCGACTCTGACGCTTACGTGCTGCGCCACACCGCCTCGGGCGCTCGCCTGCTGTACCTGGCGTGCGACGACGAAAACAAGGCCTTTGCCATTGGCTTTAAGACGCCGCCGGCCGATTCCACCGGCGTGTTCCATATTCTTGAGCACTCGGTGCTGTGCGGATCGGCCAAGTTTCCCGTCAAGGAGCCGTTTGTCGACCTGATCAAGAGCTCCATGCAGACGTTTCTCAACGCCATGACCTACCCCGACAAGACCATCTACCCCGTTGCCACCACCAACGAGCAGGATCTGTACAACCTGATGGACGTGTACCTGGACGCGGTGTTCAACCCGGCCATCTATACCAAGCCCACCATTTTTGAGCAGGAGGGCTGGCACTACGAGCTGGACCTGTCGGAGGGTGCCGAGGGCGAGGGCGACGGCAGCTCCGCTAGCCTGCACGAGGGCACGCTGCGCTATAACGGCGTGGTGTTCAACGAGATGAAGGGTGCGCTGTCCGACCCCATGAGTGTGCTGGACGACGCCGTCAACGCCGCGCTCTACCCCGACACCGCCTATGCGCACGAGAGCGGCGGCGACCCGCGCGCAATCCCTGCGCTCACCTACGAGCAGTTCCTGGACACGCACGCGCGCCACTACAATCCTTCCAACTCCTACATCACGCTCTACGGCGACCTGGACGTGGACCGCGCGCTGGCCTTTTTGGACGAGCGCTATCTGTCGCAGCCGAGTGCCGCGAGCCGCCGCATGGACGCTGCCGTTGCCGCCGGCGAGGACCCGTCCACGCTGGCGCCCAATCCGCTGGGCGTGCAGGCGCCTGTGACCTGCGAGTACAAGCGTATCGAGATGGCCACCACGCCCGAAAACGCCTTGGTGGGCCTGGGCCTTGTGCTGGGCAGCGCGCTCGACCGCAAGCGCACGATCGCGGCGGATATCCTGTTCGAGGCGCTGCTGGGCTCCAACGAAGCGCCGGTTAAGAAGGCCATTCTGGCGGCAGGTCTGGGCGGCAACGTGGTGAGCTACACCGCGGCCGAGAGCCTGCAGCCCTACGAGCTCATCATGCTGCAAAACGCGCAGCCCGGCGTGGCGCGCGAGCTGCGCCGCGTGTTCCAGGACGCCTGCCGCGACCTGTGCGAGCACGGCGTTCCGCGCGAGCGTCTGGAAGCCATCATCAGCAGCAACGAATACGACCTGCGCCAGCGCGACTACGGTATCGCCGACGGCGTGGCCATTGCGTGCGACGCGTTGAGCACTTGGCTCTACGATGACGACGCCGCGACGCTGGCGCTCAAGTACGGCCCGGTGTACGAGGAGCTGCGTGGCGAGCTGGACGGCAACTATTTTGAGGACCTGCTGCGCGAGCTGGTGCTGCAGAACGATCACATGGCACTGGTCGAGCTGGTGCCGGTGGACGCTGCCGAGGGTTCGGAGGGTGCCGAGGTCGCCGAGCTGGCAGCCAAGCGCGATGCCATGACCGATGCCGAGCTGGCCGACGTGGTCGAGCGCACGGCCGCACTTCGTTCCTCACAGGAGGCCGAGGACACGCCCGAGGCCAAGGCCACGCTGCCGCGCCTGCGCGTGTCCGACATTGGCGAGGCGCGCCCCGAGCCGCCGCTAGTCGTGGACACGACCGCGCCCATCCCCTGCCTGCGCCACGGCATCCCCACCAATAGTCTGGCCTACGCCATGCAGTATTTCGACCTGAGCTGCGTCGCGTTTGAGGATCTGCCCTATGTGACGCTGCTCTGCCGCCTGCTCAAGCAGCTGCCCACACGCGAGCATTCGGCCGAGGAGCTCGACAATTTACTTGCCGGCAAACTGGGCTTTTTGAGCTTTACGACCGAGGTCATGACGCAGCCCGAAGTGGACGGCGTGCGCCCCTACTTGCTGGTGAGCGCCGGCGCCCTGTCCGAAAAGATCGACGCGCTGGCGAGCCTACCGCGCGAGGTGTGGTCGAGCACATTGCTGGCGGACGCCGATGCCGACCGCGTGCGCGACGTGCTCACGCAGATTCGTATTGGGCTTGAGCAGGGCTTTATCAACAACGGCCACTCGGCGGCGCTCGGTCGCGCGATGAGTTACAGCTCGCCTTCGGCCGTGGTGCGTGAGCAGCTCTCGGGCGTAGACTTCTACCTGTTCCTGCGCGATTTGCTCGACCACTTTGACGAGCGCCTGGACGGCCTGCGTGCCAAGCTTGCCGAGCTGGCAGGCCGCATCTTTGTGGCCGACGGCTGTCTGGCGAGCTTTACCGGCAGCGATGAGGACTTTAACGCGTACTGGGCCGCCGCGGGCGACTTGGGACTGGGAGCTGGCGACGGCGCCGATGCCGGCCGCGACGCGCTCGTGGTGCCGACGCCGTGCGACCGCCACGAGGCTTTTGTCATCCCCAGCGACATCTGCTTTGCCGCGCGTGCGTGCGATCCGCGTCGCCTGGGCATTGACGTGACAGGCGCTTGGGCCGTGGCTGCCAACGCGCTCTCCTACGACTACCTGTGGAACGAGATTCGCGTGAAGGGCGGTGCGTACGGCTGCGGATTCCGCGCAGCCGGCGAGCGTCAGACGGCGTTCTACACCTACCGCGACCCGGCGATCGATCCTTCGATTGAGCGCGTGGAGCGCGCGGGTGCATGGCTTGGCAGCTTTGGGCCCGACGAGGCCGCCTTTGAGGGCTTTATCGTGAGCTGCGTGAGCGGCATGGACGCGCCGGTGAAGCCGTACGCGCTCACCAAGCGCCGCAACACGACCTACCTGGCCGGGCTCGATCCGCACGCACGCGAGGAGCGTCGCGCCCAGATGCTCGCCGCCACGCCCGGTGAGCTGCGCTCGCTCGGCGCCGACGTGACGCGCATCGCAGCCGAGTCGCCCACCTGCATCTTTGGCGGCCGAGACGTCATCGCCAAGAGCAACGCCGGCTTTAACGTAGTCGACCTGCTGGGCTAAGGCACGGCAAGCAAAACTACCACGAAGGGCGCAGTTCACAGGCGCCCTTCGTGGTAGTTCGAACACTTGTTCTATACGCACACATGTTCTATAGTAGAGGTGCTTGCAACGACCTGAAATTGCAACTAGAATATAGTTGCAGAATGTGAGGCGGGATGACTCGATCCGATAAACTCATCGCCCAACTGTTTAGCTGCCCTTCAACTTATCGGTATGCGGATTTTTTAAAAGTCATGGCTTCATATGGCTTTGAAATGGACAGCAAAGGCAAGACATCCGGATCGCGCGTTCGCTTCTACAGGCCATCAGATGGCAGGATGTTCGTAATGCACGCGCCTCATCCATCTGACGAATTGACAGCGGGGACCATTCGAAACATCGTTCGCTTTCTGCAAGATGTCGGAGGTAGTCATGAGTAACGTTTTGGCATACAAAGGTTATTTCGCCCCGGTCGAGTTCAATGCCGAACAGCATGTGCTAACAGGTATGGTCGCCGGCATTAGGGACGCAATCGTATTTGAAGGCTCCACGGCTGAAGAAGTGGAGCAATGCTTCCACGACGCCGTCGACGATTACCTTGAGTTTTGCGCCGAGAAGGGCAAGGAACCCGAGCGGGCTTTTAAGGGCTCGTTCAACGTAAGAACGGGCTCTGAGCTCCACAAGCAAGCAGCGCTGGCAGCGGCAAAGAAGGGTGAGTCACTCAATAAGTTTGTGACTGAAGCGATTGCTGCGGCGCTGTGAAGCCAACGTCGAGTCGAAGCCGCCACACAGGGCGCCTTTGTGGCGGCTTCGACGTTTGCCCAGATAAAACCTGCCAAAATAAACCTGTCCCTTTTTGGCAGGTTTGCTAGAGGAGGCTGGGATGGACAAGGCTGAGTTGCGGCGGGCAATGATTGCTCGGCGCGACGATCTCGATTTGGATGTACGGGCGGCAAAGTCTGCTGATATCTGTGCGCGGCTGGTTGAGCTGCTGGGCCGCTTGGATGCCGCGGCGCCGCGCATCGTTGCCGTCTATGCCGCGATGGGTTCCGAGGCAGACCCTGCCGCGTTTGCCGCTGCGGCCGCCGTGCGCGGCTGGCGCGTAGCCTATCCGTGCATGCTCTCGGCAATTGATGCCGCAGCTTGTGGCCAGCGCATGTGTATGCGGGCAGTTGCCGCCGACGATGCGTCCGCGGCTCCGTTTATCGCCCACCCTACGCGGGCCTTTGCGGCCACGGACATCGACAGCGACCGCTTCCCCATCGTGCCTGCCGAGGCTCTCGACATGATTGTTGTGCCGCTCGTGTCCTTCGACCAAACCGGCGCGCGCCTGGGCTACGGCGGCGGTTGCTATGACCGCTATCTGCCCATGCTCTCGCCCGCATGCCAAATCATCGGCATCGCCTTTGACGAGCAGCGTGTCGACCGCGTTCCCACCGACGCTCACGACCTGCCGCTACCCCACATCATCAGCGCCTAATCGCCGCCATATCAGCCACGGCTACAGCAGTACCATCGCAGCCTAGTGCTCCTCGCCGGCGCGGGCCAGGTCGTAGGGCGTGGTCTGGTAGACG
>CALLNU010000028.1 GCA_938005465.1 uncultured Collinsella sp.
ATGGACATCATGTCCGCTTCCTGTTTTTCCGTCGGCTCAATGCCCATTTCGCGGACGAACGCGCCGTTCATTCTGCGCCACTGGGTCATGGAATCGAGCAGTGTGCCGTCCATATCGAAAATGGCGGCCTTCATCGTTTCAAGCATATTGATCCTTTCCGGGGCGCTTCCGCACAGGCGGCGCGCCCGATCCAATGGTTTTATTATACCGATCTTCCCCCGTTCAGTCAAGGAGGCCGTTTATGACCCGCGAGCAATACATCCGCATGACCGAGGCCACGCGCCGCGCCGCCGACCGCCTGCCGGGCAGGGCAAAGGCGCTCCGCGCGCCGACGCTGCTCTGCGCGGCGATTTACTGCGCATCACTTCTGTATCTGATGTTCACCGGCGACGGGCGCATCGTCCGCGCGGTGCTCGTCCCCGCTGCCTGTTTCGCCGTGGTGACGGCGCTGCGCCCGCTGCTCGGCAAGCAGCGCCCCTACGATCGCTACGGCGCGCCGCCCGTCGGCGCATACAGCCCCGGCAAGGGCAAAAGCATGCCCAGCCGCCACACTGCCAGCGCCGCCGCCATCGCCTGCGCCGTCGTCTACGTCTTTCCGCGTCCGGCGGTCGTCGTCTGCATGGCGCTGCTCTGCGCGCTGATCGGCGGCCTGCGCGTGCTCTCCGGCCAGCACGATCTCAGCGACGTTCTGGCCGCGCTGGCGCTGAGCCTCGCGCTCTCGCTGGCGGGGTATCTGCTCTGATTTCAACCCGTCCATCTGTTAAAACATTACTGAAGCCAAGGAGAATTAAGCCATGAAATCCATGACAGCCGAACAGCGCAACCACATGCTCCTCTGCGACCCGGTGAGCCGCGTCATCCCGAAGCTCGCCG
Source organism: uncultured Collinsella sp. (assembly GCA_938005465.1). Taxonomy (GTDB): domain Bacteria; phylum Actinomycetota; class Coriobacteriia; order Coriobacteriales; family Coriobacteriaceae; genus Collinsella. Next base: position 874 of record CALLNU010000028.1, read on the forward strand.
TGCCGACGATCATCTCCATGCTCATCACCAACATTTACAACATGGCCGACACCTTCTTCGTCAGCCAGCTCGGCACCTCCGCCTCCGGCGCGGTGGGCGTCATCTTCTCCGCCATGGCGATCATTCAGGCCGTCTCCTTTATGATCGGCATGGGCGCGGGCACGCACGTCAGCCAGGCGCTCGGCGCGGGCAATCGCGAAAAGGCCGACGCCTACGCCTCCACGTCGTTCTTCACGGCGTTCATCGTGGGCGTCATTCTGGCGTTTTTCAGCCTGACGAACATCGACGCCGTCGTTCGCTTCCTCGGCTCGACGGAGACCATCGCCCCCTACGCCAAGGATTATGCCACCTACATCTTCTACGCCATGCCGTTTATGATGTGCTCGTTCGTGATGAACAACCTGCTGCGCTTTGAGGGGCTGACGATGTACGGCATGGTCGGCATCACCGCGGGCGGTATTCTCAACATCGTGCTCGACCCCATCCTCATCTTCGCGCTGGATATGGGCACGGCGGGCGCGGCGCTGGCGACGGCGCTCTCGCAGGTCGTCAGCTTCTGCATCCTGCTGACGATGTGCAACACGAAGGCGGACGCGCTTTCCATCCGCTTTTCGCATTTCAAGCCCAGCCTTCGGATCTACGGCGGCATCTGCTACAACGGTATTCCCTCCCTCGGCCGTCAGGGCATCGCGAGCATTTCGAACATCCTGCTCAATAACGCGGCGGGGATTTACGGCGACGCGGCGATTGCCGCCATGTCCATCGTCTGCCGCTACGCAATGTTCATCAATTCCTCCGTCATCGGCTTCGGTCAGGGCTTCCAGCCGGTCTGCGGCTTCTCCTACGGCGCGGGCAAGTTCGGGCGCGTGCGCGAGGCTTTCTGGTTCTGCGTGAAGGTCGTGACCGTCATTCTGATCGTGCTGTGCGTCATCTCCCTGCCGTTCTCCGGCCAGATCATCGCCCTGTTCCGCCGCGACGATCCGCAGGTCATCGAAATCGGCACCTTCGCCCTGCGCCTCCAGCTTCTGACCCTGCCGCTCTGGGGCTATATCACCATGTGCAACATGTTCACGCAGGCCATCGGCTACGGCGTGCGCTCCACGATCATCTCCACCGCGCGTCAGGGCATCTTCCTCATCCCGGCGCTGCTGATCTTCCCGCACATCTTCGGTCTGCTCGGCATCCAGATCAGCCAGCCCGTCGCGGATATCTGCACGCTGGCGCTGTGCATCGCCATGATGAGCGGGATTCTGCGCCAGCTCAAAGCGCGCGAAGCGAACGCGGGCTGAGCCCGATCCTTTATCAAAGCAAATGAAACGCGGGCGCGCAATGCGCGCCCCTACGGGTACGGTGGCACAATGCGCCGTTGTTGTTTCCGCAACGTTGTAGGGGCGCGCATCGCGCGCCCGTTATCGGAATTTGTGCGAAATCCCGGATTTTCTCATTTACTGCATCCAAAAACGCTCCCCGCGTTTCCTCCATTTCCGAGGACGCGGGGAGCATTTTTATTTTTCTTCGAGCAAAAACCCCATCAGGGGCGTGCGTTACGCCTTACCCCACATACCCGATCAGCGTCTTGAGCGTGGCCAGCGCGCCTTCCACATGGCTGCGCTCATAGCCGTGGGAGGCATACACACCCGAACCGATCAGGCCGTGGCGGATATCGTAGCCCGCGCGGAGGGTCGCCTCCACGTCGCTGCCATAGCGCGGATAGACGTCCACCGCGTAGGGCGCGCCCATCTTCTCCGCCGCCGCAATCAGCCCGCGCACCACGTCGTAATGATACGGGCCGCCGCTGTCCTTCGCGCAGATGGAAACCATGCGCTCGTCGCAGGTCAGCCCCTCGCCGACGCAGCCCATGTCCACGCTGATCATCTCGCGCGTGTCGGCCGGCACGAAAGCGCCGCCGTGGCCGACCTCCTCGTACACGGTGAAGAGCAGCGACACCTTGCGCGAAAGCGACACCTCGCCGTCAGCAACGGCGCGGGCCAGACCCAGCAGAATCGACGCCGACAGCTTGTCATCCAGGAAGCGGCTCTTAATGTAGCCGCTCTCCGTCACCGTGGTACGCGGATCCATAGCGATGATGTCGCCCGTCTGAATGCCCAGCTCGAGCACATCGTCCTTGTTGTCGACATTCTCGTCGAGCAGGATTTCCATGTTCTTCTCGATGGTCTTGACCGGCTCATCGGCCACATGCGCCGAAGGCTCGGTGTTGAGGACCACACCCGTGTAGACATTGCCGTCGCGCGTATAAACGGTGCAGTTCTCGCCATCGGCCGTAGACCACTGATGCCCACCGAGCGTCGTGGGGCGCAGGCGGCCATTATCCTTAATGGAACGCACCATGGCGCCCAGGGTATCGACATGGCTCGCCAACACGAGCGGCTCACCCTCACCACCAAGCCCAACGAGCACATTGCCCTTATTGGAGCGCTCGGGCCCAAAGCCCATATCGCGCAACGTCTCCATCAGATAATCAGTCGCCGCACGGGTATAGCCTGTAGGCGAAGCGATAGAAGCCAGCGTCTTAAGCTGTCCTACGATATAGGAGAGCGTCTCCTCTAGAGAAGCATCAGTATTAGAAGTCATATGCATCCTTCCAAGTAAAACTAAGGCCGAGTCCCGATTTTAACCGTTCTGCACGTGCAATGCCCCAGGAGCCGAGCCGACTCCAGACGTCCCCGCACCGATTTTGTGCACGTGCACGGTTTACAATCCCAATCTTGCATAAATCCTATCGGTATCTGCATAGAAATGAGGCATCTTTTTGCTTCGTCTCAGGGTGCCCCACCTTGGGCCGTGCAAAAAACGGAGTATTCAACACCGTGGGCCCCAACAGCCCCATCGCGAACGACAAAACGACGCGGTTACAGCAGTGTTGCAGGTCGTCGCAAAGCAAAAACTCAGTAACAACCCCCTCCGCTCATCGATAGCCCGCCCACAATGGCTGTCGATGGGCGCCTGCGGGCCACTACGGGCCATTCAAAACGTTATGCATTTTTAAGAGCTTGCTGAATACTCCCAAAAATGCACGCTGGGAAGTGCACCACCTATCCGCAGCGGGCAGTATGCCTTGGTTTTGCCCGTCTCGGGGCATCGACGCAGCACAAAAAGCCCCGCCGTGCGTAGCACGGCGGGGCCAGCGGCAAGTCAAAAGTCCATACGCCTACAGGCGAAAGAACACCAAACTAGGCTAGGCAGCCGGGCAGATCTTCTTGAAGAGCTCGATGACGTCGTCGAGCGTCGCCTCGCGCGGGTTGCCCGGGAAGCAGGCGTCGGCCATGGCGTCCTTGGCCAGGACCTCGATCTCGTCAGCCTTCATGGCCTCGCAGACGTGCGGGATGTTCACGTCGGCAGAAAGCTGCTTGACGGCGGCGATGGCAGCATCGGCGGCCTCGTCAGTGCTCATGCCCGTGGTGTCAACGCCCATGGCGACGGCAACCTTGGCCAGGCGCTCGGCGCAAACCGGCTTGTTGAACTCCATGGCAATCGGCAGCAGCATAGCGCAGGCGACGCCGTGCGGGGTGTCGTAGTGAGCGGACAGGGTGTGAGCCATGGCGTGGTCGATGCCCAGACCGACATTGGAGAAGCCCATGCCGGCGACATACTGGCCAAGAGCCATGCCCTCGCGGCCGGAGCCGGGCTGACCGGACTTGGCCTCGGCGACGGAGTCGCGCAGGTTCTCGCTGATCAGCTTAATGGCCTCAAAGTGGAACATGTCGGAGAGCTCCCAGGCGCCCTTGGTGGTGTAGCCCTCGATGGCGTGGGTCAGAGCGTCCATGCCGGTGGAAGCAGTCAGGCCGGCGGGCATGGAAGCCATCATGTCGGGGTCGACGACGGCGACCTCGGGGGCGTCGTTGGTGTCGACGCACACGAACTTGCGGACCTTCTCGGGGTCGGTGATGACGTAGTTGATGGTCACCTCAGCGGCAGTACCGGCGGTCGTCGGCACGGCGATGGTGAACACGGCGTGGTTCTTAGTGGGAGCAACGCCCTCGAGGCTGCGGACATCGGCGAACTCGGGGTTGTTGATGATAATGCCGATAGCCTTAGCGGTGTCCATAGAGGAGCCACCACCGATGGTCACGATAGCGTCAGCCTCGGCGGCCTTAAAGGCCTCGACGCCGTCCTTGACGTTCTGGATGGTGGGGTTGGGCTTGATCTCGGAGTAGAGGCTCCAAGCGATGCCGGCGGCGTCGAGCTCGTCGGTCACCTTGGCGGTAACGCCAAACTTGACCAGATCGGGGTCGGAGCAGACGAAGATCTTCTTGTAGCCGCGACGCTGGAGCTCGCCGGGGATCTCCTTGATGGCGCCGGAACCATGATAAGAGATGGTATTGAGAACGAAACGATTAGCCATTGATAGCCTCCCATCGTGTGCGGGGCACCCATTACGCCCCACGCTATGAGTCCCATCCTAACGCTTTTGAAACGAAAAACACGTGAGAACGTCAAATTAGTTAAAGCGTTTCAACATGATAACGGAGTCCTAGACCTTCCCTCCCGACAGCAGCGAAGGCTAGATTATAGAAGCAATCGCCCAAAGGATACGACCACTCAGTCTATAAATTGTTTCTGTTTTAGCAATATATGTTTGACAATACGTTTATAAATGGTTACCTTATAGTAAACATCTTAGTTCACTAAAATAACATTAGTGAAATGAAAGAGGCGGTAGAGATGTTAGTTCTACCCATAAAGACCCTCTTGGGCCACTACATTTATGATGCCAATCGAAACGAGATACTTGCAGTAAGCAAAGATCTCTTCAATTACATCTCAGAAGTCCAAGCAGGCGAAGTTTGCCCCGACTCCTATAAATCAGACCAAGAATTCCAGTTACTACAATCATGTGGCTACTGCTGCGATTCGCCATTGCAGGATGTCGCTTATCCATCAATTGACCTTTTGAAAGTTAAGCTGGAAAGAAATTTACGGATGATAACCCTTCAGCTGACTCAATCTTGCAACTTCCGATGTGATTACTGTATCTATTCCGAAAACTCCTTATACAACAGAACCCACAGTCATAACTCTATGTCTGTTTCGACGGCCAAACATGCAATCGAATTCTTTAAGATGCACTCGATTGACAACCCAAACCCGGTCGTAGCATTTTATGGAGGAGAACCTCTCCTTCGATTTAGTGAAATTAAGCTAATTACTCAATATGCAGAACAGGTATTTGAAGGAAAACACATCTCATTTCGAATTACAACCAATTGCTCTCTTTTATCTGAAGATATGGTTAAATTCTTCTTCGATTCTGGGCATGAATTCTATTTGCTAATCAGTCTTGACGGGCCGCAGCAAATCCATGATAAGTCTAGGCATTACGCTAATGGTGAGTCCTCATACCAAGCAGTTATAGACAATGTTCATATGATCTTAGACAACCATCCTGAACGCAACAAATATATTCATTTTAATGCCGTAGTCGACACGAACAACATCTATAAAATAGTCTCTTCCTTTATAAATGATAAGGATATCGAGGCTTGCGATGTTCAATTCAACTACTTGGAACGCAACGGACGTATCGCCCCCTACAATGACAAGTTCTCAAGTCAACTGAATTACGCCTTATTTAAAGCAAGAATTATGGACGAGCGAAAGATCGAAAAAGGAAGCCGCAGCGATAGGCTCGCTTCATATACGCTTGCAAGCATCAACCAAAACAATAAGCGATTTGCACCTTCGAACATCCCAACAAAAGCTATACCCGGTGGTCCATGCGAGCCAGGACTTACGCGTCTATTTGTGACAACAGAAGGAGCGCTTCTTCCTTGCGAAAGGGTCAGCGAAACAACCAAGGACATGTATATCGGTACATTGGATTCAGGATTTGATTTAGGTCAAATTGAAAAGATGATCAATGTTTCAAAGCTGACCAGCGATTCATGTAAAAGATGTTGGGCATTTCAGCTGTGCACTCAATGCATTAAAAGCGCAGATTGCAAAGGAGTAATTAGCCCTGATTACAAACGAACAGCATGCGACAACTCAAAACGAATTGCCTTTGATCGACTTAATCAGAAAATACTTCGCTTTGAGCTTCATAGACACGAAGTGTCCATTACAACGGCTCTTAAAAGGAACAAGCGATAATAATCATGAAGACAATTGGACTTATATCTTTCACGAGAGCTGACTATCCTCTTCTAATTGGATTGCTAGGAGTTGGCTACAATATTCGGGTATCAACACCATGCGGCATTCTACCGGACGGCGTAGATGTTGCCAACCTTGTTAATTGCAAAGAAATTGGCATAAGAAATCGAATTAACTATGTAACGACAATCGATGAATCAGACCTGGTTGTCGTTTTATCGACGAAAGAAAGCGCCACAGGACTCATAGAATTTAGTAAACACGCTGAAACCTATGCACATTCTGTAAATAAGAAGGTTGTCAGTCAACTCGCCACTGAACAAATTGAGTCTAGCAAAAGCGACATGCAGGAATTAGCCCTGATACCAAAAATTGTTGTCGGGAATCTATATACACCCGCCGATTCAACAATTACGTTTAGTAGCATCGTTAGCGAGATGAGAAAGCACCATCCCAATCTATGCGCTTTGAGCTTCAATCCTTTAAATGAAATCTGGGGCTGCAACACCCTTAGTTTTGATGGTGGCCAATCTGCCGTCATCAAAATGAATGAGCAGATCAACCTCATCATTGAGAATGATAAATCCGACCTAGCTCTATTAGAAACGCCCAATGTGCTTATGAAATACGACGACCACATTTACGGAGATTACGGATTAGGATCGATTGCTGCATGTCGAGCTTTCTGCCCTGACTTGGCCATTATCAATATCCCATACACGATAGCCGACTACGACATAATGCTTGGACTCATGCCCATAATTGAAACGCTAACGCAAGCAGAGAAAGTTCAATTTGAAATTACAAACGAAGTACTTGACGCCACTGAAGGGTTGGAGACGCATAGGTTTCAAATAAGCTATTCATCTAGCGATAAAGCAATTCAAGCAGCAAGAGAACTTCGACTAAGAGGAATGCCCTGTTTCTCAGCCAGCTTAGATCCAGAAGAATCATTACTATGCTGCAAAACAATCGAGAACGAGTTGTTTGATTTCGATATTGGGGTGCTGAAATGACAGCATATCGTAAAGATGAAACCATCTACGCAGAAATCGAAAAAGCGATAAGCAATATTAGAGATTTGGATTTGACTCAATTTGACCAAAATCTAAGAAATCAGCAATTGACCGACCCGCCATTCAACTTGTCCTCATCAGATTTAGTTCGACTGCTTATTTATCTTGAAAGCAGGTTTTCTGTTTACGTTGAGTACTCGTCGATTGAAAACCTAGGGTTCAACAGTGTTGAGGAGGTGAAGAAGGTAATAGAACAGTCAGAAACAATCGAACAATGGGAGGCAGATCATGAGAAGTATTCGTCCATTTAACATGCATGCAGTAAATAGCGTCATTCATTTTGTTAGAAATTGCCCATGCGGTTATTGCAGCTGCATGTACTGCAACATACTGCGCAATTCTCCGCACGAAGCAGAAGTCGGTTCCAATTCGATCGAGGCGATGACACGTGGTGGCTACTGGTCCTAAATCGAGCAAGACGGCTACAAACGAATATCGAATCTCAATTGAAGGTAACCCTTATCCGCATGCTCTAGCTCTCATCAACCCAGCCGGAGACAACCTCAATATCAAAAGACATGGGTTCACGGGTCCACTAGGACAGCTATTGAGTCTAAAATATACCGTTTATGACGATGCAAATGAAAAACTCTTTACTGTCGTCGACGGTGGTTTTAGTAACATGCCCAGGGTTGCGCTCATCATCGAACACAAGGAAGTTGCGGTGTTCGATTATGGCCTAAACAGACTTGAGATGAAGTGCGTAACGAACATACCGAATTACACAATAAAAGGTAACTTCCTATTTGGAGATTACGACATATTCAGCCAACGGGAAGTGAAGCTATCTTCAGTTATCGTCCTTCAATGTGATAAACAATCGTGCTTTAGCATACAGGTTTTGGATAAAGCCGAATTGGCCGCCGCAATTGGAATACCCACAGCCATTGCCCTTCTGAGGGCTCGGATTGAAGAGCATCTCGAATAAATCGCAAAAAGCAGTTCGTAGCAACGTTCAGGAGCTAGATAGTTTTTTCTGGCTCTTGAAACTGTATAACATAGTCTGCAAATTGTTCGAAACCATGTCCATGATCCGCAATGATGACGATTCGCTCTTTCATCTCCTGCGCAACCACCATCTTCAAAAAGGATATCGAAGCATTATCTAAATTGTTGCAAGGCTCATCCAAAATAATAATAGAATAACTGCTCAGAAAGGCCCTACAAAGTAATAGAGAAGCCAGTTCTCCGCCAGACAAATTGTGTCCCCTAGCTCCAATGATGGGATTTACTTCAAATAATTTATCGAGGCTAAAACCCTTCAAAAGATAGATGAGTTTTTCAGAGTCAATATCTACAAGACCATAGTAAAGAGCCTTCCTGAAAGTTCCCCCCATTATCAAATGTCTTTGCGGCATAGTTGCGCAGGGTAGCTGGATTAAAGTCGAGCCATCGAAAATGACAGTAGACTCATTAACACACAGTCTGCCAGCAACTGGCGACAATAATCCGTTCAATACTTCCAGAAATGAAGATTTACCACATGCATTAGGGCCGCTTACTAAAACCAGACAAGGTGCCTGTATCGTGCAATCTGGAATTGTTATCCTCTCATTAGTTTCGTTCGACGAAAACGAGAGAATGATTCCTTTCCAACTAATTCGATCAGCGTGATCGAAACATATCAAATTAGGTTTTTCAGCTTCCAAAAGACGACGTAATTCCAAGACACGGTGCAACGATCTAAACGACGGCTGAAGCTGAGCCCAACAATTCAGAACAAGAGGAAAAGGAGAATAGCATAGAAGTACAAGTTGATAGCTCTGCACCGCAATCCCGACCGTCAGTCCGCGCTTTGACACAAGGAAAATAAGCAGCAGAACTGAAAGCAGGCCAGTAATGATGTTGCCAGCGTCAACTATTTCAGTTGCCAATCTCGCAAAGACACTCTCCTCAACTCGAGAGTTCCTGCAGGCTTTAAGCATCTTTTTATAGCGAAGTAATTCCAAGTTAATTGAACGAGAAATACGAATGTAAAGTCGACAATTTATTAGTTGGGCTAAATAAGCAGAACCCCTCGCCTGGGCCTCCAATGCCTTTTCGCTCTTAGTCGATAGCTTACTAAGAGCGAACGGATATAGAAGCGAAATAAACAATGCCGAAACACAAACAGGAATCAAAAGCAACAAAGAGATATTAGATAGTGCCACAAACGATACCAAACCCGTCACTAGGCACGGAAGAAACGCAGTTGTAAATATTCCAATCATCGGCTGTAGGTTCCCAGCCTCTTCAATGCGCGATAACAGGTAGTCACTGTCTTTTGCTAAAACTAAGGGCCGCTCTAAAGCATGGCGGGCAAGCAATCTATAGAAGCAGTTAGTGCCATCGGAAGCCAATTGCTCCGCATATTTTGATCTGAACAGGTTTGTCACCAGCTCAACTGAGAGCAATACTAGCAGGCCTAACCCAATGCATAAAACGTTACGATAATTAGAGCGAAGCAGGCCATAGTCTATTATCAACGATTCAGCTTTAACAACAGACAGCTCCACCAGGGCAGATAAAATGCAGAGCGCCATCAACTTGATTACTGTCGTCTTATTTTGAATAAAAAGCTCTGGCATATGTCCATCCCCTCAACTAATAATTATAGCTAGAAAGATGACATTTTTATTCTATAGCCTTAAGCAGCACGCTTTGCTGACGTCAAATCTTGTCATTACAAACATGCACCTTAGGCTTAAGACTCAAAAAAGGGGGCGGCCGAGATGGCCGTCCCCTCCCCATTATCGATCTATCTGGCAAAGGGACAGCCCCTTTGCCGCATTCGGTTACTTTCGACAGCCCTCTTTCCAAGCCTCGGCCGCAACCTTCCAGCGCAAACGCAAGTCGCGCTCGCGGTCGATGAACATGATGGCAAACGCGACAAACAGCAGCACGCTCGCCACGACGATGGCGCGCAGACCTATGCGCTCAATACACCAGTTGCCCAACACGGCGCCAAACACAAAGGTAAAGATCACGCCAAAGTACAGCAGGCCGTTTTCCAAAAAGCCGCGCCTGTGGGTGATGATGTAATCGTCCACGTTTTGCAGCGCGTTACGCAAGTTGCCGATGCACATGGTCGTAGCGATGCCGTGACCGTGGATCTTGCGGAAGCTCTCGACCTGCATACCGCAGGCAAACGAAGTGAGGCAGTTGGCGAGCAGGTTGTAACCGCCGCCGGGGATAAAGCTCACGCCCAGCAAGATGACGGCTTCAAAGAACACCGTCACCTGACGCCAGTGAATCACACTGCCAAACCGCTCGTGTACCAGATCGGCAAGCATAATGCCCACGGCAAACGACACCACGGGGAAGAAATAGCGTCCCGCCAGCTGCCAGTTGCCCTCCGAGATGCTCACGCCCACCAGCAAGATGTTGCCCGTCTGCGCGTTGGCGAAAACATGGTCGCGCCCAATGTACGAATAAACGTCCATAAAGCCACCGGCGAGCGCCAAGATGATGCCCAGCTCAATAGACTCCGATATCTGTTTGGCACGCTGCATCGTCGTGCATCCTCCTTGTTGACGACCCTCTCGTGCGTTGGCGGAAGCATAGCCGCCGTTCATACTGTAACCCATTGACAACATGGCGTGCGCGCGAGATGGCCCCTTCGGCACAGGGATACACAGTCTGGAAACAAACGACACCCATATCGACGCGCCGATCCGCCAGCTCATGTACTCCACCAGTCTTTTTAGCCCCGTCCCAAAAAGACTGGTTACAATTACGTGCAGCATACAAACATCGGGAGGGATCGTGGCAAAAAAGCCTCAGCACGCTCAGAACAACCAGCGCAGTCAGCAGGGCAAACAGGGCCAGCAGCAAAAGCGCGGCGGTAAGGCGCAGGGTGGGCACACCACGCATACCCCAGCAGCGCCTGTCCGTCCCTGGCGTCCAGGCCGCGATAAGTTCCTCCCCGTCAGCCGCGCCGACATGGGTGCACGCGGCTGGGACCAGTGCGACTTTGTCTACATCTGCGGCGACGCCTACGTGGACCACCCCAGCTTTGGCATGGCCATCGTCAGCCGCGTACTCGACGCGCACGGCTACAAAGTGGGCATCATCTGCCAGCCCGACTGGACCGACCCCGCCAGCATCACGGTGCTCGGCGAGCCGCGCCTGGGCTTTTTGGTCAGCGCCGGCAACATGGACTCCATGGTCAACCACTATTCGGTGACCAAGCACCGCCGCCACACCGACGCCTATACCCCCGGTGGCGAGGAGGGGCGCCGTCCCAACCGAGCAGTCACGGTCTACGGCAACCTTATCCGTCAGACGTTCAAGGACGCCCCCATCATCATCGGCGGCATCGAGGCAAGTCTGCGCCGCCTGGCCCACTACGACTACTGGCAGGACAAGCTCAAGCGCTCGGTGCTGCTCGACTCGGGCGCCGACATCCTCATCTACGGCATGGGCGAGCACGCGATCGTCGAGATCGCCGACGCGCTCGACGCGGGACTGCCCGTCGATCAGATTACCTATATCAATGGCACCGTCTACCGCACCAGCTCGCTCGACGAGGTCTACGACTACGACCTGCTGCCCAGCTGGGACGACCTTGCCGCCGATAAGCTCAACTACGCGCGCAGCTTTAACGTGCAGCAGCAGAACATGGACCCCATCACCGGGCATCGCCTGGTAGAGCCCTACCCCAACAGCGTCTATGTGGTGCAGAACCCGCCGTCGGCGACGCTCACCACCGACGAGATGGACGAGGTGGCCGAACTCCCCTACGCACGCGATTGGCATCCCGACTACGACGCGGCGGGCGGTGTGCCGGCGTTTGCCGAGATCAAGTTTTCCATTAGCTCCAACCGCGGCTGTTTTGGCGAGTGCTCGTTTTGCGCGCTCACCTTCCACCAGGGCCGCGTGCTGCAGATGCGCAGCCACGACTCGATCATGCGCGAGGCCGAGCTGCTCACGCGCGATCCCGAGTTTAAGGGATATATCAACGACGTGGGCGGACCGACGGCCAACTTTAGCCGTCCCGCCTGCGACAAGCAGCTCAAGCACGGCGTATGCAAGAACAAGCGCTGCCTGTGGCCGAGCGTGTGTAAGAACATGGTGGTCGACGAAAGCGGCTATACGCAGCTGTTGCGCGACCTGCGCCAGCTGCCGGGCGTCAAGAAGGTCTTCGTCCGCAGCGGCATCCGCTTCGACTACACCATGGCCGACGCCTCGGACGAGTTTTTGCGTGAGCTGCTGGAGCACCATGTCTCGGGCCAGCTACGCGTGGCACCCGAGCACGTGAGCGATGCCGTGCTGTCTGTGATGGGCAAGCCGAGCCGCGCCGTCTACGATGCGTTCTGTCGCAAATTTGAGCACTTGAACCGTGAATACGGACTTAAACAGTACGTGGTGCCGTATCTGATCTCGAGCCACCCCGGCTCGACCATGAAGGAAGCCGTGGACCTTGCCGAGGCCGTGCGAGACATGGGCTACATGCCCGAGCAGGTGCAGGACTTCTACCCCACGCCGTCCACCATGTCGACGTGCATGTACTACACCGGCGTGGACCCGCGCACCATGCAGCCGATCTATGTGGCGCGCGACCCGCACGAGAAGGCCATGCAACGCGCGCTCATCCAGTACCGCAAGCCCGAGAACTACAAGCTCGTGCGCGAGGCGCTGGAGAAAGCCGGGCGTCGTGACCTGATCGGCTACACCAAGCATTGCCTGATTCGTCCCGTGCCGCCGCGCCCGGGCGAGACGTCTGCTGGCGGTGGGCATGGCACAGGCAAGAAGGGTGGCAAGCCGCACGGTGACGCTAGCGGTGCCGGCAAGGGACCTAAGGGCAGCAAGGGGCACAGCGGCATGTCGCGTGCGCAGAACACTGCCGGGCGCAACCGTGCAGCTCAGGGGCGTCAGGGTGCCAACGGAGGCGGACGCCGCAACTAGGGCAGCGGTACGCTCGCTGCGTCCACCCCACACGCTTGGCGCAGCGAGCGCATTGCCTCAACGAGGATGACGCCGGCGATCGCGACCGTGATTATCACGTCGAGCGGCGTGTTCACAAACCACAGCAACGTCATCAAATACGACCCGGCGTTAAAGGCAAAATGCAGCAGGATCGTGTAGCGAAGCTTTCCGGTGGTCACGAGCACCCAGCCAAAGACCAGGCCGGCGGCGCCGGCGTAGCAGCCCTGCACCCAGTTCATATGCATAAAGCCAAAGATGGCCGCCTGCAGCACAATCGCCGCGGCGATGCCTCGCTTGTCCGGCGCCGCCCAGGGCACCATGGCGACGTCTTGCGCCCGTGCGCGACGCCGACGCTTCCAGAGCGGACGGCACTGCGGGTTAAATGCTCGGAGCGAAAACTCAAAAATGATACCGCGCACCAGCAGCTCCTCGCAAAACGGAGCACCGAGCACCGTGGTCAGGACAGCAAGAAGGCTGGTATCGCCCATGCCCGTTTCCTCGACGAGCTCGCTATAGTCTGCCGCGACCTCGGGCAACAGCGACAGCACGGCGTCGGTCACGTAGCCAACGACCACCTGCAGGGCCAAGCCGATCACGATAACGCAGGCAATACGCTTCCACGCGCTACGCAATCCCCCGCCAAGTGGACGCTCACCTTGCCAGCGCGCGATAAACGACCGCGGCCACAAATAACGCCACCACAGCAGCGCCATCAAAAACGATGCCGTCTGAGCGGCAGCCTGGAACCATTGGATATCGAGATTGTCGATCGGATAGCCCGTCAGCACCGACACGGCATCGAGAACTGAAAACAGAACCACGCTCAGGGCTATATCGGCAGCGACAACGCCAAAACAGGCAAGCGCCCAAATCATCGCATTGAGCATGCCAACCTCCTCAAAACCCGGCACTTAGGGACGTTCCTTAACTGCCGGCAGAAAAGGAACGTCCCCAAGTGCCGGCAGTTTGGGACAGTCATTGTTGATGAGAATCGGGCGCAGCGCCAAAAGCCCCGCTGGGCGAAATGTCGAACGGAAAGGTGCCGCAGCGATTGAAGGCGGCGATGAACATGCGGATGGCGTTGGACGGCGTGGTGCCTACGAATTGGGTTGCCGCCGCGAAGGCCGCCTTTTCCTCGGGCAAGACCTTCGCGACAACCGGGGTCATGTGTTCTGCCATGGCGCTTCCTTTTTGAAACGACGGTGGTGCGGATAGATGCGGGCCACGCGGCTGGGCGACGGGCTGTGAAGGCAACCCGATTGGCCCGCATCTGGAGTTTGTTCTACGGCGTTGGTATTACTTGGTATTCCTAAGTATTACCCCGCAGATAGAATACCATACCCGACCCCATGGGGACGGGAAAAAACGGATCAATTTGTTGCTGAGTGAGTCTTTAGAGCGTGATGATGTCCGAGATATTGAGGGCCCGAGCGTCAACGGAATCGTGCGTGGCAAGCAACAGCATACGGCCGTCGAGCAAGTCGAGCACGACCTCGGTGCATGCGTCGCGCGCAGCGATGTCTAGACCGGTAAAGGGCTCGTCCAGAATCACCGCGCCGCCCGGACACAGCAGGGCTCGGGCAATCTCGACGCGACGGCGCTGCCCGCCCGAGAGCTCGGCCACGCGGGCATGCACATCGATCCCCGGTACCAGCAGGCGCAACAGGGCTGCGGCACTCGAGGCGTCCACGCGCGTGTCGGCGCACACTAGCACGTTATCCAAGGCAGAAGCGTCCTCCACCAGGCGCACATCCTGAAAAACCATAGAGCACGGCGCGCACTCCCCCGCCGCCAGCGCAAGCAGCGTCGACTTGCCTATGCCCGAAGCGCCCATCACACAGATACGCCCACCGGCAGACACATGAAGCACCAGTCCGTCGAGCGCCGGCGCCCAGGGCGCACGATCGCCCACAGCAAGCGCAAGCTCCGCCGCAGCCCTGCCGCCAGCAGAACCGCCCGCACGCCCGTGCAAGCCGCGTCCATGCGACAGCACCGCCGCACGCCACGCCGCAGGCCCCGAAGCCCGCAGCAGCCACACCAGCACGCGCTCGCATGCCCACGAAGCCATAACAACCAGCACGGTCCAGGCCAGCAAATCGGCAGTCTCGATCAAAAGCTTCGCCTGATAGATGCGCTCACCCACAGTGCCCGCCGCCATACCGATCAGCTCCGCCGCCACGCCAGCCTTCCAGCTCATGCCAATCACGGCGCGGGCGCACGAAAGCACAAACGGCAGGACTTCGCGCCAGGTGTGGGCGCAAAACAGGCGCCAGCCGCGCACGCCATGCAGGCGAAACATCTGCTCCAGCGGCTTATCCACTTGCGTCAAGCCCTCGACCAGTGAGAAATATACGCCCGGCAGTGCCATCAAAAAGACCGCCGCAATGCTCACGCGCGCCGACCCCAGCCAAATGAGCAGCAGGACCACCACGCAGGCAACCGGCGTCGCCTTCACAAACGAAAGCGCGGGCGCCACCAAGCGGGCAAACGCCCGCGACCGTACAGAAATCCCGGCCAACAAACCGCCGCACACCGCGGCAAGCGCCAGCCCGCCCAAGATTCGCGCACCCGAGCCTGCCAGAATCGCCCATGTGCCGGCATCGCATACCAGCCGCAGCAACGCCGCCACGACAGCGCCCGGCCCCGGCAAAATCAACGGCTGCGCCACGAGACCCGCCGCGAGCATCCACGCGGCAAGCCAAAAGGCGGCAACGGCACCTGCTGCCGCCACCGCCTTCATACGCTCTGTCATTTGTCGAGCAAACACACGCACGGGCTACTCCATGTAGTAGAAATCATCAGCCGGGAGCTTGCCGCCCACGGCGCTCGCGTCCGCATCGGCCAGCACCTGCAGGTACCCACCGAGTGCCGCCTTCATATCCTTCCCCGTCTGGCACACGAGCATGCACCCGGGAATCGCCTTTTCGGCAATCGCGGCGTTATCCACGATGCCTGCATCGACCACGGCCTGCGCCCAGTCTGCCGGCGCCGCATTGACGGCCTTCACGCTCGCCGCATGGCAGCTCAAGAACTCCGCAACGGCCTCGGGATGATCCTCGGCAAACGCGCGGCGCACCACGGTCACACCCGTCAGCAGGCGCGAACCCGTGTCACCCGCCAGCTCATCCCACACATCGGTCAGACTTACCGGCGCCGACAGCTTGCCTTCGCTCTTTGCGATGGCAGCGGTCTTGAACGGCTCGGGCAGCACGCCCACGGCAGACGGATCGGCAAGCAACGCCGACAGCGCCTCGGTGGGCTCGCTCTTAAACTCGAGCGCCACCTGGCCGGTCAGGCCCGCGCGCTCCAGCAGGTAGCTCATGACGTACTCCGGTGTGGTGCCCTTGCCCGTCATGTAGACGGTACGACCCGCCAGATCGCCAAACGAGGTCACGTTCGCGTCGCCCGTCACCACGCTCAGCACGCCCAGTGTGTTGATGTCGATGACCTGCACTGCGCCCTCGGTCTTGTTGTAGAGAACGCTCGCCACGTTGGCGGGCACCAGGGCAATGTCGATATCGCCCTGAATGACCTTGGGTACGATCTCATCGGCGGCGGTGTTGATCGCAAAGTCGAACTTGTTGTCCGTGGCACCGTCGGCCGCCTGGTCCATAAACTGTACCAGCCCAATCGACGTCGGACCCTTGAGCGAGGCGACGCGCACCTCAACCGGCTCGGCAACGGCACCGTCAGCGACAGACCCGGCAGCCGAGCCCGCAGCAGACCCCGCCCCGGCAGACCCACCGCCGCAGCCAGCCAGCGCAAGCGACAACGCGCCCGCGGCAAGCGCCGAGGCAAACCCCCGGCGCGACAGCTCAACATTAAACGCGCGCATCGTTAGCACGCCCCCTCGTTGGGCATCAACCAGGCGTGATGGTCGGTATGCAGCAACTCCTCGGCCAGCGGCGAAAGCGGCGCGCCCAAGAACTCGCGGTAGCACGCCTGGACATCGGGGTTCTCGTGCGAGAAGCGAATGTCCGCCTTCGCATCCAGGCCCCACAGCACCTGGCCGCGCTCGGCTGCCAGCTCGCAGCCATCGTGGATGGGCTGACCGCCGCCACCGACGCAGCCGCCCGGGCACGCCATAACCTCGACGAAGTCATAGCTCACGCGGCCGCCGCGAATCGCGTCGAGCAGGCGGGCGGCGTTGCCCAACCCGTGCGCCACGGCAACGCGCACCTTGGTGCCATCGATATCGGCCACGGCCTCCTTCCAGCCGTCGAGTCCGCGCACGTCGGTAAAGAAATCGGCATCGGGGTTCTTGCCCGTCACCAGGTAGTAGGCCGAGCGCACGGCGGCCTCCATTACGCCGCCCGTGGCGCCAAAGATCACGCCCGCGCCCGTGCCAAAGCCCAGCGGCGTGTCGAGCGGCTCCTCGACCAGCGTGTCCACGCTCACGTGGCTCGCGCGGATCATGCGCACCATCTCGCGCACCGTCAGCGCAACGTCCACATCGGGCGTGCCGTCCTCGCCCACCATGCTCGGCAGCGCGCACTCGGCCTTCTTGGCCGTGCACGGCATAACGGACACCACGAACAGGCGCTCGGGCTCCACGCCCAGCACCTTGGCGTAGTATGTCTTGGCAATGGCGCCGAACATCTGCTGCGGCGACTTGGACGTGGACAGGCTGTCGACAAACTCCGGATAGCGCGCCTTCACAAAGCGCACCCAGCCCGGGCAGCAGCTCGTAAACATGGGCCAGCCGCAGCTGTCACCTTCGCCCTTGGCAGCGGCGCCCAGGCGCTCGAGCAGCTCGGAGCCCTCCTCCATGATCGTGAGGTCGGCCGAGAAATCGGTGTCGAACACGTACTCAAAGCCAACGCGACGCAGCGCGCAAGCCAGGCGCTCAACGGTGGCCTCCTCGCGCGGAATGCCGAGTTCCTCGCCCCAGGCGCTGCGCACGGCAGGCGCGATCTGCACCAGCACGATCTTGTCGGGATTAGCGAGCGCGTCGAACACGGTCTCGGTATCGTCGCGCTCGCGCAGTGCGCCCGTCGGACAATGCGTAACGCACTGGCTGCACGCGACGCAATCGGTCTTGCCGATCGGCGCGCGCCCGCGCGTACCCACAGCGGTATGCGTGGCGCGGTTGGTCAGGTCCCAAATCCCTAGGCCCTGTACGCTCTCGCACACCTTGATGCAGCGCATGCATTTAATGCACTTGTCGTTTTCGCGGATGATGGGGAAATCGAAATCCCAGCCCTCGCCCGCCAAATGCCTTTGATACGGCAGATAGAAAATGCCCAGGTCGTTGGCAATGGTCTGCAGGTTGCAGTTACCGCTGCGCACACAGCTCGTGCAGCGTGAATCGTGCTGCGAAAGCAGCAGCTGCACGTTGGTGCGGCGCGCCTCGCGGGCCTTGGGGCTGTTGGTGTGGACCACCATGCCATCGAGCACGTAGTTGTTGCAGGCGGCAACCAGCTGGTCGCAGCCCTCAACCTCGACCACGCACACGCGGCAGCCGCCGATCTCGTTCAGATCGCGCAGGTAGCACAGGGTGGGAATCTGGATGCCGACGGACTTGGCCGCGTCCAGGATCGTGGTGTGCTCGGGCACCACGACCTCGCAATTATCGATAGTGAGCTTGACCATATTGAGTGCTCCGCTTTCGGTGTTATCGCTGACAGTGGGGTTGTTGAGCTCTACCATTCCAGGTTCCTCCCTCCGCGGAACGCGCCAAAACCAAAGTGGTCGCAACGCAGGCAGCGGCTTGCCTCCTGGCGCGCCTCCTCCTCGGTAAGGCCCTGCTCGACCAGATTCCAATCGTGAATACGCTCGCCGGCCTCGCGCTCACCCAGCTCGCAGCGGCCGCACTCGTGCTTGCCCTTAAACTGGACGGTCGGCAGCTCCACGTCGAGCTTGATCTTGTGGTCGAAGCCCAGATAGCGGTCGATGTTTGCCGAAGCCACGCGGCCGGCGTTGATGGCACGGATGACGGTGGCGGGGCCGGTCTGGCAGTCGCCGCCGCTAAAGAGGCCATCGAAGTTGGGCACGGCACCGTCCGAGTCGGTGACCACGCAACCCCACTTGCAGGCGATGCCCATGTCCTCAAACGGCTTGGAATCGATGTCCTGGCCAATGGCGACAAACACGCGCTCGCAGGGGATGACGCGCTCGGGCGTAGCGGCGGCACGCGGAGCCGGACGACCGCGGCGGGGCTCGCCGATAATCTGCGGTTGCACGCGCAGGCCGCTCACGCGACCATCTTCGCCCGTCTCGATGGCGAGCGGCGCCGTGAGCTCCAGAACCTCGCAACCCTCGGCCTGGGCGCCGGCAATCTCGGCGTCCTGGGCCGTCATATCGCAGATGCGACGGCGGTAGACGATGCTCACCTTTTCGGCACCGCAGCGCACGGCAGAGCGCGCCACGTCCATGGCCACGTTGCCGCCGCCGATGACGCACACGCGCTGGCCGCTCAGGTCGGGCAGCTCGTCGTCTCCGATGGCGCGCAGCATCTTGACGGCCGACTCCACGCCGGGCGCCTCTTCACCCGGAAGGCCGAGCTTCTTGTCGCTATGGGCACCGATGGCCAGGTAGACGGCATCGAACTCGTCGCGCAGGCGAGCGAGCTCCTCGCCGTTCACGGAGTGATCGAGCTCAACGTCGATGCCGGCGCTCAAGATCCAGTCGATCTCGGCCTGCAGGCGCTCGCGCGGCAGACGATAGCTGGGGATGCCGTAGCGCAGCATGCCGCCCAAGTGGTGGCGCTGCTCAAAAATGGTCACCTTGTGGCCCATCACGGCCAGGTAGTAGGCACAGGAAAGGCCAGCCGGGCCGCCGCCGATCACGGAGACGCGCTTACCGGTGTTGTCCACTACATGCGGCTTGTGGTCGTTGAGGTCACTGTGCTCAACGGCAAAACGCTTGAGGGCGAGGATGTTCATGGGGTCGTCGACCATGCCACGGCGGCAATGCATCTCGCAGGGATGCTCGCACACCAGGCCGCAAACGAGCGGCAGCGGGTTATTCTTGCGGATGACCTTGACGGCATCGGCATAGCGGCCGGCCTCGACGAGCGAAATGTAACCGGGAATGTCGACATGCGCCGGACAGCCCGAGACGCACGGGACGCGGGCCTCGCGGTCAAAGCCACAGGAGTGCTCGCGGATGTGGTGCTCAAAATCGTCACGGAAACCGCGGATAGCCGTAAGCGCCATGGCGCCGGCCTCGTAACCGATGGCGCAATCGCTCGAAAGATAGATGGTGCGGGCGGTGCGCTCGATCAGATTGAGCGTGGACTCGTCGGCGCGGCCCTCGAGCACATCGGCGAGCAGATCGCTCAGCGCGCTCAGGCCCACGCGGCAGGGCGTGCACTTGCCGCAGCTCTGGGTGGAGCACAGGTTGACGAGCGCTGCCGTAAACTCAACGGGACACGGGGCGAGCGAACTCACCGCCAGACGACGTCCGAGCGCATCGTGCAGGTCGTCCATGACGGCCTGAGCGTGGCTGCGTTCCATTACATGCAGTCGAGCCATAAGATCCCCTCTCACATGGCAGCCCGGAGGCGAGGCCGGGCGAAATTGCTACACGCACAACACTGACCTAGAAAGTTGTTAGGTCTCCACGCAGTTCGGCAGGCGGCATGAAATGTCACCCTCAGCGGTGAAACAGAACATTACCGCAGATAAATGCCATATTTGATAAAACGCGTTACCAAATAGCAATATCCAATGTGGAAAGGAACGCCTTACTTTTTTCCTTTTGATCCGTTTTCCTCCGTCCTCTTCGGATCACATGATCCCTTGGGGACGGAGGAAAACGGATCATTTTTGGTGCAAAAGGGCCAGGTTTGTTTGCACCAATCTCACTTGCGCTAGATAAAGAGCTCGCATTCCTTCCGCACGACGCAAACCTTGCTCAGCATCCGGGAAACAGCGGATAGCTTGTTGGGATCAAGCTTACGAGCGCCTCGCGGACATACGGCAACGCAGCGCATGCAGGAGATGCACGCCTCGCCAGCTGCTCGTTTGGGGTCACCATTGTCGATAGCACAAACGGGGCACGCCGCGGCGCATGCACCGCAGGAGACGCAATCCTCTGTTGCCTCGGGTGCCATGCGGTGACCTCCGGCTTGTTTATAAGGACGATTGCCGGGAATAGAGGGCTCGGATGTATCCTCAGCCAACAGCTTTTGCTGAATTTGCTGCGCAAACTCTGCGAGCTGCGCCGCATCCTGCGCATCCGGACGACCGGCAGCAAACTGTCGCGCAATGGAATGTTCTGCAATGGCTGCAACTGCCGCGATCACCCAGAATCCCGCATGCTTCGCAACGTCCTCCAGCTCTACGAGCGTGTCCTCAAACGCGCGGTTTCCGTATACACAAACCAAAACAGCCCGAGCCCCGTTGCCGCGCACCATGTCCAACCGGTCAGCCACCACAGCCGGGATTCTACCGGCATACGCCGGCACAGAGATTACGGCCACGTCGTCCTCAGTCATCGAGACAGCGTTGAAATCCAACCCGCTATCGGTCAGATCGACGGTAACGGTATTCTTGCCCAGTGCCCCGGCCACAAGGCCAGACGCCTTCCGCGTTCCACCCGTCGGACTAAACACAATTTCGAATACGCTCATCTAGACACCCTCCCCCTACGCCTGGCAACGCGTCAAGCCGCTTTCACATCCAGCCAGAGTATACGGCACGTGGGGTCCCCGTTTTGATGCGCCAAGCACCCCAATGCACCCACGCTACGCTGTCTGCCTCTTCGTTTTGTATAAATTACGGTACAGATTGTATATATTTACGGGATACCGCCGTGTTCTCCCGAGGTACCCCATCCTGGCCCGTGCAAAAAACGGAGTATTCTGCAACGTGACCGCGCCAGCACCGCCGCGGGCGGGCAAAACTGTAGGGCGCCGTATCATTCTAAGTCCCGACATGGCGAGAATAACGCGCCCCTGCTCCGGAAAACGGCGAGATCTGGCTCAAAACGCTCGCTAGGGATATCCGAAGACCACCGTTGGCGACGTCGAATCATATGCAGACAACTCGAACTGCAGAATACTCCAAAAAATGCACGGCGCACCTCATGGGACCCATTGCCGCATGGCAGGAAACAGGTCCACGGCATCCTCTAGATGCATTCCCGAGGAAATCACATTTGAACTAGCGATCGGATACGGCAAACAAAAAGGGCCCCGAACGTAGTTGCTCGGGGCCCTTGGTTCACCTCGCTCTAGCGGGCGATGCGTGTGTTATTTGCGCTTGCCGCCGCCGTCACCGGGACGACGGGAGCTGCTACCACGCTTGCCGCCACGGCTGTTGCCATAGCTGCCGCGGTTATCGCGACCGCCGGCGCGGCCGCCACGGGAACCGGCCTGGTTGCCGCCACGACCACCACGATAGCCGCCGCGACGCTCTTCGCGGGTATCGTCGTAGTTGCGCCAGTCATCGCGACGATCGCGGCTGGCACGCGGGTCACGACGATCACGCGACTCGTTAGAACGACCAGCGCCGCCGCGGCCGCCATTGCCGCGAGCACCCTCGCGACGCTCGCCGCCGCGGCTACCGCGCTCTTCAAAGCGCTTGCCGCCACGGGACTCACCGCCACGGGCAGTACGCTCACCGCGACCCTCGCCGCCGCGACGCTCATCACGGCCGCCGCGCTCGTCATCACGACCGGAACGCCGGCGGTCGCCCTCGCGCTCGACACGACGACGACCGCCGCGGTCCTCGTCCTCACGACGACGGCGGTGTGCCTCGCCCTGGAACTGCTTGGCACGGCGCTCGGCACGGTTGCCGCGCGGGGCCTGCTCGACGGCACCAGCACCGCCGCGCTCCTCGGCAGCCACCTCGCGGGCCACGCTCTCCACGGCCTCATCCACGCGAGCCTGAACGCCCTCGCGCACGCGAGTCTTGCCGCCGCGCTTGGGACGGCTCGGACGCTCGTCGCGACCGCGGTTGGAACGACCGGCCACATCGCCGTAGTCATCGCCGTTGCGCTTGCCATCGCGACGTGCCTGCTCAAGCTTCTTCTTGCTCTTGGACTTGCCGCGCTTGGTCTTCTTCTTCACCTTGAAGGCCGCAGGGTCGCGCTCGGGATCAACCGCAGGCGGGTTGGGACCCACATGCAGGTCGCCGGCCTCGTAGATGTCGGCGGTCTTGTCCATGAGCTTCTCGATCTCGTAGAACTCGTCCACATCCTGCTCGGTCACAAACGTAATGGCCCAGCCCAGCTCGCCGGCGCGGCCCGTACGGCCAATACGGTGGATGTAGTCGGTCGGCTCGGCCGGCACGTCAAAGTTCACGACGTAGCGCACGTCGCTGATGTCGATGCCGCGGGCAAGCACGTCGGTTGCCACCAGCACGTCGACGGTACCGTCGCGGAAGGCCGAAAGGGCACGCTCGCGCTGGGCCTGGCTGCGGTTGCCGTGGATCGCGGCGGCCTTGATGCCCTTGCGCTCCAGACGACGGCAGCAGCTGTCGGCGCGGTGCTTGGTGCGCATAAAGACGATAGTGCGCTCCGGGCCCTCCTTTTTGAGGAACTCGGGCAGCAGGTTGTTCTTGGCCTCGATGGACACCGGGAACACAAACTGGTCGACGGTGTCGGCGGTCGACGTGGCGGGCGCGATCTCCACGCGGGCCGGGTCGCTCACCAGGTCGGTGATCTCGCCCACGGCCTCCTCGTCGAGCGTGGCCGAGAACAGCAGCGTCTGGCGCTCGGCCGGCGTCTCGCGCACAATGCGGCGGACGGCGGGCAAAAAGCCCATGTCGAGCATGCGGTCGGCCTCGTCCAGCACCAGCACCTTGACCTCGTCCAGGTGGCAGGCGCCCTGCTCGATCAGATCGACCAGACGGCCCGGCGTGGCGACCAGAATGTCGCAGCCGTACTTGAGCGCCGCGGTCTGGGGCTTGTAGCTCACGCCGCCCACGACGGTCACGGCGACATGGCCGGTGACGTCGGCAATCTTGCCGGCGACCTCATCGATCTGCTGGGCAAGCTCGCGCGTGGGGGTGATGACGAGCATCACGGGGCCGCGGCCGTTGCCCTCGGGCTTCTTGGCACCGCGACGGCGGTTGCGGCCGCCACGCTCGCGCACGGGCTTGGGCGGAGCGATGTGCTCCAGGTTGTTCATGGTCGGCAGCAAGAAGGCGGCCGTCTTGCCGGTGCCGGTCTGAGCGGCGGCAAGCAGGTCACGGCCCTCAAGCACCACGGGGATCGAGCCGGCCTGGACAGGCGTGGGCGCCGTGTAGCCTAGGTTCTCGATGGCACGAAGCATCTCGTCCGAAAGTCCCAGCTCGTCAAAGGCGGGCAGGTTCTCGGTCGCGGACTCGACGACCTCGGCAGCGTTGGCCTCGTCGGCCGCATCGAAGGCAGCCTGAGCCATGGCCTCGCGGGTCTCGTCCAGAATCTCGGCGTCCGTGACGTCGGATACAGAATTACGCATATGTTGTTGTTCCTTATCTGCACGCGTTATGGGCACGGCATGCGGCCGCGCGAGCGTGCTTGGTAGTGCGCTAATACATACAAAAACAGGTGCGCACAGAGAGGACGTTGCTCAGCACGCTGGCGATCGCTTTGGCAGCCATATCACGCGCCGTCCAGACGCAGCGGCCCTAAGCGATGGAGCAGATTCGCCGCCGGTTAGTATACCCGTACTCCGTATGCCCCCACGTAAACCACAGATGACGAGGCGGACGAGGTGGGCCCGGCTGATTGTCTCAATCTGTAACATCTACAGGGCGAATCTTCCTCTACGTGTTACAGATCGAGACAAACGGTCGACACGGCTCACAAACGTCTCAATCTGTAACAGTTAACGAGTAAAATCGGCCCTAATTGTTATAGATCAAGACAGAGGGGGATTTCCGTCCAGTCCAAACCAAATCTCTCAGTCTTCCTGCAATTTCGAACATGTGGCCTATAATGTTGCTTTGGTTACGCTATATATTGCGCAGCCATTTAATACGTCGCCCACCGGGGGCCATTAATTCCTATCGCCATATTGGCTAGGAAGCAATCAAAGGAGGTATCCGTGGCAGCAGAGACGCCTTGCTCGGTCCTCTATAACGATATTCGCTCGTTCGGCGGTCTTAAACATCTCGAGATCGCCCGAATGCTCATCAATGGAAACTCTTATCTCGGCAGTACCCTGCTCGAGAAATGCTCTTCCAACCGCTCGTATCTCACCCGTTACATCGTCCATCGCAAGCCCGACCAGTGCGCGCCCTCCATCTACAGCGACTTTACCGTCACCACGCTCAACCTTTCCTCGGCAATCTGCAGCAAGCTCGGCGGCGGCGAGTCCGCCTATCGGGCAATCGCCGAGCACTATCGCGGTCCGGCCGCCAACGAAATGATGTCGGCTCTCGCCAGCTACAAGCTGGACAGCCGCCTATATGCAAATGCCCTCAATCGCATCGACAACTTTGACGGCAATGCCGTGCGCGAGAAAAGCACGCTTTACCTTATGCTCTTTGTGGCAACGGGGGCGCTCGCCGATCCCGTTCAGGGCGTGGCCACCGTCGAGCGCTTTTGCGACAGCAAGACGGGCGAGCACTTTGGCACCACCGAAACTACCGTCGGACGTGGCTTTATGAGCAGCCTGGAGCAGCCGCACACCGTCGCTCCCAACCTCGGTCTGCTCAGAACCCATGCCGACAACTGCGCCGACATGCAAATCCATCCCCTCACACGCGATCCGTGCGGCACCGTGATTGGTTCTTTGCCCAAAACCTCGCCCAGCATCACCGATGTAGGCGCCGACGCCTCGCGCGAGCATCTTCGCATTTGGCTCGAGGGTGAACACTTGTACGCCCAGGGCCTTGGATCGACCAACGGCACAGTGCTCGAATCGGGCGCGGGTGACGGCGATATTGTGATTGAGCCGCCGCGCGACCAACGCGAGCCTGGCAAGATCTATCCCCCGGTGGAAATAGCCAACAGCGACAGGCTCCATCTGGGTCTCTACACGACATTCCTTGTCATTGTGGACTAGCACGGACGGCGATCGAAAGACGGTCGCCGTCCGTCTTTCGTCTTCTACCTTCTGCATCGTAAACGACAATACTCAGCGGTATACGTGGGCAGTGCGGCTATCATGGTATTTTACCGATATCCGCACTGCTCGCGTAAACGTGCGGCAACCCATGCCAGACAAAGGAACGCCATGGATACTACCGATAGCGCCTATGGCGACAAACTCGTCCGTCTCGATACGTTCGATACCGCCGTGGCGGTCGACCCCAGCGCCGAGGACGACGCCAAGCGTCGGTTTATGACGCTTATTCTCCAGACGGCCCACCGCAACAACGGCAACATCGGGCACGTGCTGCGCGCGACCAACACGAGCGGCGAGGTCTTTGCCGTCAAGCTACTCAAGGACAACGCCATCCTTTCCGGCCAAGCCCCCGACCGCTCCGCCGAGCAATCGGCAGCGCACCTGGCCAACACCGCCGCGCTGTTCGAGGAGTACCGTCATCTGTGTACCGTCTCGCACCTGCGCGGATTTCCGCGCGTCTATGGCTACGGATCGTGCGAGGATGACCCGCTCATCCTCATGGAGTGGGTCGAGGGTACCTTGCTCAAGCAGGCGCTGCCCCTGCTTCCGCACGACGCCTCGGGCGGGCTGACCACCCAGATGGTCGCCGCCGTCGGAAACGCCGTGCTTCGTGCGCTCTTGATGACCCAAGGCCTCGTGAACCCGGTCATCCATCGCGACCTTTCGCCTGCCAATATTATGTTCCGCACCACCAGCCGAACGCTCGAGCAGCAGATTGCCGATTGCTCCTTTGACCCCTGCCTCATCGACATGGGCTCCGCGACCATGGCTCTCGGCGACGACACGATCACCCGGCGCGCCGACATCTGGCGCTTTGCCACGCCCGCATACGCCGCGCCCGAGATGCTCACGCAGGATATCGAAGGCATCGCGGCCCTTCGCCGTTCGCCGGCAATCGACGTCTATGCGCTTTCGAGCATTCTGTACCAGCTCTACAGCGGTCGCAAACCGTTTGACTTTGAGTCGACGGACGCCGCTGCAACCGGCTCGTTCTATCTCGTAAAGACCAAGACCAAGCCGGCACCGCTCGAGCCGCGCTGCGAGGGCGATGAAGCGCTCGTCCAAATCATCATGAAGGGTCTCTCAGTCGAGCAGTGCGATCGTCCCACCGAGCAGCAGATGCTCGAGGTGCTCTCGGCATACCTCACCGATGCCGAATCCGAGGGCCGCGAAGGCACAGGAGACGAGGCCGCGATTGATATCGATTCTGGCACGCACCTTAAGGTCGACGTCGCCGGCGAGCGCGCACGAGAGATCCTGAATCAGGCCCGTCACGATGCCATGACCCGCCGCCGCTTTATTATCGGCGGCGCTATCGCAGCCGCTGCGGGGCTCAGCGTTATCGGGGCGGCAACCCATGGCTTTGGCATCCCCGACTACCTTGACGGCATCCGCGGTTCGATTGACGACTACACCTGGGATCAGCTGCAGGAGATTTCGCTCAAGATTAAGGCCGCCGAGACCCGTAGCGAGGCACGCGAGATTGCCAAGCGCTATCATCTGCTCGATGCCGATGGGCATATCCCCTATCCGTGTACCAAGCGTGTCACGCTCACCAACGGGCTGCAGGTTGGCGCGCAGCTTGTGGGCATCCGCCACGATGAGCTTCTGGACGGGACGGGCAAGGCCGGACTGACGTTTATGTTCGATGCGGGTATTGCCGAGCGCAACGCTGCGGCTGAACCGCCGAGCGCCGGCTGGGCAGATTGCGAGCTGCGGGAATGGCTCAACGGCGACGGCCTTAAGCTGCTGCCCAACGAGTTGCGCGCACTCATTAAAGGGGTCAAGAAGGTCTCGAACAATGTGGGCGCCGCCAACAGCGCATCGTGCCTGAGCGAGTTGCCCGCAACCCTTTGGCTGCCCGCCATGGTCGAGCTGTGCGGTACGCAACCGCCCGATTCGTTTACCGAGGACTATCACTACCTGGCAGACATCTACAACGGCGAGGGCAAGGAGTATCAGCTCTTCCGCGAGCTCAAGGTGAGCCCGTATTCCACGAACGAGACGATGGTCCGCCAGTGGAAGGGCAAGGACACCTGTTGGTGGGAGCGCACGGTGAGCCCCGACACATCGGAGAGCGAAGGCACGCTCTATATGAACCGCGTTGGACACGACGGCGACGTCTTTACGTACGCAACGCCTGCGGACAAGCCAAACAAACGAACCTGTGTGATCCCCGGATTCTGTATCTAGAGAGCGGGCGTCTTGCCGTGACGGGACCCCTCCCCGGCAATTGTCTCGATCTGTAACAGTTAGAACCCAAAAACCGGTCTAGATGTTACAGATCGAGATGTTTGGCAAAGACGACCGCCGATTGAGCAGCCACCCTCATCTGTAATGAAAAGTCATACATTCCAACTACTACTAGACACCCCCAGGGGGTATGGGTGTATAGTATCGGCAGGTTAACAATTCCAATACCGGACCACAGAAAGGAGAAGCCATGGCTCAAGATAAATTCGATGTGGGCGGCATGACGTGCGCCGCCTGCCAGGCGCACGTAGACCGCGCCGTGAGCAAGCTCGACGGCGTCGAGAGCGTCGCGGTCAATCTGCTCGCCGGTTCCATGATGGTCGACTATGACCCCGCGCAGGTCACCCCCGACGACATCTGCAGCGCTGTCGATCGCGCTGGCTACTCGGCCTCGCCCGTCAGCACGGGCACCGACGCCGCCCAAAGCGGCAGCGCGCAAGCCAGGTCCGGCGCCGCCCATATGGAGTCGCCCACCAAAAAGCTGGAGGCCGCCGCCTCCGCCATGCGCACCCGCCTCATCATCTCGATCATCTTCCTCATCCCGCTGTTCTACATAGGCATGGGGCATATGCTCGGCTGGCCACTGCCCGGCGTCTTCACCGACCACACCCACAGCATGACGCTCGCGCTCACCGAGCTCGTCCTGCTCACCCCCATCGTCTACGTCAACGACGCATACCTTATCAACGGGTTTAAATCGCTCGCGCACGGCGCGCCCACCATGGACGCCCTTATTGCCGTGGGCGCCACCGCCTCCATCGCCTGGTCGCTCTACGCCATGTTTATCATGGCCGACCAGCTAGCCGCAGGTCAGGTGCACGAGGCTATGATGACGAGCATGGACAACCTGTATTTTGAGAGCGCAGGCACAATCCTGTCGCTCGTCACCGTGGGCAAATACCTCGAGACACGCAGCAAATCCAAAACCGGCGGCGCCATCGAGGCGCTCATTGACCTGGCGCCCAAGACCGCGACCGTCGTGGCCGTCGACGGTACCGAGACCACCGTCAACGTCGATGCCATTCTGCCCGGCCAGGTGCTGCGCGTGCGTCCCGGCGAGTCTATCCCCGTTGACGGCGTGGTGCTCGAGGGCAGCTCGGCCGTGGACGAAAGTGCGCTGACCGGCGAGTCCATCCCCGTGGAGAAGACCGCCGGCGACACTGTCAACGCGGCCACGGTCAACCGCACGGGCTCGTTTACCTTCCGCGCCACGCGTGTGGGCGCCGACACGTCGCTCGCCAAGATTATCCAGCTCGTCGAGGACGCCAACGCCACCAAGGCGCCCATCGCCCGCATGGCCGACAAGGTCGCCGGCGTGTTCGTGCCCGTGGTGTTTGTAATCTCTGCCGTAACTTTTGTGGCGTGGATGGCGCTGACCGGAAGCATCAACGAAGCGCTCACCTCCGCCGTCGCCGTGCTGGTGATCAGCTGCCCGTGTGCGCTGGGCCTGGCCACGCCCGTCGCCATTATGGTCGGCACCGGCAAGGGCGCCGAGATGGGCATTCTGTTCAAGAGCGCCGAGGCGCTGGAGAATCTGCGCAGCGTGGGCACCGTGGTGCTCGATAAGACGGGAACGGTCACTCGCAGCAAGCCTGCCGTGACCGATATCGTGGTAGCCACGCGCGCCGACGGATCGCCCGCCATGAGCGAAAAGGCGCTGCTCAAGCTGGCCGCCGCGTTGGAGCGCTCGAGCGAGCACCCGCTGGCCGAGGCGATTATGGCCGAGTGCGAGACACGCGGGATCGTCGCACGCATGGTCGAGGACTTTGCCGCCGTGCCCGGTCGCGGCGTTACGGCGCGCGAGGGGCAAAACGCCATTGCAGCCGGCAACGTACGCCTGATGAACGAGTTGGGCGTTACCGTGCCCGCGGGTCTTGCCGAGCAATTTGCCGCCGAGGGCAAGACGCCGCTGTTCTTTGCCAAGAACAGCGAGCTTGCCGGCACCATTGCCGTGGCTGACGAGGTCAAGGAGACGAGCGCCGGAGCCATCGCCGCACTGCGCTCGCTTGGCGTCGACGTGCGCATGCTCACCGGCGATAACCGTGTGACAGCCGAGGCCATCGCCCGCCGCGTGGGGCTGAGCCGCGAGCAGGTCATCGCCGACGTCCTCCCCGCCGACAAGGAGCGCCACGTGCGCGAGCTGCAGGATGCGGGCGGCAAGGTCGCCATGGTGGGCGACGGCATCAACGACTCCCCCGCCCTGGCGCGCGCCGACGTGGGCCTTGCCATCGGCACCGGCGCCGACATCGCCAAGGAGGGGGCAGATGTGGTGCTCATGCGCAGCGATCTCATGGACGTCGCCCGCGCCATCGAACTTTCGCGCGCCACGATTCGCAACATCAAGCAAGACCTGTTCTGGGCGCTGTTCTACAACGGCATCGGCATTCCGCTGGCGGCGGGCGTATTTTTCCCGCTCACCGGATGGCAGCTCTCGCCGATGTTTGGCGCCGCAGCGATGAGCCTGTCGAGCGTATGCGTCGTGTCCAATGCGCTGCGCTTAAAATCCTTTATGCCTAAAGTGGCAAAATAGGATCACTATTACGTTCATTTAGAACGGGTTTTCCAGGTGCCCGAGATTGACCTGAAAGAGGAGCGACGCGTACTTTGGTACGCGAGCGACGGCTTGAAGGTCAAGGTCGGGTGCCTGGGAAAGCCGACACAACAGAGAGGAACACCCATGCGTTACACGATCAAGACTTCCGGCCTTATGTGCGGCCACTGCGACGCTACTGTCGAGACGGCACTGCTCAACGTTGCCGGCGTGACCGACGCCGACGCCGATCACGAGACCCAGACCGTCCAGGTTGAGTGCGCCGACACCGTAACCGCCGAGCAACTCGCCGCCGCTGTCGAGGCCGCGGGCGAGAAATTCCACGCCCTGTCTGTGACCGCCGCATAGCAGTCGCTGCCTACTGAATCCTCAGAAGTTGCGGTGAAATACGGACTGTTGTGCCGCCCTAGGTCTTTAAACGGTCCGTATTTCACCGCAACTGACGGGGACATCCGGAAGATCGACCAGAAACGAGGACCCGCCATGATGGCAGACCATAAATCGGTGACCCGCATGCTCAAGACGGCACGCGGCCAGATCGACGGCATTCTGCGGATGGTCGATGAGGACCGTTACTGCGTCGACATCTCCACGCAGCTCATGGCCACGCAGGCGCTTATCGCCCGCATCAACGCCGATGTGTTGAAGGCACACATCGAGGGCTGCGTCGCCTCGGCCATCGAATCGGGCGACGAGGAGCTCAAAGCCGCCAAGCTCGCCGAGATCGAACGCGTCGTCGACAAGCTCGCCAAGTAATTGGTGCAAGGGGAGACAGGTACGTTTGCACCACCTTGGTGCAGATTAACCTGTCCCCAATGCACCAAAAGGGGTATAAAGGCGTGCAGCATATCGAACGAAAGGCAATTCGCATGAATGACTTTATGAAGGGTCGCAACGGCGCCGACGAACTCACCGTCGTGTTGGGCTTCGCAGGCATTATCATCGCGATGATCGGATCGATGGCCCGTATTCAGTGGCTCAGCTGGATCGCCATCGCCGTTATCGTGATTGGCGTGCTGCGCGGCCTGTCCAAAAACACCGACGCGCGCCGCAAGGAGAACGATGCCTTTGTCACGGCGACCGCGAACGTCCCCGGCCTAGGCAAGTTCGTCGCCAGCTTGGGCGGCGGGACTGCAGCTGCCAACGCCTCGCGCACGGCCGGCACCAGCAAGGAAGACTTTGAACGTGCCAAGCGCACGGCCAAGAAGATGTGGAAGGGTCGCAAGACCACGGCGTACCTCAAGTGCCCCAACTGCGGCCAGATGTTGTCCGTCCCCAAGGGCAAGGGCAAGATCCGCGTCACCTGCCCCAAGTGCCATGCCAAGATGGAGACGCGCTCATAGCCGCCATACCATGGGACAAATAAAAGCCGAGGCCTCGCACTGGGACCTCGGCTTTTTCTGATTATGACAAAAGGATTGTCCCTTTGTCGCATCGCCATATCGCGCGCTTACGCCACGCCGTCGCGGGCGAGCTCCTCGGCCAGCGCCTCTGCCGGCATGGCCATAATCGCGTCGAGCTCCGCGTCAACCTCGGGAATGCGCTTCACCTTGAGCTTGCGCACCAGATCGCCACGGCACATCACATGCATCGGCTCACGCAGAGCGCATAGGTCATCGAGCGGATTCTTGCGCGTCACCAGGATATCGGCGGCCTTGCCGCACTCGATCGTACCGGTCTCGTCACCCAGGCCCAGTAGCTCGGCATTGACCTGCGTGGCCGTATGCAGCGCAAACGCATTGCTCACGCCCACGTACTTGGCAAAGTAGGCCACCTCGCGCCACATGTCGTACTGCGTCACGAACGGGCAGCTCGAGTCCGTGCCCAGGCCTACCTTGATACCGGCTTCTAGCGCCGCACGAGCACTCTCGATAATGCCCGAGCACACGATGTCGCCGTTCTTCTTTTGCGTATCGGTCGAATGGGTCTTTTCTGGATCGAGCAACACAAACGGCAGCGCCGGACTGATCGTGCAGGTCACGCTCGGTGCGCGTCCCTCGAGCTGCGTACCCACGGCGCCTCGATACAGCTCCAGAATCTCGGGGGTCATCGGAGCGCCATGCTCGATTGTGTCGACGCCGGCCTGAAGCGCGGCCTTCACACCTTCGATGCTCTCGACATGGGCCATGACCGGCAGGCCAACCTCGTGCGCCGCCTTGCACGCCGCGGCGGCAACCTCAACCGACATGCGCAGCACGCCCGGCTCGCCTACTTCGGTCGCATCGAAAACGCCGCCCGTCACGAACAGCTTAATGACGTCGGCACCGCGCGCATACAGATCGCGCACCTGTTCGGCGGCCTCTGCGGGAGTATTGGCCACCTGCGCAAAGAGGCCCGCACCGTGGCCACCCGGCACCGTGACACCCGTTCCCGGTGTCACCAGACGCGGACCCTGATACTTACCGGCGTCGATGGCGTTGCGCACGGCGATGTCGGCAAACAGCGGGTCGCCCGCGCCGCGCACCGTGGTCACGCCGCTTGCCAGTTGTTGTTGGGCGCTGCCCTTAAGAATATGGCGCACGATGGCGCGCCCCACGGGATTATCGAGCTTCTTCATCAGCGCGCCCGCATCGCCCGCCGAAACCGGCTTGCCCGAACCGCACAGATGCACATGCATATTGATGAGACCGGGCATGAGATACGCACCTGCCAGGTCGATGACCTCGGCACCTGCAGGTGCCTGCGCCACAGCACTCGGCCCCATCCACGTGATGACACCGCGCTCAACAGTCACGGCCATATCGGGTTGCGGCTCCATATGCTCCGAACCATCCAGGACGGTCGCATTGATAAACAACGTGGAACGATCGGCAGACGCCATATCGAGCTCCTCCCTCGCAATTAACTTGAACATTTGTCCATTATCACCTAATGCAGCGAACTAAAGTCAAACATATCGGTTAACGGAGGGAAGAGGGGATGTGGGGGACGGAATACGTTGCAGCCCCATCCCAGCAACATCAGGGGAATGTCTCGAACTGTAACAGGTACAGGGTTATTGGGCCCCTTGATGTTACAGATCGAGACATTCGGTCGACGTTTCAGCGGTTTGTCTCGATCTGTAACAGTTACGAGCTCAAATAACCTCTAAACGTTACAGATCGAGACAAAACCCCTCAGCGCCCATACCACCGGCATCTCCATTCCTCAGCCAAATCGGCCCGTCGCGGAATACCCGCCAGCCTCATCTTCTCAACCAGCTTCCCCGGATTCTTGAGCTCATCAAACGTAAACCGAAGCACCTTGTGTCCGAGCATTGTCAGATGGGACTCCCGCTGACGTTCTGCCACGAATGGGTCGATCGACTCCCGACCCTCGTCGTTCTGCAAGGCATACTTCCCCTTTCCGTCCAGCTCGCCAATCACGCACGTTCCGTCCTCGAGCCTCCAAAAATAATCAACGCGAAACACTTGGCTCGAATCGAGCGGATCACGAAACTCCACCTGCAGCTCCGGAACCGGAAAACCGTATGCAATAAAGAACGCTCGGAACCGAGACTCGCCGCCGTTTTCGGACAGCCCGTCCGCATACGACGCGATCACCTGCGCCCTGCGATACCCTCGCCTGCCCTCGCAATCGGCGCGGAGGCGCTCGCACAAATCCCCACGTGATACGCCTTTCGCCCGCAGTGCAGAATCGGCAATCGCCAACCCGTAGGAGAACGGCGCACGCAGCAAGCAATCCTCCACCGTGCGCCAAAACGACGTCACCCGCACGCCATCAACACGCTCGAGCGCGCCCGCCATCTGTGGACGCAACAACCTGCACCCGCTGCTCAACGTCACCGAACAACCCGTCTTAACAAGAAAACGCGGCCCAAGCAGATCATTCGGCACCTCCAGACCCCACAAAAGTGCCGCGTCATAACCCCAAAACGCCCAATCGGGATGAAACTCCGCAAGCCCTTTGATGGTACGCAGCGCTCGCTCCGCCGGCGTCAACGCATCCCAATCATGTTGAAAACAGAACAAATACGGCTCGGGCTCCGCAATATCATCGGTTCCCACATGACGCCGCAGCCACATGAGCTCGGTATTGTCATGCGTTGCGAGCAGCGTACCTTGCTCGGTCGCCTCCGTGAGCCGCGCGAGCATCCTGTTCCGCGCCAACGTGTTGCGAGTCGCATGTTTGTGTTTGAGAACGGTATTAGACACTTTCATCACCACCACGTCAGACAAATGGACCATCGTCACCGTTGCCTCCGCTGACAAATGTCTTGATCTGTAACAGGGAGACCGATTTTTAGCCGCTAGATGTTACAGATCGAGATCTTTCGACACCGCGTCCAACCTTTGTCTCAATTTGTAACAGGTAGGTCGAGTTTTGGCCTGTAGATGTTACAGATTGAGACATTCCCCCAACCAGGTGCCAAACGTCTCGATCTGTAACAGTTAGACGTTCTCCAGCCCCCCAAACGTTACAGATTTAGACAAACCAGCGGCGCCCAAGCGTTCGTCTCAATCTGTAACAGGTAGACCGGTTTTTTGTCCCTAAACGTTACAGATTGAGACAAAGTCAGGGCAGCAGGGCGACACCAGCCACATCCCCTACTCCCACTCCTGCTCGTAGATGTTAAGCGACTTCACGTACCGCCCCTGGGCACCCATGATGTCGCGGACCAGGCGCAAGAAGAAGCTGATGCATGAGGTGTCGAAGCCATCTTCCAGGTCTTCTGGATGAACGGCGCCAGGCCCGTCGACCGCCGTGTCACTCAGGCGTGCGATGTCATACAGATAGAGTTGTCCCGCCGTCAGCCAGACATCGTCGACGCAGGCGAGGCGCACCGCAATCGCTCCGTCGCTCCAATGCTCCTTTTGCACGATATGTGGGTCGTAGACATCAAAACGACGGTCGGTGCGCGTGTCACGCAGCGCAACCATACCAGTCGCAGGATCCTTGTCCAAAATGCCAAAGCGAGAGAAATAGTGCGTGTCGCGTACCTGTTCGAGCCGTCTGAGCGAAGCAGGCGAAAGCGACGCCGGCGGCTCGTCAACATACAGCTCAAGCAGCGTCTTGCCATGGCAATAGGGACGCTCGAACAGCAGCCAATCGGTAAATGCCATGTTATAGGCCATGATTTCGTTTTGCGAAGGCTCCTCGCAATAGCTGAGCCATGGATCGACTATCACTTCGAACTGTGTGCGCGCCGACTCCAAAAACTGAAACTTGCGCAGCATCCAAAACTGAGCCATGTCGGCAATATCGTTACCGACGGCCTCGGTCAGACGTCCCCGGTCCAAAACATGATCAGCCATGACATCCTCCTCAAACTGATGAACCTCAATTTGAGCTTACGAGGAGGGTGGGCTGCCACTGTCAGCACGGACAAAATAGGCCTCCGGCTGCAAACCAGATGCTGACCAAACACTTGACTAAAAGCTTGACCGAAAATGCGCACCGCAACAAAATCGCAGGTAAACATAGACGGCCAACCCGTCCTTTTGAGCCAGATACCCACAGCCACCACAGAAACAACAGGTGACCACAGCCCAAGAAGTCGACAAATGAACACCCGTACGTCGACAAACGAGCAAATCGCTCGCAAAGAACGTCCAACGACTAGACAAAAAAATGACTAGTCATTGGGGACGTTCTTAAATGACTACCTTACAACTCCAGCGCCTCGGCGACTTCGGCTGCGCAGGCCAGGGCATCGGCCATGGCGTTCACAACGAGCGAACTGCCGTTGCGGGCATCACCCGCCACATACACCGGCGCGGCATCCGCAGCAACGCCATCCACGCGGGCCGCGAGGTGCGAGCCCTCGGCAGCCATCACCGGCAACGGACGGCCAGCGGCGGCAACGGGCACGCCAACGGCATTGAACACGCCGTGCTCGGGACCCGTAAAGCCGCAGGCGATGAGCACCAGCTGCGCCGGCACCTCGTGCTCGGAGCCCGCAATGCGTTCGGGCTTGCCGGCCGACCAGTCCAGGTCGACCACGCGCAGACCCGCAGCCGCACCCTTCTTGTCCAGCAGCACCTCGAGCGTATCCACGCCCCAGGCACGCATCTCGCCACCCATCGCAGCGATAGCCTCCTGCTGACCGTAGTCGGTCTTCTTAACGTTGGGCCACTGCGGCCAAGGGTTGCTCGCTGCACGCTTATCGGGCGCGGCCGGCAAGAACTCAAACTGACGCACGCTGCGCGCACCCTGGCGCACCGCGGTACCCACGCAGTCGTTGCCGGTATCGCCGCCGCCAATGACCACAACGTCCAGGCCGCGCGCGTTCACCGCGGGCTCACCGCCATCGAGCACCGAGACGGTCGAAGCCGTCAGGTAGTCCACGGCATACACCACGCCCGGAGCATCCACATTCGTAGCCGAAAGACCGCGGGGCGCACGAGCACCGGCAGCCACCACAACGGCGTCAAAGGCATTGAGCTTGGACGCTACCGCAGGGTTCGTAACGTCAGCACCCAGCTCGAACACAATGCCTAGCTCGCGCATGAGCGCCACGCGACGCTCGACCACGGACTTCTCGAGCTTCATGTTGGGAATGCCGTACATGAGCAGGCCGCCCGGGCGGTCGTCACGCTCAAACACCGTCACGCGGGCACCGCGACGCGCAAGCTCCCATGCTGCCACCAGACCAGCAGGACCGGAGCCCACCACGGCAACCGTGGGCGCGCCCTCCCCTGCCGGCTCAAAGCGACGCGGACCGCCGTCGGCCCACTCATGGTCGCTGATCGCACGCTCGTTGTCGTGAATCGTCGTGGGCTGGCCGTCGACCGAGCCCAGGTTGCACGCGGCCTCGCACAACGCCGGGCACACGCGACTCGTAAACTCTGGCATGGGAGAGGTGAGCGACAGGCGCTCGGCAGCCTCGTCCCAGCGGCCGCGATACACCAGCTCGTTCCACTCGGGAATCAGGTTGTGCAGCGGACAGCCGCTCGGACGTGCCTTGCCAAAGCTCGCGCCCATCTGACAAAACGCCACGCCGCACATCATGCAGCGGCTCGCCTGGGCGCGACGTGCATCGTCGTCGAGCTCCACGTACAGCGGATCGAAATCGCGGCTGCGCTCCTCCACGGGGCGCAGCTCATGGGTCACGCGATCGATATCAAGAAAAGCACCGGGCTTACCCATGGCACTTACGCCTCCTTCTTGGTCGAAGCAACAGAGCTGGCGGTGGCGGGCGCAGCGCCAGCGACACCGCCCGCAACATCGAAGCGAGCAACATCCGCGTCACTCGCGCGATCGGTCACGATGTCAAACGCCAGCTCCTCGGCCTGCGCATGCGTCTTGCCCACAGCCTCGGCCGCAGCGACAATCGCCAGCACGCGCTCGTACTCGGTTGGAATGACCTTCACAAAGTGCTTGCTCATCGTCTCAAAGCTGTAGAGCAGCTTAATACCGCGCGGGCTCTGCGTCGCGTCCACGTGCTCCTGGATGAGCTCGCGAATCTGCGCCAGCTCGCCGGCCGTCGGGGCCTTGAGCTCCACGCTCTCGTGGTTCACGCGAGCACTGAGCGTGCCGTACTGATCAAAGACATAGGCCACGCCGCCTGTCATGCCGGCGGCAAAATTCTGCCCGACTTCGCCCAAGATGAGCGCCAGACCTCCCGTCATGTACTCGCAGCCATGGTTGCCGCAGCCCTCGACCACCACCGTGGCACCGGAGTTGCGTACGCCAAAGCGCTGGCCGGCCAGGCCGTTAATGAAGCCGCGACCGCTCGTGGCGCCAAAGAACGCAACGTTGCCCACGATGATGTTCTCGTCGAACTTGTAGGTCGCATGCGGGTTGGGGCGCACCGACACCTCGCCGCCCGAAAGGCCCTTGCCAAAGTAGTCGTTGGCGTCGCCGCACACGTTGAGCGTAATGCCGCGCGGCAGGAAAGCGCCAAAGCTCTGACCGGCCGAACCATCGCAATCGATGGTGATGGAGCCGGCGGGCAGGCCCTCGGGATGCGCCTTGGTCACCGCGTTGCCCAAGATGGTGCCCACGCAACGGTTGACGTTGGCGATATCGGCGCGAAAGCGAATCGGGCGCAGGTGCGCACGGGCATCGGCCGTATAGGGCACAAACAGCGTGGAGTCGAGCGTCTTGTCGAGCTCGCTGTCCGCAGCCATCTGGGGCAGGAAGTGACGGCCGTCGGCGCCCGGGATGTGGGCACCAAACTCACAGGTCGCGCTTGCCAGCACGGGCGACAGATCGAGCAGGTTGGCCTTGCGGTTGCCCGGGACCTCGATCTGGCGCAGGCACTCGGGATGGCCGACCATCTCGTCGACGGTGCGGAAGCCCAGGCT
This sequence comes from uncultured Collinsella sp., assembly GCA_938005465.1. GTDB lineage: Bacteria > Actinomycetota > Coriobacteriia > Coriobacteriales > Coriobacteriaceae > Collinsella. The sequence continues at coordinate 40,027 of CALLNU010000028.1, forward strand.
CGCCATGACCTCGCGCAGCTGCTCGGCAACAAAGAGCATAAAGTGCTCGACGTGCTCTGGCTTGCCGCGGAAGCCGCGACGCAGGCGGCAGTTTTGCGTAGCGATGCCGGCGGGGCAGGTATCCTGCTGGCAGTCGCGCTGCATGAGGCAGCCCATCGAGATGAGCGGCATGGTCGCAAAGCCAAACTCCTCGGCACCCAGCAGGCAGGCGACGGCAACATCGGTGCCGTCCATGAGTTTGCCGTCGGCCTCGAGCACCACGCGCGAGCGCAGGCCGTTTTGCAGCAGCGTCTGCTGGGCCTCGGCAAGGCCAAGCTCCAGCGGCAGGCCCGCATGCCAGATGGAATCGCGCGCCGCGGCACCCGAGCCGCCGTTATGGCCGCTGATCAAGATCTTGTCGGCAGCGCCCTTGGCCACACCGGTGGCGATGGTGCCGACACCGGCCTCGCTGACCAGCTTGACCGACACGCGTGCGCCGGGGTTGGCGTTCTTAAGGTCAAAGATCAGCTCTGCCAGGTCCTCGATAGAGTAAATATCGTGGTGCGGCGGGGGCGAGATCAGGCCGATGCCGGGCGTGGACTGACGGACCTCGGCGATCCAGGGGTAGACCTTCTTGCCGGGCAGGTGGCCGCCCTCGCCGGGCTTGGCGCCCTGGGCCATCTTGATCTGAATCTCGAAGGCGCTGCACAGGTAGCGGCTCGTCACGCCAAAGCGCGCGCTTGCCACCTGCTTGATGGCGGAGTTCTTGGAGTCACCGTTAGCCAGCGGGGTCTCGCGGCGCGGATCCTCGCCGCCCTCGCCGGAGTTGGAACGGCCGTGCAGGCGGTTCATGGCAATGGCCATGCACTCGTGTGCCTCTTTGCTGATGGAACCGTACGACATGGCGCCGGTGTTAAAGCGGCGGACGATGTTGAGCGCGGGCTCCACCTCGTCGAGCGAAACCGGCGTGCGACCGTTGGCATTAAAGTCCAGCAGGTCACGCAGACGCACGGCACGGCCGGTGCGGTGCAGGCGGGCGCTGTACTCCTTAAAGGTGTCGTAGCTGTCCTCGCGGCAGGCGGTCTGCAGCAGGTAGACGGTCTGCGGGTCGATAAGGTGATCCTCGCCGCCGAGCGGGCGCCACTTGGTCAGACCCAGCGTGGGCAGCTGATCGGGAGCCGGGCTCTTAAGGATAGCGAGCGCGGCGTCGTAGCGCTCATTCTGCTCGCGCTCGACGTCCTCGACACCCATACCGCCCACACGGCTCACCGTGCCGGCGAAGTACGCGTTGACAAACTCCGGAGTGAAGCCCACGGCCTCGAAGATCTGCGCGGAGTGGTAGCTCTGCACCGTGGAGATGCCCATCTTGGACATGATGGAGACGATGCCGGCGGTCGCAGCCTTGTTGTAGTTGGCGATGCCCTGCTCGGCCGTCACGTCCAGGTCGCCGCGTGACGCCAGATTGCGGATGCACGCATGCGCGTTGTACGGATAGATGCCGCTCGCGGAGTAGCCCACCAGTGCCGCAAAGTCGTGCGGAGACACGGCGTCGCCGCACTCCACCACGATGTCGGCAAAGGTACGCACGCCGGCGCGGATCAGGTGGTTGTGCACGCAGCCCACGGCGAGCAGCGACGGCACGGGCACCTCACCCGCCCCGGCGCGATCGCTCAGCACCACGATGTTCACGCCGTCGCGGACCGCAGTCTCGACGTCCTCGGCAAGCTGCTTGAGCGCAGCCTGCAGCGCGCCCTCGCCGGCATCGCGACGGTAGACGGCACGGAAGCGACGGGTCTTAAAGCCCACACGGTCGATGGCACAGATACGCTCGAACTCCTCCTCGTTGAGCAACGGGCGCTCCAAGCGCACCAGCTGGCAGGCCGTGCGGGAGTCCTCGAGCAGGTTGCCGTGGTTGCCCAGGTAGAGCGTGGTCGAGGTGACCATATGCTCGCGCAGGGCATCGATCGGCGGATTCGTGACCTGGGCGAACAGCTGATAGAAGTAGTCGAAGAACGAACGCGTCTTTTTGGACAGGCAGGCCAGCGGCGCGTCGATGCCCATCGAGGCGAGCGGGGCCTTACCCTGCTGGGCCATGGGACGCACGACCTCGTCGACGTCATCCCAGTGGTAGCCGAGCTTGGCCATTCGCACGGCGGCGGACACCTCGGCGTCCTCGGCGGGCGCTGCCGCAACGGGCTCATCGAGCGCGTCAACGGTCAGCGTCTCCTCGGCAATCCAGTCGCGGTAGGGCTTTTCCTTGGCAAAGCGGGCACGCAGCTCGTCGTTGTAGATGACGCGCCCGCGGGCAAAATCGACCTCGAGCATCTGGCCCGGTCCCAGACAGCCGCTCGTCAGGATGTTCTCGGGGCTCACCTCGATGGTGCCCACCTCGCTCGCCAGCATAAAGCGGCCGTCGCGCGTCACATAGTAGCGGGCGGGACGCAGGCCGTTGCGGTCGAGGGCAGCGCCCAGCGTGCGACCGTCGGTAAAGGCGATGGCGGCCGGACCGTCCCACGGCTCCATGAGCATGGACTGGTAAGCGTCGTAGGCGCGGCGCTCCTCACTCAGGCTGTCGTTGTGATCCCACGGCTCGGGCAGCAACATGGACGCGGCACGCGTGAGCGGGCGACCGTTCATGACCAGGAACTCAAGCACGTTGTCCAGAATCGCGGAGTCGGAACCCTCGCGGTTGATGATGGGCATCACGCGCTCAAGATCGTGCTGCAGCACGGGGCTGTACAGGTTGGGCTCGCGGGCGCGAATCCAGTTGACGTTGCCCTTGAGGGTGTTGATCTCGCCGTTATGGATGATAAAGCGGTTGGGGTGCGCGCGCTCCCAGCTGGGCGTGGTGTTGGTGGAGTAGCGCGAGTGAACGAGCGCCACGGCCGTCTTGACGGCGGCGTCGTTGAGATCGATGAAGAAACGGCGCATCTGCGTGGCGACCAGCATGCCCTTGTACACGATAGTGCGCGAGCTCATGGAGCACACGTAGAAGATCTTGCCGCGCAGGGCAAACTCGGCGTCGGCCTTTTTCTCGATGGTGCGGCGACACACGTACAGGCGACGCTCGAAGGCGTCACCTGCCGGCGTGTCGTCCGGACGGCCCAGGAAGGCCTGCAGGATAGTGGGCATGCAGGCGCGGGCCGTCTCGCCCAGGTCGTGCGGGTCGACCGGCACCTCGCGCCAAAAGAGCAGCGGCACGCCGGCCTCGGCGCAACCCTCCTCAAACACGCGGCGGGCATCCTCTACGCCTTTGTCGTCCTGCGGGAAGAACAGCATGGCCACGCCATAGTCGCCCTCTGCCGGCAGAATCTGGCCGCACTTCTGAGCCTCTTTACGGAAAAAGTGATGCGGAACCTGGAACAGGATGCCAGCGCCGTCGCCGGTGTTCTTCTCGAGTCCCGTGCCGCCGCGGTGCTCCAAGTTGACCAGAATGGACAGTGCATCGTCCAGAATCTGGTGATGGCGCTCACCGTTGATATCGGCAAGCGCGCCGATGCCACATGCATCGTGGTCGAATTCGGGGCGATAAAGGCCCTGCTGCTGAGCGGAATCTGCCTGCATCGCGATCCTCTCCTAGATATTTAGACAGTCAGTTGAACAGGCATACTAGGAGCATCGCCGGCCCGTTGTGTTTCCCGCCCGTTTCGAAACAATCGCGTAACGCGCGCGGGACATCTACGTCTTGCCATCAAACGCGTACATCAGCCTCCAAACATGTCAAAAAACGACATCTTTGGAGGCTGACGTACACCTTTTGGAGCAGAACAGCATGTCCCCAATGCACCAACCCATCCCCGCTGGACCAATATTTTGTTAGTCGTGGTTAACTTTTTAGCCTAAAACGGGTATCCTTTGCGGCGTCAAACAAACGGCACGCGTCCCGTGCCACATTAAGGAGGCCCCTATGGCAAACCAGGCAGACCGGCAGACGATGCAACTCGTCCTTATCCGTCACGGAGAATCCGAGTGGAACAAGCTCAACCTGTTCACCGGCTGGACCGATGTCGAGCTCACCGACACGGGCCGCGAAGAGGCGGCGGCAGGCGGCCGCGCCCTCAAGGAAGCGGGCTTCGACTTTGACATCTGCTACACCTCGCGCCTCAAGCGCGCGATCCACACCCTCAACATCGTGCTCGGCCAGATGGACCACGAATGGCTGCCCGTCATCAAATCCTGGAAGCTCAACGAGCGCCACTACGGCGCGCTGCAGGGTCTCAACAAGGCCGATGCCGCGGCGGAGCACGGCGACGAGCAGGTGCTCATCTGGCGCCGTTCCTTCGATGTCTGCCCGCCGGCGCTCGAGCCGGGCGACGGTCGCGACCCTCACACACAGGAGCAATACCGTGATGTCGCACCCGACCAGCTGCCCTATACCGAATGCCTCAAGGACACGATAGCCCGCGCCTGGCCTTATTTCGAAGACGAGATTCGCCCCCAGATGCTCGCCGGCAAGCGCGTGCTCATCGCCGCACACGGCAACTCCCTGCGCTCACTCGTCATGAAGCTCGAGCACCTCACGCCCGAGGAGATCCTCAAGGTCAACATCCCCACCGGCGTGCCGCTTGTCTACACCTTCGACACCGATTTCAACGTCCTCGACAAGCGCTACATCGGCGACCCAGTGACCATCGCCGCCAAGATTGACGCCGTGGCCAATCAGGGCAAAGCGCACAAGTAGCCCCAACCCAAATCCGACGCGTGGCGCCGCACGGCCCAGATGCGACGTCACGCCGCCCATACGCAGGAGCGCACCATGCTCAACCATCTCAAACAACACTTTGGCTCCCGACGCACCGGTGGTCACGGAGGCCTAGACATTGCGCGGCACATCGGCCCCGGGCTGCTCGTAACCGTCGGCTTTATCGACCCGGGCAACTGGGCCTCCAATATGGCAGCGGGCTCGCAGTTTGGCTACACGCTGCTGTGGATCGTCACGCTGTCCACGATTATGCTCATTGTGCTGCAGCACAACGCGGCGCACCTGGGCATCGCCACGGGCGCCTGTCTTGCCGAGGCCACGACACGTTACCTCCCCCGCCTCGTCGGGCGTGCGATACTCGGCAGCGCATATCTAGCCACGATCGCCACCGCCATGGCCGAGGTCCTGGGTGGTGCGATTGCCCTTCAAATGCTCTTTGGGCTGCCCGTGCGTGCGGGCTGCGCCATCGTGGCGGCAGTATCGATGGCGATGCTCATGACGAACTCCTACAAGCGCGCCGAGCGATGGATCATCGCCTTCGTAGGCGTGGTAGGACTCTCGTTTTTGGCCGAGCTTGCGCTGGTCAAGGTCGACTGGCCGCAGGCCGCCGCAAGCTGGATCACACCCAGTATGCCCACCGGCTCGGCCGCGATTATCGTAAGTGTCCTAGGCGCGGTCGTTATGCCCCACAACCTCTTCCTGCACTCTGAGGTCATCCAATCCATGCACTTCGAAGGCCAAGGCGAGCAAGTTATCGAAGAACGCCTGCGCTACGAGCTCTTCGACACGCTCTTTTCGATGGGCGTGGGCTGGGCAATCAACTCGGCCATGGTCATCCTGGCCGCAACGACCTTCTTTGCGCACGGTATGGTCGTAGACGACCTCGCCGTCGCAGCGGCCACGCTCTCCCCCATCTTAGGCCCGGCGAGCTCGACCATCTTTGCGGTAGCGCTGCTGTTCGCGGGACTATCGAGCAGCGTGACAGCGGGCATGGCGGCGGGAACCATCACCGCGGGCATGTTCGACGAGGAATATGACATCCACGACCGACATTCCTCGATCGGAGTGGCGGCCTGTTTCGTCGGCGCAGTGGCGGCGTGCCTGGTCGTCCCGAATCCTTTTGAGGGTCTCATTTGGAGTCAGGCGCTGCTGTCGCTTCAGCTGCCGATTACGGTCTTTGTGCTCATACGGCTCACCAGTTCACGCCGCGTCATGGGCAAATATGCCAATTCACGCCCGCTCAACGCGTTGCTCGTAGGGATCGGTGCCATCGTGACGATTCTCGACATCGTGCTGCTAACGGGAATGTAATTGGGATGGCGTGGCTGTCCAGATATAACGTCTTAATCTGTAACACGTGAGACCGTTTTAAACCGTCAGATAAATCAAAAGGGTCCCGGCCGAGAATTCGACCGGGACCCTTGGACAGAGCTATGTTCGGCTTTCGCCGTGTGCCTGCGAGTTACTCCTCGACGAGCTCAAACTGATCGGGACCGACGCCGCACACCGGGCACACGTAATCCTCGGGCAGCTCGGGCGTGTCGACCTCAACCTCGTAACCGCAAACGGTGCACACAAACTTATACGTCTTCTTTTCCTCAGCCATGATGTTCTCCTCTCGAACGTGACTGCTGGTGTACTTACTTATTAGTATATATTCTCAATAGTATAATGCAAGTATTTTTAGAACATTTCTAGCCTTGATACGACGAGGCTTTGGGCGGCGTCTTGCCCTTTAGCACCTTGTGATAGTAGTCGTACGTCAGCGGCGTCTCGTCGCTCAGGCGCTCGGCATCCTCGACCTCGCCAATAAACAGCAGATGCGTGCCCACATCCACAGTGTCGATCAAACGGCAGCTAAACAGGGCCGCCGCGTGCTCGGGCACATAGGGCATGCCCAGTGCCGTCTCGCGGGTCTCGTATTTGGCAAACTTGTCATAATCGCTGCTGGTGCGGAACCCAAAGTTGCCGATGTAGGGCATATCGGCCGTCTGGTCGATTACAGTCAGTGCAAACGCTTTGGCCGATGCGATGACGCCCGAGGTGACGTTGTCCTTGTTCACAGCAACCGAAATGCGCGGCGGCATGGACGTCACCTGCACCGCCGTATTGATGACGCAGCCGGCGCGCAGCCCGTCTGCCGCAGCGCTCACCACGTACAGACCACTCGGCATGGTAAAGAACGCAGTTTTGTCCATAACGATCACTCCCCTAACCCGGGTTGGTACCTTATGGATGTATGTACCCACAAAAAAGGCGGCGCCCATAACGGACGCCGCCCCATACACATATGTGCCAAGATTGCAGGTCAGCCAAGTCCCTCCACCAAGTTGCGGTGAAATAGTTCCTGCTTGTCGGGTATTTGGCCTCAAACAGGAACTATTCCACCGCAACTTGTACAGAGCGTCTAGCGGTTACGCTCCTTGAGGGCGCGGTCAATCTCGCGCTGGACATCGCGCTTGGCCATATCCTCGCGCTTGTCGTAAAGCTTTTTGCCGCGGCCTAGGCCCAGCAGCAGCTTTACGCGGCCGTCAGTATTAAAGTAGAGTTCCAGCGGCACCAGTGCATAGCCGCGATTACGTAGCTTACCGTCGAGAAAGTCAATCTCCTTGCGGTGCAACAGCAGACGACGGCGGCGATCAGGGTCGCGATTCCACACGCCACCATGGCTATAAGGGTGAATATGCAGGCCCACGAGCCAGCACTCGCCGCCACGAATCAGTGCAAAGGTGTCGGTGATCTGGCACGCGCGCTCGCGAATCGACTTGACCTCGGTACCGCTCAGCTCAATGCCGCACTCAAAGGTCTCATCGATAAAATACTCGTGGTGTGCCGAGCGATTCTTGGAGATGAGCTTACGCTCGCGCTTACTGGGCATCGCCGGCCTCCTTGGCTCCATCGGCGTTTGAGCCCGCGGCGTGGCGCTTTGCCTTGCGCTCAGCATTGAGCTCAGCGTCGCTCTCGCGCACCAGTTTGATAATCGCCGCGCAGGCCTCCTCGCCCACCAAGTCGCGAGCACGCACCGTCAGGCGCGTGGCCTCCTGCTTGTCGCCGTCGCTTGCAGCATCTGTCGCGCACATAATCAGGCAGATGGCAATCTCGGCCGAAGGCGAGGTCGGCACGCCTTGCAGGGCCAGTTCACCCATCACGTGCTCGTCGCTCTCCTCGGCGGCATCCGGATAGGTGGTATGGATCTTGTTGAGCAGGCGCGTCGTGTGTGCATCGTTGGGCGCTAAGCGCAGTGCCAGACGCGCGCAACCCACGGCGGCCGAGACATTCTCGGTCTCGGGCTCCAAGAAGTACTGGCCCAGGTTGGAATAGGCGCGGGCGGCGCACTTGCCATCGCTTGCACGCTCCAGCACCGAGAACGAGAGCGATGCCCATTCTTGCTTGTCCTCGAGTGCGCGGAACAGCTCGGCCAAGTCCAAGCGATAGTTGCAGTTCATGGGGTCCCAACGCACGGCCTGCATCAGGGCATTACGAGCGCTCACATAATCCTGCTGGCGAATGTAGGCAAACGCCATGTCAGAGTACAGGCGGTCAAACGGCACCTCGACCTGCACGAGCTCGCGCGGATCCTTCTCCACGCGGCGATAGGCCAAGCGCTCAAACTTGCTATCGAAGCTAAAGTATTGGCGCTTCTCCTCCGTCTTGCACTCGGCGTCGATATACTCCTCGGCGAGCTCCACCAGGCGCTCCAGCAGCGGTGTCGCCGTAGCCAGGTCGCCCTGCGCCAGATAGTTCTCGGCATACGTGATGTCTTGCAAGCTGATGGGCAGATCCATGGCTACTCCTCAATCTGAGCGAAACACGGCAGGCGCCGCATATACGGTCGATACACAAAACCCGGGTCTCTTACGAGGCCCGGGCATTCATTTGTGGGTAGCCCGTACCAGATTCGAACTGGTGATCTCCGCCTTGAGAGGGCGGCGTCCTAAACCGCTAGACGAACGGGCCATATGTAGCAAATGCAATGGCTGGGATGGAGGGAGTCGAACCCCCATTGACGGAACCAGAATCCGCTGTCCTGCCATTAGACGACATCCCAATGACTGCATCGCTGCGCTCGGCTGTGCCTTTGCGCAAGAAAGAAATATACGGGAAGTCTCGCCATGACGCAAGCCCCAATTTTGACTTTTTTGAAATTCAGTCAAATACGGCCAACACGTGAAGGACCTGTGAAGCACCAGCGACACCTACGGCGTCAAAGCCCGTAAAACATCCCACATCTACCGCTGGTAGATTACAACAATGCAGCACTCACGGCTGATGGCACAATCGAACCGTCATCATTGCACGGATATCGAGGCGCCATGGACGAAGAGCTTGATTACCTATGGGAGACCCTGGGCCTCGAGATCACTGCTGACCTTTGGCCCGAACGGGACAAAATCCATCCCACACTGCGCCCCGCCATCACGGTGATGCAGGCAAAATACCGCCGTGCATCCTTTTTGATCATGCGGATGTCATGGCACGCGGGACTCCCCGACCTTAAGCGAATCCAGGCAAGCCTCGTCGAGTTGTCCGGTATGCCGACCGTCATATCCGAGGCGCACCTGGAGCAGCGCCAGCGCGAGCGACTGCAACAGCAGCGGATTCCCTTTATCTGCCCCGGCGTTCAGGCATATCTGCCCTTTATGGACGAGGAGTACTGGAGCGGCAAGCCCAACAAGCACGTAAAGGTCTACGATCCGCACGAATGGGCGCGGCTTGAGGATTAGCGCATATGCCCGCCAGCCGGGATAGTGCGCATGCCCGCCAACCGGAAAGCTCATCCCGGAATTTACGTCCAGAACGGGACGCGCTTTCCCCTAGAGGCCCCAAACGGAAACCGTATCCCAGATTTCGCGCTCAAACTGGGATACGATTTCCGCTAGCCCCTTCAACCGGAAACTGCGTCCCGGAATCCGAGCTCAAAACGGGACGCACTTTCCGCAACCACTACAGCAGCACCTCGGTCCAGGTCGCTTCCTTAAACCCAGGAATCGCAAAGTCGTCGCCCACCAGCAGCGGACGCTTGACCAGCATGCCGTCGGTCGCCAGCAGCTCGTAGCATTCCCGATCCGTCATGCCCGCATCCAGACGCGCCTTCAGGCCCAGCTCTCGATATTTCATGCCCGACGAATTAAAGAAGCGCCGCACCGGCAGCCCCGAACGAGCAATCCAGGTCGCAAGCTCATCAGCCGTGGGATTGTCCAAAACGATATCGCGATCGATATACTCTACCCCATGTTCGTCCAGCCATGCCTTGGCCTTCTTACAGGTCGAGCACTTGGGATATTCAACAAACAATACCGCCATGGGATTTCCTTTCTTAGAGAAAACAGGTGTCTGGAAAACTGCACATCGACGACCACTCGCGATTGCAGCCGTTATTGTAGTCAATGTCGAAGCATAGGCAGTCGCGATGTCTCGTCTTAAGGCTAGCGCCTCGCATGGGCGCCGATCGGCCGAGTCGCATGGCGCACCAACGCCGCTGCCAGCAATACCAACAGCATGGCGGTGACATAGCCCGCAGCATCGAATCCTAAATCGATAACGTCGAAATGCCTGCCGGGAACAAAGATCTTATGTACCTGATCGCCAACGGAGCAGGCGGCGCAAAAGAGCAATACGGGCACGCAACGGGAGTATACGCTCCACGGACGCCTGGAAAAGCAAACCACGACCACCGAGGCGAACAATCCGACGAAGAAAAACTCTACGGTATGGGCAACGCGACGGACGTTCGTGCCCACCCACATGCGAATGGAAGCAAGTCGGCCAGACCGGATATTCGAGGCAGCCGAATCGGTGCCCCCGGTCATTCCGTTCTCCGTCTGGGCTTCACCCGTGGCATCGGCAGCCTGAACGCCCGTAGCCTGACCCTCCACCACACGCGCGGTGGACTCGCTCAGCAACGACGTCTCCACCGCATTTTGCTCCGTCAGCACCCAGATGCCCACCAGCGTTGCAGCGAACAGAACGATCGCGGTCCATCCGATTATTTGTTTTACGCGCGCCAAGGGCCAACCTCCTTTTTTTGAATATCAGCGAGTGTAGCCCCAAATGACATCGTCACCGTATCAAAAGTTGAATCGCAACAGGAAGCGACAAAGCGACGCAAACCCCTACCCCGCCTCGCGCATCCAGCGATCGAACGTCCCCACGCACACGCCCAGGCACTTTGCTGCCTGGCTGCGGGTAATATCGCCCGCCTCATAGCTATCGCGCACCAGCTCAAACTGAGGAGGGCACGGCTTGCGAGGTCGACCGAAACGGACCCCTCGCGCCCGCGCCGCTGCAATTCCCTCCGCCTGGCGCCGATGGATATTCTCGCGCTCCACCTGCGCCACGTAGCTCAGCAGTTGCAGCACAATATCGGCAATCAGGGTGTTGGTCACATCCGGCGCGCCGCTGGCCCTGACGCGCGTGTCAAGCAATGGCATGTCCAACACCACAATGGCAACCCCGAGCTCCTTGGTAATGCGTCGCCATTCCTCAAGAATCTCGGAGTAATTACGACCAAGTCGGTCGATAGAAAGCACCACCAGTACGTCCCCGTCTCCCAGGACGTGCAGCAGCTCGCGATAACGCGGTCGATCGAAGTCCTTGCCGCTCGCATGGTCGGCATAAATATTCGCCGAGCCCACGCCATAGGCGCCCAGCGCATCCAGCTGCCGATTAAGGTTCTGATCGCGCGAACTCACCCGCGCATAACCGTACACCGTCGCCATCTCATCCCCGCTTTCTTGTAAACCTGCCAAAAAGGGACAGGTTTATTTTGGTAGGTTTTACCTCTCAAATAGCAGGTAAGCGGGCGGCCGAGCAGACGGCAAGGTAGCCACGATTCAAATGCGGAGGGCGGTCCCGAAAGGCCGCCCTCCGCTCCCCCACCATCAGTCGGGATTTGGCTAATGGATAAGCTTGAAGTCCAAGTGCCCACGCGTGGTATTGACGCGCGAGACCTCGATGATCACGCGCTGCCCCAGCTCGTAACGGGTGCCCGTGTCGGCACCCGTGAGCGTTAGCGCGTCCTCGTCGAACTCGAACCACTCGTTGCCCAGACTCTTGATCGAAACCAAGCCTTCGACCTGCGTTAGGTCCAAGCGCACAAAGAGGCCCATGCTGCTAACCCACGAGACGGTTCCGGCATAGCGCTCGCCCAGACGGTCCTCATAGTACTGGGCAATCTTGATCTTTTGCGTCGCATGGCTGGCGGCATCTGCCGCGCGCTCGGCATCGCTGCATGCGCGGCAGATCTGCGGCAGAATGCGCGGCAGTGACTCGCGCCCCTTGCCGATCAGGCGCGGCGTACGGACCAGGGCGTCCTTGCCGCCCAGCTGCTCATAGGCCAACTGCAGCTTGAGTACGCGGTGCACCACCAGATCGGGGTAGCGACGGATGGGACTCGTAAAGTGACAGTAGCACGGCGCGGCGAGCGCAAAGTGGCCCTCGTTGCGCGGCCTGTACAGCGCGCGCTGCATACTGCGCAGAAGCAGCGTGTTGACGAGCGGCGCGTTGGCCGTACCGGCGGCAGCATCGACTGCAGCCTGCAGCTCATCGGGACTCCCCAGGGCAATACCGGCAGCACGGCGATCGTCGATGATACCTAGCTGCGCCAGCGCAACGGCGGCACCGTGCAGGCTATCGGGGCTCGGATCCTCATGCACGCGATAGCAGGCCTCGATATCGCGGTCCGCCAGCCACTCAGCAACGCACTCGTTGGCGAGCAGCATGGCTTCCTCGATAAGCGACGTGGCACACGAACGCTCACGCGTCACAATCTGCACGGGCACTCCGTCCTCATCCAATAGAGCGCGAATCTCGGCCGTGTCAAAATCGACTGAGCCGCGGGCGCGACGAATACGACGGCGAAGTTCGGCGAGTTCGTTGGCGGCGACAAGGAAATCGCCGAGGTCGATGTTGTAGCCGCGGGCGGTCTCCTCGCACGCAAGACCGCGCTCAAGCGCTTCCTCGCGCGAGGTCTCGGCAGCCGCAACATCCTCGGCGGCGCCTTCCAGCACCGAATACTCAACCACGCCGGCACGCACCAGCAGCGCCTCGGCGCCGTCATAGTCCATACGCACACGCGAGCGAATCACGCTGGGGTACGGATCGTAATGCCGCATGCGACCCTGCGCATCGAGCTCGATATCGACGGTAAACGCAAGACGGTCCTCGTCAGGGCGAAGCGAGCACAGGTCACAGGACAGGCGTTCGGGCAGCATGGGAAGCACGCGATCGGCCAGATACACCGATGTCGTACGATGGCGAGCCTCAAGATCGATATGCCCGTCCCAAGCCACATAGTGTGAAACGTCGGCGATATGCACACCCAGCTTGTAGCCGCCCTCGGGTGTGCGCTCCAGCGAAATGGCATCGTCAAAGTCGCGCGCGTCGACTGGGTCGATCGTGATGACAAAGCGGTCGCGCAGATCGCGGCGGAGCGGGTCCTTAAGCGCCGCGGACACATCGAGCGAAAGTCCCTCGGCCTCGTCCAGCGCGGCCTCGGGATAGCTATCGGTATAGCCGTAACGCGCCATCACATATTGAACGCCCAAATCGGGCGCGTCATCTCCGCCAATGCGGCGCTCGATCGTCACAGTGCCCGATTCCAGGCGCGTCGGGTAGGTCAAAATGCGCGCGACAACGGCATCACCCGGGTGGACGCCCAGACGATCCGCCGAGGTATCCTCGGGCAGAATGAAGAAGTCGGCCTTCAGACGCGAATCGAGCGGCTCGATCACACCAAGCGGACCGGCGGTCTGGTACGTGCCCACCACGCTTATGGCTGCGCGCTCAACCACGCCCTCGATCACGGCGCGCCGCTCACCGTGCGGGCTGTTCTTAATGCTCACGGCAACGGTATCGCCATCCATGATCTCGCGCTTGCCGCGACCCATGACCTTGTAGTCGCCGTTTTCGGTTACAACGTAGGCGCTATGCTCATGGAGCTGCACGCGCCCGGTCAGGCTCGGACGGCGTTCGCTGCGCACCGGCCCGCGCTGATTGCGAGCTCCACGCTTATGCTTGTTATTGCGCCCCATGGCGCCTCCTAACTATCGATTGCGAACTCCAAAGAGTCTACCCAAATGATTCGCTTTCCTGCCGTCCCCTAGGGATCAAAAAACGGGCCGCCCCATAAGAGACGACCCGTTGGAAGGGATGAATTCCAAGCATGCCTACACGCGCAGGTAGCGGCGCATGGCGATGGCAGAACCAAAGAGACCGATAATCACACCGACCAGAATCAGCGCAGCATAGGTCACCAGGTAGTACTGCATCGGCAGGGCAAACGACATCCAGCCGATGCTCTCCTGCAGACGCGGAATCATCAGATTGCGCAGCAGCTCCAGAACGCCGATGGAAAGCAGCGAGCCCAAAATGGCCTGCAGCACGCCCTCGGTGATAAACGGGCCACGAATGAAGCCGTTGCTGGCGCCGACCAGACGCATAATCGCAATCTCACGACGACGCGCCGTGATGGACAGGCGAATCGTGTTGTTGATGAAGATAAATGCGATAAAGGTCAGAAGACCAACGAGCACCACGGCGGCGATGCGGATGTAGTTGGTCACCTGGAACAGGCGGCTCACTTCCTCCTGGCCGTACAGCACGCTCGCGTTGACGTCGCCGTCATCCGCGATCTTCTGGAAATCGGCATCCTTCTTGAGCTTCTTTGCCGTGCTCTCGACCTTGGACGGATCGTCCATCTCAATAGCGAAGGAAGCCGGCAGCGGGTTCTGGCCATCGAGCGCGCTCATGGTGGCGTCGGCGTTGCCCGACATCTTGCTCGTATACTCGGCCAGCGCGTCGTCCTTGTCCTTATAGGTCACGGACTTGACGTTATTCCACGTCTTAAGCTCGGCCTCAAAAGCCTGAACATCGGCCTGATCGGCGTCATCACTAATGAACGCGTTGATGACAACCTGATCCTCGACGGTGCCGATCACGGAGTTCAGCATCGCAGAGCCCATGATGAACAGGCCGATGATAAACAGCGAAAGGAAGATCGTGATGACGGCGCCGAGCGAGGTAGTCCAGTTACGGAAGAAGTGGCTGATTGCCTCTTTGAAGGAGTAGCCCACGTTAGTTGGTGCCATAGTTGCCGTAACCTCCCCTCTCCTGGTCGCGGATGACGTGGCCGCCCTCGAGGGCGATCACGCGACGGTGCATGCTATCGACCATCTCGCGGTCGTGCGTGGCGACGATCACGGTGGTGCCGGTGCGGTTAATACGCTCAAGCAGCTTCATGATGCCCAGCGAGATCGCCGGGTCGAGGTTGCCCGTGGGCTCGTCGCAGATCAGCAGCGGCGGACGGTTGACCATAGCACGGGCGACGGCAACGCGCTGCTGCTCGCCACCGGAAAGCTGGTCGGGCAGCGAGTCCATCTGATCGGCCAGACCGACCAGGCGCAGCACCTCGGGCACCTGGCTGCGAATGACGCCCTTGGGCTTGCCGATGCACTGCAGGGCAAACGCCACGTTTTCGTAGGCGGTCTTTTGCGGCAGAAGCTTAAAGTCCTGGAACACGGCGCCAATCTGGCGGCGCAGGAACGGAACCTTGCGGTTCTTGATCTTCATGAGGTCCTGACCGGCAACCAGGATGCGGCCGCTCGTCGGCTTGACGTCGCGGTTGAGCGTCGACAGCAGCGTGGTCTTACCCGAACCGGAGTGACCGACCAGGAAGACGAACTCGCCCGGATAGATCTCGATGTTGATGTCGTCGAGTGCAGGCTTGTTGGGCTGTGCCGGATAGATCTTGGTGACATGCTCCATAAGGATAACGGGCTCGACACCGGCCTGCTTGGCCATCTTCTTGCGGCTGGCCTGCGGATCGATGGGCGCAAACACCGACGTAAAATCGGGGTTGTTGAGCGCGTTATCGAGGCTTGCAACCTCGGCGGCCTGATCGCTCTCGACCACCGGGGCAGCAGGCTGCGTGGGGTCGGGAATAGCGGCAAAGAGACCGGACTGCGCAGGCTGAGGAGCCGGCGCCGCAGGGGCCAAGGGGTCGGGAATGCCGGCCATGGTAGGCTGCGGCGTGGCGGCACCAGCCCGAGGCTGCTCCACGCGAGCGGTCACGGCCTGAACGGGCTCAAAACCCGCCGTGCCGGAAAGCGCGACATCGCTGGTTGGATTGTAGGCAAAGGGATCGGATGCCGGCTGTGCCTGATCTGCCGGCTGAGCGGGGGCCTGAGCAACAGGCTGGCCCTCTGAATCCGGAGTGGCGAAACGACTGCCCTGGACGCCTGCCTGCGTCTTGGGGGCATCATCGCCCGCACCGGAGGTACGGAAGTGGTTACCCACTGGTGCTCCTTATCGTCGTGCGTTTAAACTACATGAGCGCTTTGTATTTTAGCAGCATTAGCTTTGCTGCACATAAGAAGCATGGCGTGCTTAGGGATCCCGTCGGCCGGACACAGGGTTACTCTCCAAATCGTCCTCGGACATGTCGGAGCCCCCGCTGCGCGCTTCGCGCGGCGGGGGCTCCTCCGTCCTGCGGAAAGATTTGGAGAGTAACCCTGTGCCCGGCCTGCGATAACTAAGGGGTCGCTGCGTTTATCTTGGGGTGCTGCATATACAAAGCTGGAAGGGTCTGAATTGCGCTTTGTCGATATATGCCCTTTTCCCTGATGGGACCGTGCTTGAGGGGCGTCTTCATGAGTTGCGGTGAAATAGGGACTGTTGAGCCTTTAAGCTGGCAAAACAGTCCTTATTTCACCGCAACTGAAACAGGGGCGCTCTCCAAGAGAGCGCCCCTGCCGGGTTTCCATAGTACTGGCGAAACAGTTTTATAGTTCTGACGAAGCAGTCCATGAAATCCGTCTTGCCTTATGCCAAGAACTCCTTGGTGGTCGCCACGATGTTGGCGGCGTCCAGGCCATACTTGTGCAAGAGCTCGGCACCCGGGCCAGACTCACCGAAGGTGTCGTTGACGCCGATCTTCTTGAGCGACGTCGGGCACTGCTCGCACAGGACGTCGGCAACGGCGCTGCCCAGGCCACCGATCACAGAGTGCTCCTCGACGGTCACGACGTGACCGGTCTTGGTGGCGCTCTTGACGATCAGGTCGGCATCGATGGGCTTGATGGTGTGCATGTTGATGACCTCGGCGTCGATGCCCTCGGCAGCGAGCTGCTCGGCGGCCTCGAGAGCCTCGCCGACCATCAGGCCGCAGGCAATGATGGTCACATCGGCGCCCTCGCGCATGACAATGCCCTTACCCAACTCGAACTTGTAGGTCTCGGGGTCGTTGATAACCGGCGAGGCCAAACGAGCGAAGCGCATGTACACCGGACCGTCGCACTCGTAGGCGGCGCGTGTCACGGCGCGGGCCTCGACGTCGTCGGCAGGAACGATCACAGTCATGCCAGGGATGACGCGCATGAGGGCGATATCCTCGCAGCACTGGTGTGTGGCGCCGTCCTCGCCCACCGAGATACCGGCGTGCGTGGCGCCAATCTTAACGTTGAGATGCGGGTAGCCGATGGAGTTACGGACCTGCTCAAAGGCGCGGCCGGCGGCAAACATGGCAAAGGTGCTCGCGAAGGCAACGCGGCCGGTGGTCGCGATACCGGCGGCGACGCCCATCAGGTTGCTCTCGGCAATGCCCACATCGAAGAAACGATCGGGGCAGGCGGCCTTGAACTTGCCGGTCTGCGTGGCGGCGGCCAGGTCGGCGTCGAGGACCACAAAGTCATCGTGCTCGTTGGCGAGCTCGACGAGGGCCTCGCCGTAGCTTACGCGCGTGGCGATTTTTTTGACGTCTGCCATCCTAGAGCTCCTCTCCGGCGGCCGTGAGCTCTGCCATGGCCTGCTCAAACTGCTCATCGTTGGGGGCCTTGCCGTGCCAACCAACCTGGTTCTCCATAAAGGAAACGCCCTTGCCCTTCATGGTCTCGGCGATGATGGCGGTCGGCTGACCCTTGGTGGCGCGGGCCTCGGCAAAGGCGGCGCGGATCTGATCGAAATCGTTGCCGTCGGCAAGCTCCACCACGTGGAACTTAAAGGCGCGGAACTTGTCGGCGAGCGGCATGGGGTCGTTGACCTCCTCGACGGGGCCGTCGATCTGCAGGCCGTTGTGGTCGACGATCACGCAGAGGTTATCGAGCTGCTGGTTGCCGGCAAACATGGCGGCCTCCCAGACCTGGCCCTCCTCGCTCTCGCCATCACCCAGCAGGGCGTACGTGCGGTAAGTATCGCCCCAGTGCTTGGCGGCAACCGCCATGCCCACGGCGGCGGAGATGCCCTGGCCGAGCGAGCCGGTGGACATATCGACGCCCGGGGTGTCGTTCATGTTGGGATGACCTTGCAGGTGGCTGCCGATATGGCGCAGCGTCTCGAGATCCTCCTTGGGGAAGAACCCACGCTCGGCGAGCACGGCGTACAGGCCCGGAGCGCAATGGCCCTTGGAGAGCACAAAACGGTCGCGATCGGCCTTGCGGGGATCGGCCGGGTCGACGTTCATTTCCTCAAAGTACAGATAGGTCATGATGTCGGCAGCGCCGAGCGAACCGCCCGGATGGCCGGACTTGGCAGCGTGCACGCCGGTGACGATGCCCTTCCTTACCTCGTTGGCAACCTTTTTGAGCTCTTCGTCGCTCATTGTGCCTTCCTTTCATCCTCATTAGACAAAATGCGCACGGCACGGAAAGGTAATCCCAACACAGCCGCAATGCACGTACGTCATTCATTATGCTGGAAACTGATGGCTTTACCAGAGTTTTTATCATTATTTGAACAATTTAGCAGGCAGAACCGCTGATGAAACGGTTTATCAATGTGAACGTCTTTTGGATGGAACGCGATCGACCCTACGCGCTAATGTCCTTGAATCCCTCGCCGAAGGCTTCCGTAACGTCGGCAACCGTCACGATGGCATGAGGATCGCGCTCGCGCACGATCGTCTTGAGGGTATTGAGCTCTCGACGGCTCACGATGACCATAATCACTGGCTTCTCGGCACCCGAATACATGCCAGTCGCCTTAAACTTGGTACAACCACGACCCAGGCCATACATGATATCGGCAGCGATATCAGGGAACTTGTCCGAGATGATGAGTACCATACGGCGTTTGTTGCCACCATCGACCACGGCATCGATCACGTAGCCGCTAATGACCATCGAAAGGCCTGCATACAGTGCGTTTTCGATTGAAAAGACCGGAGCCGATAGCGCGCATACGGCAACATCGATCGCCATGACGGTCGAGCCCACCGGCAGCGAGGTGTTACGCGAGATGATTTGGCCAATCGTGTCCGAGCCGCCGGTGTTGGCGCCGGCGCGCAACACCATGCCGTAACCGATGCCCGTAATAATGCCGCCCCACATGGCAGGGAGCATCAGGTCCGCATCCGCCAGAGGTGCTACAAACGGGGCGAACAGATCGGTAAAGAAGCCCAGCAGCACAAAGCCCGTCGCGGTCTGCACCACGTAGAACATGCCGCCCTCGCGCATAACGACCAACAACAGCAAGGCGTTCATCACGATCGTCTGAATACCAACGGGAAGCGATAGGCCGCGCGCCGCGCCGACCGCCTGGATAATGGTGGCAAGGCCCGTAACGCCACCGGCGGCAAGACCGTTGGGAATCAAAAACAAGTCGGTCGCGATGGCGGCCAAGGCACACCCCAACATGATCTGGGGCAAATCGTGAAAGAAGTTCATCGAAAGAATGCGCTTGATGTCCAGACGATATGCCATGCTGCCTCCCTCAAAAAAGCGCAGCCCATCGGATGCGCTTCGAACTTCTTGCTGTATTCGATTCTACCGATTCGCCGAGCAAAAACCACCCCTGCGCAGGGTTTGCTCTGGATACAAAACCACCCTGCTCGGAGGGTTTTAATCCATTTCCACATAAACCGGGCGGTTTATGCAGACGGGGTCTCCGCGTCGGCGTTGCCGGTGGCCCAGCGATGGTAGCCAATAACAAACGGGTCCAGGTCGCCATCGTCAAGGACGGCCTCGACATTGCTGGTCTCCACGCCCGTGCGTAGGTCTTTGACCATCTGGTACGGGTAGAGCACGTAGCTGCGGATCTGGTTGCCAAAACCAATCGTGGTCTTGGGTCCGCGGATCTCATCGAGCGCCTCGGCGCGCTTCTCGAGCTCGATCTCGTACAGACGGGCCTTGAGAATCTGCATGCACGCGGCCTTGTTCTGAATCTGGCTGCGTTCGTTTTGGCACGTGACCACGATGCCGCTGGGAAAATGCGTCACGCGTACGGCGGAGTCGGTGGTATTGACGCCCTGGCCGCCCGGGCCGCTCGCGTGATACACGTCCACGCGGATATCGTCGGGACTGATCTCGATGTCGATATCGTTGGGCAGCACGGGGATGACCTCGACGCCGGCAAACGTGGTCTGGCGGCGCTTCTTGTCGTCGGTGGGGCTAATGCGCACCAGACGGTGCACACCGGCCTCGGCGCGCAGCATGCCAAACGCGTCCTTGCCCTCGACGGTAAAGGTCGCGCGATCAATACCGATGACCTCGGCAGCGGGGCAGTCGTTAATCGTGACCTTCCAGCCGCGACGCTGGCAGTACTTCATGTACATCTTAAAAAGCATGAAGGTCCAGTCCTGCGCCTCCAGACCGCCCTGTCCGGGCTTGATGGTAACAATCGCGTCGCCGTGATCGAACTCACCGGTAAACCAGCTCGAAAGCTCGAGCTCGTCGATAGCGCGGGCCAGGCGTTCTGCCGTAGCGGCAGCCTCCTCGCGCAATGCGGCAGCATCGGGGTCATCGCCCATCTCCTCGGCAAGCTCCAGCGCCGCGCGGGCGTCAGATAGCTCGCCGCGCGCGGTATCCACGGCAGCGATATCTTCCTTGGCGCGAGCGATCTCCTCCATGGTGGCGCGAGCGGCGTCGGCGTCATCCCAAAAGCCGGGGGCCACGCTTTTGGCCTCGAGCTCAGTCACGCGCGTGCGCTTCTCGTCCAAATGAAGATACGACTCGACCTCGCCGAGCCGGTCCGCAAACGCCTCCAGCTCGGCGGGCGTTACCTCTAAAGCCTCGGCCATTAACGATTCCTGCCGTGGCAGTACTTGAACTTCTTGCCGCTGCCGCAGGGGCAAAGGTCATTGCGACCAACGTTGACGTACGGGTCGTCGCTCTCGTCCTTGCGGTAGGTGGTCACCTTGCCGCCGTTGTTGACAGCAGCCGGGCCTCCCTGGACGGCCGTACGAGCCTGAACCTGTGCCTGCTTGCGCAGCACCGAGCTGCCGTTGTCGCCATCGACGTCGGCGGGGCCGGAGAAGCGCGCACCTTCGAGCGCGGGGTCCTCCTTGTGCTCCACGGCCTGCGGGGCGGCCTTGATCTCGATGCGCAGGACGGTGCGCAGGTAATCCTCGTACATGGTGTCGACGAGCATCTGGAACGCGCCATAAGCCTCGGTCTTGTACTCGACCAGCGGGTCGCGCTGACCAAAGCCGCGCAGTCCGATGCCGGTCTTGAGGTAGTCCATCTCCTGCAGGTAGTTCATCCAGCGGGTATCGATGACGCGCAGCATGACCTGGGTGTTGAGCTCGCGCATGAGGTCCTCACCCAGGCGCTCGGCCTTCATGTTGTAGCACTTCTCAACGTAGGCCAGGACATCGGCAGCCAGGGCCTCGTAATCCTCGTCGGGGAACTTGGGCGTATCGATATGGCCGGTCAGCTCCACGACCCACTTGCGCAGGCCCTCGAGATCGCGCTCGCCATCGTGGCTGTCCTTGGTGCAGAACTCCTGCACGCAGCGGTACACGGTGTCGTGCATGACCTCGGTGATGTGGTCGGTCAGGTCCTTGCCGTCCAGAATCTTGTTGCGCTCGGCGTAGATGACCTGGCGCTGCTTGTTCATAACGTCATCGTACTCGAGGACGCTCTTACGCATGGAGAAGTTGATGCTCTCAACCTTGTGCTGGGCGCTCTCGACGGCCTTGGAGATGATCTTGTGCTGGATGGGCATGTCGTCGCCCATGTCGGCCGTGACCATCATCTTGGAGACGCGGTCCATCCTGTCGCCGCCGAACAGGCGCATGAGGTCGTCCTCGAGCGACAGGTAAAACTGAGTCTCGCCCGGATCGCCCTGACGACCGGAGCGGCCGCGCAGCTGGTTGTCGATACGACGGGACTCATGGCGCTCGGTGCCGATGACGGTCAGGCCGCCGGCGGCAAGCACGCGCTCGCGCTCGGCCTTGCAGGTCTCCTTGGCCTCGGCGTTAAACTGCTCGAGCTGCTCGGGCGTCACGTCCTCCATGGTCAGGCCCTCGTACTCAAGGCGCTCGCGCACCAGCTCGTCGGGGTTGCCGCCCAGCAGGATGTCGGTACCACGACCGGCCATGTTGGTAGCGATGGTCACGGCGCCGTAGCGTCCGGCCTGGGCAACGATATGAGCCTCGCGCTCGTGATGCTTAGCGTTGAGGACCTCGTGCGCGATGCCGCGCTTGGTAAGGGCGGCCGACAGCTTCTCGGAGCTTTCGATGGAGACGGTGCCCACCAGGACCGGCTGGCCCTTGGCATGACGTCGCTCGACGTCGTCGGCAACGGCGTTGTACTTGGCCTGGATGGTGCGGTACACCAGGTCCTCGTGGTCAACACGCTGAACGGGCTTGTTGGAGGGGATGACCTCGACGGGCAGCTTGTAAATCTCGCGGAACTCGGCATCCTCGGTGAGTGCCGTACCGGTCATGCCGGAGAGCTTGTCATACAGACGGAAGTAGTTCTGCAGGGTGATGGTGGCCAGCGTCTGGTTCTCCTCGCGCACGAGCACGCCCTCTTTGGCCTCGATGGCCTGATGCAGGCCCTCGGAGTAGCGGCGGCCTTCCATGATGCGACCGGTGAACTCGTCGACGATCTTGACCTCGCCGTTGGTGACCACGTACTGCTTGTCGCGATGGAACATGTACTGGGCCTTCAGCGCCTGCTGCAGGTGGTTGACCAGCTGGCCGGAGAGATCGGCATAGATGTCCTCGATGCCCAGACGGTGCTCGATCTTCTTAAGGCCGCGCTCGGTGGCGGCGATGGTGTGCTTGGCCTCGTCCATGACGTAGTCGCCCGTGGGCTCGACGTCCTCGGTGGCGGTGAGCATGTCGTGCGAGACGTCCTCGCCGCGCTCAAGGCCGCGCACGGCACGCGCGAAATCCTTGTAGGTGCTGGCGGACTTGGTGCCGGCACCCGAGATGATGAGCGGCGTTCTGGCCTCATCGATCAGGATGGAGTCGACCTCGTCGACGATGGCGTAATGGTGGCCACGCTGTACGCGCTGCTCGGGGCGGGTGACCATGTTGTCGCGCAGGTAGTCGAAACCGAACTCGGAGTTGGTGCCGTAGGTGACGTCTGCCTGGTAGGCCGGACGCTTGAGCTCGAGCGGCATATTGTTCTGGAGCAGACCGACGGTCATTCCCAGGTACTTGTAGATGCGGCCCATCCACTCGGAGTCGCGCTTTGCCAGGTAATCGTTGACGGTAACGACATGCACGCCCTTGCCGGCGATAGCGTTGAGGTAGCCGGCCAGCGTGGAGACCAGGGTCTTACCTTCGCCGGTCTTCATCTCGGCGATATGGCCCTCATGAAGCGCCATGGCGCCGATGAGCTGTACGTCAAAGTGACGCATGCCCGTGATGCGCTTGGAAGCCTCGCGTACGGTGGCGAAAGCCTCGGGGAGCATGTCGTCGAGCGACTCGCCGTTGGTGTAACGCTCGCGGAACTTATCGGTCTGGGCGCGGAGCTCCTCCTCGGTCATCTTCTCAAACTGGGGCTCAAGACCGTTGATCTGGTCAACGATCTTGTAGTAGCGCTTAAGGTCCTTATCGGATCCAAAGGACAGCAGCTTTGACATGAATCCCATGTGGTTTTCCTTTTTGGCCATCGCCCACGCCGTGCAGCTGCGGGCGAGTTAAACACAGATGATTGTACTTTAGCCAAACAAGGCGCGGCCTATACGGTCGACCTCGACCGCCACGTAATAACTACGACCCGACCGACCTGCCAAAAAGGGACTGGTTTATTTTGGCAGGTTTTATCTGGGAAAACGCCGTCACTCTGCCATTTGGTGCAAACCAACCCGTCCCCTTCGCACCAATCTGGTGCAATGGGAACGGGTTAGCCTGCACCAATAAAAAGAAAGGCTCTGTTAGACCAGGATTGACATACCGGCCTGCCGGCTATCTCGCCGTCT
>CALLNU010000029.1 GCA_938005465.1 uncultured Collinsella sp.
ACGAGCGGGGGCTCCTGTCGTTTCCGTGCCCTCGGATTGGGTCATAGTGTCTGTCCGTCCTCTAACCGCGGCGTTGTCTTGCTCCGGATATAGCAGTTAGGGGCGCTCCTTTTCTGCCGGCAGTTTGGGACGCTCCTTGGATGTAGTCATTGGGGACGTTCTTAAATGACTAGTCGTTTATGAACGTCCCCAACGACTACAAGCTCTCCAACCGCGAGGCCGAGGTTTTGCGTCTGGTTGTACAGAGCAAATCGAATCAAGAGATCGCTAACGAGCTATTCCTTGCCGTGGGCACCGTCAAGACCCACATCCACAACATCCTGGTCAAAACCGAGCAGCAAAACCGCACGACGCTCATCCTCCGCTTCTGAAAGCGCCAACCTGCCAAAAAGAGACAGGTTTATTTTGGCAAGTTTTATCTGGGCAAACGCCAACCGCCGCGGGGGAGTTGTCTCCCTTCGCGGCGGTTTTTGGTTCATGATTTCATTCGCCTCAATCTGTAACGCATAGAGAACAAATCGTCGTCTTACTGTTACAGATCGAGACGAGTTATAGAGTGCGCGTCGAATAGTCTCAATCTGTAACAGGTAGAGACGTTTTTGCCAGCCAGGTGTTACAGATTGAGATGAACGAAGGGGCAGCAGCGTTAAACAAGTCCGTCGCAAAGTAATTCGGAGAGATCCGATCCTAGAGTTATCTACCAGGTACGATATGTGCACTGATATTTTGTCTCAAACCCGGGCATCCCGTTGCCGCGCGGGCTTAACGCTGCACCCGTATAGAGAATCGTTTGCCCCGTACGAGAATACGAAGTTTTAAAAGACAACCTCTTGTATGTCTGATCGAAGCAATCAATATTCTCGCTCGGGTGGTTTGCAGTGGAGAACGATTTGTAGGTGTCCAAGACATCCGCCGTCACAAGACGACAAGGTGCAACAGAAGCTGCATCTGGTTGCGCCGATGCATAAGTGGGAATTACGGCCATCGACAGAGCGAACATAATACATGCGCACATTGCCTTCACATAGTTCTTCGCTACATTTCGCTTCATGGTCATCTTCCTTTCCTAGTTTTTGTTGTCGTTCGTCTTGAAAAGCTGCGCGTACACATTACCGATCCATTTCGAACCACCTCCCATTTCTCGGGTAACGACACGCGAGCCATCTCGTGTGAGCAATACGGAAGCATCGCAGAGCGATTCGAGGTTTCCGATAAGATGAGAAGAGATAATGACATGCGCCCCCCTACCCGCTTCATCTCTAAGAGCATTCGAAACAATCGCGACGTGTCTCACATCAAGCGCATTCATAGGTTCATCCAAAAGAACAACTTCGCAACAGGACATATACGCCATTGCAATATTAAGCAATTGCCTATTTCCATCAGACAACCTAGATACGGGCGTATTCTTCAACCCAGTCAAGTCAAAACGGTCAAGTACTTGATCCAAGGTACGAGGTGAATGCCAAATTCGTCTGCATCGGTCGAGATGAAAAGCAA
This sequence comes from uncultured Collinsella sp., assembly GCA_938005465.1. Taxonomy (GTDB): domain Bacteria; phylum Actinomycetota; class Coriobacteriia; order Coriobacteriales; family Coriobacteriaceae; genus Collinsella. The sequence goes on from CALLNU010000029.1 coordinate 1,501, forward strand.
CAGTCATGTGTGAAATCAACAGAGACGGCCCATTCGGAACTAAGAAGAATACCTTTCTCATTTGTTCACAGTCGATACAAGCTTTCGAATGAAAGCAGAGAGAGCCTGACACGAGCACTGATGACCCAGCGTCTCCCCAAAGAGTATTGAGTAACGTTGTCTTTCCATATCCATTTGGAGCGACAAGACCCCATATCTCGCCAGCGGGCATATCAAACTGCAATCCCTTTACGAGCTGATTATTTCCAACCGTCAACGTATCCAGCGACAGGGATAGCACGCTTTTCTCACCCAAACTGCCCGGGCGAATTTGGTTCCAGGCCCAGCGATTCCTACTTTTAAGAAGCGAAAACGAGATGATTCCCAACGCACAAATAACAAATGTGCTCACCACGGCAAAGGCGCAGTGCAATGCATTGGCTTCAGGAACAAGAGATACCTCCGCCCCATTAGCGTAAGAGGCGCCGCCAAGCGCAAGCGAAGAAACGGAATAGCTCGACACCATATACGGCAACAACGCATGCCATGGAGCATCTTTGCTCGCATAAAACGGAAGCTGGCTTATGCCCCCCACAAGAGCGATCACCATGGACGAAATGGCCCTGTTTCTGCTTCCGGCGTACACGCACACGCCCAAGCAAGCGAACATCATCGACAGCACAGCTTCAAAGACGGCAAATAGCCCTAGCTGAACTAACACAGTTCTTTCGACTACGTCACCGTACTGAATGAATACGACTGGGTACTCTGTCTGACCGACACCATTAAACACCGTTGCCAATACAAAACAGGGAACCAACGCCAGAACCAAAACCACCGTCGATGCAATACCAGAGACGAGAACGCGGCATCCATTCATCTCTAACTTTGACAACAACGCCCGATCGTAGAACCGCTTTCCATCCCCCTCAAGCGACATATAGAGGACGAGGACCGGAACTAAAAGCCACGCTATTGCAGGAACAGCGCCGCAATAATATGCGAGGAGAATCATCCCAGGCATTTTTGTCGTTGAGTCGTACGATTCCGGATAGGTCAGCATTGATATGGCTCGGGGAAGACGCTCTTGGGCTTCAAGCGATAACTCCGAATCAACACCATTCAAATAACCGAGTCGGTATTCCTTGAGCAATAGATTGTCGTAATCGGCAATCGCATCGTAATACTCTCTGGAGTCTGCCTTGCTTTCAAGCGTTCGATCAAGGCACGCCCTTTCGTCGGCAATGATGCTGTTGAGCTCCTGCGGGGCAGTGTCATAAACGCCGTCAGAGACTTGAGAGACCAAAAGGGCTCTCTGGTCTTCGATGGAAGCTCTACCATATAGATAATCTGCTCCCGTTGGAACGGATAGAAATACCGGGATGCAGAATACGAGCGCGAGCAGCGCCGTCAGCAACATAATTCCCCGGTTGTGCGCAAGAATTTCTAAATTAAGCCGTACATATGTGAGGCAATCACAAGTCTTCACAGCAAGCACCTCCGGATCGCAACGCACGGGTCGTCGGACCCGTTGTCCGGAAGTATCACCTTTATCGTCAGAACTGTCTGTAGACATGTAGGATGGATTTACAATCTTGTTTGTCTACAGGCTTCTACCTGCTGTTTTCTATAACATCTGCTATAAGACTAAAAACCCTATCTCTAAGTTCACGCTCTGAGTGAACTCCAAGCAAGGCATAGCTCTTACTCTTGGCCTCTTTGACGGTTCCCCGAGCAACGTTAAGATGCGCACAAATCTCGGTAGTTCTATTGCCATCAAAAACGCATGCCATGATGTCGGCATAAAGCGGCGTGAAGCCAAGCCTCAAGAAAGCCTCACGCACGGCATCGCGTCGATCAGCCGCCCGAACTGTATCTTTCGAACGCAAGAATAGCAGCGAATAAGCCATAAGAATGAGTACGACAAGGAACGCAGTCACGCGTAAAGCAAGCAGAAGGCCACCAACGGCCTCACCGCTTCCAACGGACTCAAAGAAAATGTACAGCCTTCTTACCACATCGTGAACCCAGAACGCTGCTCCAGCACCCACAGACACCGAAGAAAGAGTAAGTTCAGGCGAAAGGCACAAGCGCATTTCAGACATCCACCGTATAACCGCATGACAACACAGGGCCAAAAGTACTACAGCTATCGATAGGATTATCACATCATGCTCAAAGCCGAAGTATACGAGGATTCCCTCGATGCCCATTCCAGACGCATACATAAACAAGAAGCAGGCGAAGACTATCCTGCAGCTCCGATTGGACGATGAGAGCCCCAGCGATTCTGAACGGTGATCATGGCCATTTGTTGCGTCAAGATGGCACGCATCCTTTGACAAAAGAAGTCCAGCCGTCGCCTCTGAAATGCTCTTATATCCGGTTTTAGTCAGGGCCCGCGACAAATAGGTACGGGCGGTAGACGGGGAAATGTCCAAGGCAGAAGCAATCTCCTCGTACGTTTTTCCCTCTATCCTCATAGAGAAAACCACGAACTCCCTTTGAGAAAAACCCGAAGCCGCAGGGATATCGGCAACCGCAGAGTGCTTTCCTCCTAATTTGGCGGCCGCAGAAAAAGTGCTCGTTAAGTCTGGTAAAAATCGCGTTATGGCCCTGGCAAGGATGCTGCCCAAGGCGGTAACCAGAAGCAATACGATCTCTTGATGCCCACCAAAGCTCAGGAGCACAGCTCCGATGTTTATATTGCGCGAAAACAAACAATCCGTATCAAGAATAACGGCAGGATTACCAAACGCAAGAGGTTCGGCGAGCAAGGCAGCAACCCCCATCTCGGCGTTAACGGAAAGGAAAGAACCGATGGACTCCATCAACGGAACGAGAAGAAACTGAAGGCCAACAAGCAAAGCAATCAAGAGCACAACGGGGCCGTAAAGAGCGAGCTCAGGATACCCGTGGAGAGTAGGGTCATCGGCTACATGTTTCCCCTTTGATCCCGCACGCATGTATGCGAATTCACCGCCAAGCGCCCAAGAACAGCAAGCGACAAGCAAGGGGGCTAGCAACAACAAAATGAACGCGAGCGCCGAAACCACAACATGAAATTGATGAAACACATTAAGAGATATTGTGTACATCAAAAGAAGTGCAATATCTGCGAGCATAAGTCCAAAAAGCCTTTTGGAAATACCCGGTCCCACGGGGCGAGAGATGAGGCCCACACTGAAGCCCGAAAGCAGATGCAGACCGATAAGAACGGTGCCAGAAAGGCCCGCATAAATACTTGGCGCCACACAATACAGACCAGCCGCCCCTATAAACAACATAATTGAATGCCAGAGGAACGAGCGCGTCACGTTTTGTAGGGTAGCCGCCTCGGTTGCCATAAAATCAAAGCTCCTAGATAGCATTTAAGTTATTTTAACATCGTCCCCAGCGTTAAAAAACTGTTACCCGAATTAATCAATATGTCCCCTCCGCTAAAAGGCACCACGCTCATCCTCCACTTCTGGGAGCGCAAACCTGCCAAAAAGGGGCAGGTTTATTTTGGTAGGTTTTATCTAGGCAAACGCCAACCGCCGCAAGAGAGCTGCCTTCCCTCGCGGCGGTCTTCTAGCAGAAAAACCAAGTGAGTAGGCTTTTTGCAGGAGGTCAAGCACGCCTTAAAACTCCACAGCTCTGACCTGCGGTTTTATTGATCATTTGTCGCGATGTGCTCGGTAAGTTCAAAAAAGTCTACTCACTTGCATCCGAAACACCCCCAGATAGGCAAAAACCGCCGCGAAAGGGCCCTGGTCCCTTCGCGGCGGTCATACGCCTCTGATTTTGCGACGGTTTTGCCCGCTTGTTACTCGCTGTAGCGGGTGGCGATGGCGGCTCGTACCATGCCGGTGCTCATGAGGTAGGTCACCAGGAAGTAGCCACCGTATGCTGCCAGGAAGATTGCGCAGGTGAGGCCCACGGTGCCGCCGATGCTCATATTTCCGAATATGCTCACTAGCTCGATGATCACCTTAAGTGCCACAAAGGAGTGCGCCAGGCCCACTGCCAGCGGGAACAGGAAGAATACCGCTTGCTGCGCCATCACCGAATGACGAATCTGGCGGTCGTCACAGCCGATCTGTGCCAGCACACGATAGCTGCGGCTGCCGTCGGCCACGTTGGAGAGTTGCTGGATCGACAGAATCGCCGCGCATGCAACGACCAATACAAAGCCGATGTAGATGGCTAGGTAGCTAATAAGACCGTTCATTTGCGCTGCCTGCGTGTACATCTCGGAGCGTGTGATGAAGGTTCCCCACGACCCCGACTCCTTGCCGTCAACGAGCAGATTGTCGAGCACAGTGTATTTAATGCTCTCGTCTGCCTCGGTTGTATCCATCCCCTGTTTGTAGTTAACGAGCAGGCTACTGGAATACGGCTGCAGATTAAGTTGGGACAACAGCTCGTCGGCAACGACGACGGTACCCGGATTACTGCCCATCGACGAGTTGGCGATGGCCGCCGTATCTTCGTCCGACTTATCGGTTGCGGGCTTGAGCTCATGCCCGCCCAAGGTAAGGGCATGGCCGCCAGCCATATACTTGGTGTACATGTCGACCAGCTCGCCGCCCATATCACACGTGAGCAGATACTGGTCGCGACCGATGTGCACCGGCTCCTCGCCCATCATCTGGCGCAGTTTGTTGTACTGGCTCGCCGGCGTCACAAACAGACCCATCGTATCGGCATTGCTACCCCCGAACGCCTTGGGAAGCTTTTCGCCCATGGCCTTGCACATTTCACTTGGAGTCACCGAAGGATCCGAACCGCCAAGCGGGTAACTCAGATACGAATCGATCTGCACATGCTCACCGGCAACATCGGCAATATTGACCTTCTTGCCGGTCTCGTCGTTGTTGTCCGCCGACTTGCCCTTAATACCGTCTGCAACGTTATCGTGATCGATACGATCGCCGTGCCATGCGGAGTACAAATCGACCGTACTATCGGCCAGCACCATGCGATCGGCTTCAGACGGATTGATGTACTCTTTGTAGTAGTCGAGCGTATCGGGCGTGTAATAGACATACGTCTGTGACACGTCAACAGGGTTATAGCGCTCCAGGTTTTCGTTCATCACATTGGCAATCGACATACCGCACGTCACCGAGGTGATGGCCAAAAACAGGAGCATCGCGATGACGCCCATCGAAAAGCACACCGTGTTGACCTTGGCCGCAAGCTGGCGCACGGTAAACATGTTGAGGCCGCGCCAATACACGCCGCGCAGGCTCTGCAGCAGCTTGATGAGCATGCCCGAGAGTCCCCAGAACAGGGCAAAGGTGCCCACGGTAACCATAGCGGTCGTAATACCAAACTGGTTCATGGCCTCTTGCAGCTTGCTGTCCGTCGCGGTTAGCGGGAACCCATCACGTAGCAGACGGTAATAGGCCACGCCCACCAGCACCGCACCCACGGCAAAGATGGCAATCGCGATCCAGGGGTTGCGTGTCTTGATGCTCTCGTTGCGACGCTCGGCACCCATAAGCTCGATGAGTTTGGTACGACGCACGGCGCGAAGGTTCAGCAGTAGCGTGAGCACAAACATTACGAGCATGCAGGCAAGGGTCAGATTGAACGCATGCACCGAGAAAAAGAAGTGGAAATTGGCGATCTGTGTCTTAAAAAGCGAGGCCGTAAAGAACGTCATGAGCTGGGAGAGTCCCACACCCAGCACAATGCCGGCGACAAAGGCCACGACCGAGACGATCACCGTCTCGAGCGCCATGATCGTGGCGACGCGCCCGCGCCCCATGCCGAGCACCTGGTACAGGCCAAACTCCTTCTTGCGGCGTTTCATGATGAAGTTATTGGCATACACCATTAAAAAGGCCATGACACCGGCCAAAAAGTACGTCAGGTCGCCGAGCATGCTGCCCATTACCTGCGCCAAGCCTTTTTCATCGATTCCGGCGATGTCGACCTGCATCGAGATGGTGTTAAAGGCATAGAAGACCGTGACACCCAGGGTGAGCGTCAAAAGGTAGACGAGGTAGTCGCGGCCGGCGCGGCGGACGTTGCCCCAAGCGAGTTTACAGAGCATCGGAGCCCTCACCGCCCATCATGGCAACGACCTCCATAATGCGGTCGAAGAACTCGCGACGGTCGGTGTCGCCGCGGCGCAGCTCAGTGAAGATCTTGCCGTCGCGAATAAACAGCACACGACTCGTGTAGCTGGCGGCAAAGCTGTCGTGCGTGACCATGAGCACGGTGGCGCGCAGGCGGCGATTGAGGGCCTCCAGGCTCTCGAGCAGCAGGCGAGCGCTCTTGGAATCGAGGGCACCGGTGGGCTCGTCGGCCATGATCATGGTGGGGTCGGTGACGAGCGCGCGAGCCGCGGCAACGCGCTGCTGCTGACCGCCGGACATCTGGTAGGGATACTTGTCGAGCACCTGACTGATGGACAGGCGCGCTGCCACATCCTGCACGCGGGTCGAGATCTCTGCCGAGTTTGTGCGGGCAATGGTGAGCGGCAGGGCGATGTTCTCGCGTGCCGTGAGCGTATCGAGCAGGTTGGAGTCCTGGAAGATAAAGCCAAGCTCCTCGCGGCGGAACTGCGAAAGCTTAGCCTGCTTCATGCGTGTTACGTCCTGCCCGTTGATGCGGATTGTGCCACTTGTGGCGCTATCGATGGTCGACACGCAGTTGAGCAACGTCGACTTGCCCGAGCCCGAAGCGCCCATGATGCCGACGAATTCGCCGCGGTTGACGGTAAAGCTGACGTCGTTGAGCGCACGGGTCACGTTGCCCAGCGCTCCATATACCTTTTCGAGATGCGCGACCTCCAGTACCGGGGTCGCCATGTGCGTGGTTTGCATACCGAGTCCTTTCTTGCGATTAGTCTACGGCATCTATAGTCGCAAGAAGACGAGTCGGCTACCATCGATATGGCTTACGCTTGCCTTACCGTTGTGTAAGGCACGGGTAGCTACCCTGCCATGTGTTGATGTTGAGAGAGGACTCCTGTTGAAGACTGTTCATGTTGCCGCTGGGATCATTCGCAAGGAAGGATCCGATGAGCTGCTTGCCGTGCAGCGCGGCTACGGCGACATGCAGGGACTTTGGGAGTTCCCCGGTGGCAAGCTCATGCGCGGTGAGACGCCCGAGGACGCCGTACGCCGCGAGCTCATGGAAGAGCTGCAGGTAAAAGTCACCAACCTGCGCGATTTCTATACCGTTGAGTACGACTACCCCGATTTCCATCTCTCCATGGAGTGCTACTACTGCTCGCTGACCAAAGGGTCTGGCGAGCCTCAGAAGCACGACCGCCAGCTCGATATCCGCTGGATTCCGCGCACCTCGCTTGCCACGGTGGAATGGATGCCCGCCGACAAGGGGCTCATTGATGCCCTGATTGAGTTGAAGGAAGATCGGCTTGAGGCCAACGGCACTGCCAACGACGCCGAGGCCACCACGACCGACGAGCCCGCTTCCAAGCCCAAGCGCGCACCTAAGCGCCGCAGCAAAAAGCGTCCCAAGCCCGGCCTGCTGGACGGCATCGACACCTCGGACCTCTCCGCCGACGAGCGTGAGCTCGTGCGCCGTCGCGCCGCCATCAAAAAGTCCATGAAGGGCAACAAGCGCGCCAACACCAAGCCCGAGCTGCTCGTACGACAGCGCCTGCGCGCCGCGGGCCTTACGGGCTATCGCTTGGAATGGAAGGTTCCCGGCAAACCCGACATCGCCTTCCCCGGGCGCAAGATCGCCATCTTCGTCAACGGCTGCTTTTGGCACCGCTGCCCCAAGTGCAACCCTAGCCAGCCCAAGCGCAACGTTGAGTTTTGGGGGGCAAAGTTCCGTCGCAACGTCGAGCGCGACCACGCTGCCGTGGCAGCACTCACTCAAATGGGCTGGACGCCCATAACCATCTGGGAATGCGAGCTCAAAAAAGACCACATCGACGCCACGATGGAAAAGGTCATCGAACAAGTACGCGCCGCCGCACCGCAGCGCTAGGAACGAGCCGTCCACACGCCCCACACAGGCAAGCCACATCCGTGCCACAAACCTTAGAAAGCCCTTAAGCCCAAAACCTTTCAAGAGTGTTACTCGATAGCTTTTACCTGCGGTTTCATCGCAACGTCAAACCTCATTAAGCCTTTCTTTAGCACTTCTTTGCAGCAGCCGCGGCATAATACTGCCAACGCACGGGACCTAGCAGCACACCCCGTGCGCAACCTTTTGGTGGACATCGAGGAGGCCGCATAAGCATGCATTCTTCCAATGACGCAGCACAGCAGCCATCCCTAAATCATGCAAACCTTTTCTCCTTCCCCCCGACACAGAGAAACGGCTTCCTCGATTCCCCCACCACAAAAGCCAAACGCTCAACCGACCAGAGCCTCAACCTGCGAGCATCCTTCGATAAGCTCCAAGCATCCCTAAACAAGTCATTCCCCAACCAAGCCCGGGCATACTAACCCCTCATCAACAAAGCGCCCCTCGCGCACCACCCATTTCCGCCCCAACGCCACAAGGGCGACGACCTCGAGTAGGTCAACCTGGGAGGGACGAGGGCTTAGTTCCCCAATCTTTCCGCAGAGGGCAAAAAGCAACGTCTTATTTTTCGACACTAACGCCACAAGGGCGATTGAGCAGGACGGTTTGGGCGGGTCCCGTACTTAGTTTCCAAAATCATTCCGCAGCGCGAAGGCCCCCGTTGTCAACGCTTCGAAGAAGCGAGACAACGGGGGCCTTCATGCGCGAGGACGTTTTGGAAACTAAGTACGGGACCCGCCCAAACCGTCCGGTGGGATCAGAGCACCCTTGCTGTTACTCTGCTTTGCCCACAGAGTTGAGGTTGGTCATGCGGATCTTAACCAGCTCGGTGATCTCACGCATGCCCTCCTTGGCCGGCTTCTTGGGATCGAAGCAGGCGGGGTTCTCGGCCATGTAGGCCATGAAGCCCTTGGTGTAGGCCTGACGCAGCTCGGTAGCGTAGTTAACCTTGCAGATGCCGTTCTTCACGGCCTCGGCAACCTGCTCATCGGGCACACCGGAAGTGCCGTGCAGAACCAGCGGCACGTCGACGGCGTCGCGGATGGCCTTGACCACGGACTGCTCGATGTGAGGATCGCTCGTGTACACGCCGTGGCTGGTGCCAACGCCAATGGCCAGCGAGGTGCAGCCGGTGCGCTCGACGAACTCCTTGGCCTCGGCCGGATCGGTGTAGGGGCTCTCGCCCTCAACCGCGGGACCGTCGTCCTCCTTGCCGCCAACCTTGCCAAGCTCGGCCTCGACGGGCACACCCATGGCGCGGCCAGCGTCGGCGACGGACTTGGTCAGGGCGATGTTGTCCTCGAAGGACTCGTGCGAACCGTCGATCATGACAGAGGTGTAGCCAGTGCGGAAAGCCTGCATGCAGCGGTCATAGCCATCGCCGTGATCGAGGTGCAGAGCGACGGGCACGGAAGCGCGCTCGGCGGCAGCCTTGACCATGCCGTAGAAGTAGTCCAGACCAGCGGTCTTGATGGTGCCCGGGGTGGTCTGCATGATGACGGGGGACTTGGTCTCCTCGGCAGCGGCCAGAACGGCCATAACAAACTCGAGGTTCTCGACGTTGAACGCGCCAACGGCGTAATGGCCGGCCTGAGCGTCCTTGAGCATCTTTTCGGTGGTAACAAGTGCCATGAGCGTTTGCTCCTCTCCCTCGCCCGCATCTGGACATCGGGCGTACGTGTCCGCAAGACGTTTTACCTTGCGTTTTGCTGCGTCCATTGTATGAAATTCAGCGGCTTTGCATGTGCGAGATATTGAGCCCATGCAGGTCAATACAGTCGTTTTTGAAAAGTAAACGGAAGGAATTGGAGCCGAGTGGGCGTATTCGATATTGAATTTTGGGCGTTCAGCGTCTTTCTTTTATAGAAAAGATAAGTAATCGAAAGGCGTTTTCTTACTCAAAAAGAAAATGAACGAAAATAGACTCAACACAATTCCTGCAAATTTCGGTTGAGAATGGAGCAGCTATGGCCCATGCGACAACCCGAGCTTTCGCCGATGAGCGTCGTTCCGCCATCATGGAAATGCTCGAACATAACGCCTCGGTGCAAGTGGCAGAAATCGCCCAGACCTTTGGCGTGTCCTCCGTTACCGCCCGCGCCGACCTGGACGCGCTCGCCGAGTCCGGCAAGTTGCGCCGCACGCATGGTGGCGCCGTGTCTCTCCAGAAGCGACTGACCGTATCCACCCAGGATCGCCGCATCAACGTCAATGTCGCCGCCAAGCAAGCCATCGCGCAAAGCGCCATCGAGCTCGTCGGCAATGGTGACACCCTGCTCGTCGACTCCGGCACCACCGCTCTCGAGTTTGTCCGGCTCCTCGATCAGCGCGACGGCATCACCGTCATCACGGCCGACATTACCATCGCCGATTACATCGACGAGAGCATGCCCTCGGTCGATGTCGTCATGCTGGGTGGGGCACTGCGCAAAGGTCATCGCTATCTGTACGGTCCACTTACCATGCAGGCGCTCCAAATGGTCCACGCCGACCTTGCCGTCATGTGCCCCGGCGCTTTTGTCCCCCGCTGCGGCTTTACGACCGACTTTCCCCAAATGGCCGAGACCAAAACGGCTATGATCGCCGCAGCCCATCAAAGCGTCGCCCTCATGGACGCCAGCAAGGTTAACGGACGCGGCATGTACCGCTTTGCCGAGCTGGCAGATGTCGACACCATCGTGATGGACCGTGACCCCGATCATGCCGTTGCCACCTCGATCGCCGAGGCCACTGACAGCTCACGTCCAGCCCTCGTCATCGCCGGCGCTTAAACAAAAACCACCACAAAGGTCTCCTTTGTGGTGGTTGAGCATCAGAAGTGAATGTGTCGCTACTTGGAAAGCTCGTCGGCGAGAACCTCGATCTGAGCGCGCGAGGCGTCGTTGAGCGAGCCCAGCACGGTCACCTTGTTCTGCGCCAGGGTGATGTCCTTCATGCCCTCGAGCTCCTTGGTCATAACCTTGGCAGCGGTGGGCGCCCAGGAGCCGGCCTCAACGAGCGCCACCGTACGGTTCTGATAGGCGTGCTCGGCAAGCGTGTGGATAAAGGTGCTCATGAACGGGAAGATCTCGCCCTGATAGGTGATGGAGGCGAGCACCAGACGGTCATAGCGGAACGCATCCTCAACGGCCTCGGCCATGTCGTCGCGAGCCAAGTCAAAGACGGAAACCTTCTGGCCGCGGGCCTCGAGCGCAGATGCAAGCTCCTCAACGGCGGCCTTCAGATGGCCGTACACGCTCGCATAGGCAATCGTGACGCCCTCGTCCTCGGGCTGATAGCTCGACCAGGTGTTGTAGGTGTCGAGGTAATAGCTCAGATTCTCGGTAAGAACAGGACCATGGAGCGGACAGATGATCTGGATATCCAGATCGGCGGCCTTCTTGAGCACGGCCTGCACGAACTTGCCGAACTTACCGACGATGCCAAAGTAGTAGCGGCGCGCTTCGCAAGCCCAACCCTCGGGGTCCTCGATGTCGTTGGCGCCAAACTTGCCAAAGCCGTCGGCACTAAAAAGTACCTTGTCGGTGGCCTCGTAGGAGAAGAGCACCTCGGGCCAGTGCACGTTGGGGGCGCCAACAAACGTTAGGCTATGGCCACCCAGGTCGAGCACGTCGCCCTCTTTGACGACCATCTTGCGCTCGGGGTAGTCGGTGCCAAAGTAGTTGACCATCATGCGGAAGGCACCCATGCTGGCCACAATCTGTGCCTGGGGATAGCGCTCCATAAAGGCAGCGATGCCGGCGGAGTGATCGGGCTCCATGTGATGTACAACCAGGTAGTCGGGCGTACGGCCATCGAGCACGGCCTCGAGGTTGCCGAGCCACTCGTCGACAAAACCGCCGTCGACTGAATCGGCGACAGCAATCTTTTCGCCCAAGATAACGTAGCTGTTGTATGCCATACCGTTCTCGGACACATCGTACTGGCCCTCGAACAGGTCAATGTCGTGATCGTCGACGCCAATGTAGCGGATATCCTTGGTGATCTCCATCAGGCAAAGCCTCCTAGATAGACAAAAGAGCCCGTCTATCATAACACTCGGCTACATCCCAACAGCTATCTACCGACATCCTTACCGATTGTTATTGAGGCGGAATATACCGCCGTTGACCTGCAAAAACCATGCGCGCGGAGCTGCCGTGGTATGTCGAACGATAAGCTGGCCGGGAATACGAATGGCAACGGTTTTGCCTGCTGTGCCCGCCTCGGGAACCGCATGCTCAAACACCTCGCGTCCACGCTGATGCAAATCAAATCGCACCGTCGTGAGCTCGTTGTGTGCCACAAAGTCGTCAAGCGAATCATCGACACCCACCACGCTCACGTCCTCGGGCACGCGCAGGCCGCTATCACGCAGTGCGGCAATCGCGCCATTTGCCATCTGATCGTTTGCCGCGTAAATCGCCGTCATGGTGCGGTCGTGTTCGGCCAGGTACCTGCCGGCCTCGTAGCCGCTGTTGGCAGACCAGTCGCCCTCGAGCGGCTCTGCCGGCTCGATGTGTTTACGCTCGAGTGCATCCTGCCAGCCAGCACGACGAAACTGTTCGTCGACCGAGAACGACGGGCCACCAATATAGCGAATTTGCTCGTGCCCCAGCTCAAACAGGTGATCCATAAGCAATAGCGAGCAGCCGTAATGATCGGAATCGACCGTGGTCACGCGCGGATGCGCGTACATGGTAACGATGACCGTGCCAATGCCCGGCAGTGGATCAAACGTCTCAAAATCGGGCGCCATGCGACTCATGCCGATGATGATGCCGTCCACGGGCAATGCGGCCATACGACGCGTTGCCTCGGCAAGCGAAAACTCCTCGGTCTTGGACATCTCGACCAGCGTGATGGCGCAATGATGCTCGCGAGCAGCGCTGGCGATGCCGTCGATCATTGAGAGGTTGCCAAACTTGGTGACATCATTGATGCACAGGCCGACCGAATGGTAACGGCCATCGCGCAGCGAGCGACCGGCATAACTCGGACGAAAGCCGAGCTCTTGCATAGCGGCCTGCACGCGCTGGCGCGTCTGCTCGTTAACGTTGGGCAAGCCGTTGGCGACGCGCGAAACCGTCTGCTGCGAAACGCCAGCAGCGCGGGCGACGTCGGCCATGGAGACCGGACGCGTACCTGTATCGTTGGACGGGCGCCTTGCCACAGGATCACCTTCACCCTTGCGAGATCTGAATAGCGTGAATGCCGGCCGAGCAGAAATACACCCCGCGCCGAGGCCCGCTATCGTCGGACGCATGTTAACGTACTCTACTTTTTCTATCCGCATCTCTTCTGCTTTATAAGTCCATACGGCAATACCGTTCACGGCTGAATTTCTACCGATTGCCAGATTCTCAAAAAGTGACAAGCGTTGTGGTATGAGTACGTTAACATAGCCCGTAACATGCGATATCGTGAACATATGGTCTATGCCGCTTCAAGTTGTTAACGTACTCATAACGGCGCAAAACTTACCCGTACGCGCCAAGGAAAGGACTCCGATGACCACCCCCGACGAAAAGACACTCGCCACGCTCACCAAGCTGTTTGAGGAGGAGTTTGGGCCCATCGGCGATCGCCAGGTGCTCTATGTGCACGCGCCCGGTCGCTCCGAGATCAGTGGCAACCACACCGACCACGAGGGCGGCCACGTCATCGCCGGCTCGCTCGATGTCGCTGTCGACGGCATCGCCGTGGCAACCGACTCCAACAAGGTCCGCGTCGCCGACGAGGGCTATCCCACGTTTGAGATCACGCTCGACACGCTGGGTATTCAAGAGTCCGAGAAGGGCACGTCTGCGAGCCTCGTCCGCGGCATGGCCCACGAGGTCGCAGCGCTTGGTGTTGAGCCCAAGGGCTTCGACTTCGCCTTCACCTGCTCCGTCCCCTCGGGCGGTGGCCTTTCCAGCTCTGCCGCCGTCGAGGCCGCATACGGCCGCGCCATGGAGACGCTCTGGGACGCACCCGCCATCGAGCCCGTCGCGCTCGCCCAGATGAGCCAGCGCACCGAGAACAACTACTATGGCAAGCCCTGCGGTCTGATGGACCAGGCCGCTGTGTGCCTGGGCGGCCTTGCCTACATGGACTTTGAGGACCAGGCTCAGCCTAAAACCCAGAAGCTCGAACTCAACTTTGAGGATCACGGCTATGCGCTCGTGCTCGTTAAGGTTGGTGCCGACCACGTGGCCGCCACCGACGATTACGCTGCCGTTCCGCGCGAGATGCAAGGCGTCGCCGCCGAGTTTGGCAAGGCACGCCTGTGCGAGGTCGATGTTGCCGATTTTGACGCCAAGCTCCCCGAGCTGCGTGCCAAACTGGGCGACCGTGCCTGCCTGCGCGCCGTTCACTACTGGTACGAGAATGGCCTGGTCGATAAGCGCTGGGCGGCCCTGAACGCCGGCGACATCGATCAGTTCCTGGTCCTGACGCGCGAGTCCGGCGCCAGCTCTGCCATGTACCTGCAGAATGTCGTTGCCAAGCTGGGCTCCGAGCAGCCTTCCATGTATGCCCTGGCGCTGGCCGAGCACGTGCTCGACGGCCGCGGCGCCGTTCGTATCCACGGTGGCGGCTTTGGTGGCACCATCCAGGCCTTCGTGCCGCTCGACCTGGTCGACACCTTCATCGCCAAGATGAACGGCTGGCTGGGCGAAGGCTCTGCCCGTCACTACGCCATCTCTGACAAGGGGGCTTACGCGGCATGGCTGTAATGACTGACGTGCGCGAGGCCGCGCAGAACCTGATCGAGTACGCTATCCACCGATCGATGATCGGCCAGGACGATCGCATCTGGGCGTATAACACCATTCTCGAGTGCATCGGTGCTACGGGCCCGGCGCTCGACATGGCCTGGGCGCTGCAAAACGAGAAGCTCTCGCTCTTGCACCCCGATACCCTGCCCGACTTTGATCTTGAAGGCACGCTTGCCGCGCTTTCCGAGGCCGCCGTTGCCAATGGTGCTGCCGAGGACACGGCGTCGGGCCGCGACCGCATCGCCATGCGCATCATGGGCGCGCTCATGCCGAGACCTTCGGTTGTAAACGAGGAGTTTAACGGCCGCATGGGCGTCAACGAGCCCCGCACCGCGACCGACTGGTTCTACGGTCTGTGCTGCGACGCCGGCTACGTGCGCCGCGCCGCCATCGCGCGCAATATCAAATGGAGCACCCCCACCAACTGGGGTGACCTAGAGATCACTATCAACCTGTCAAAGCCCGAAAAGGACCCGCGCGATATTGCCGCGGCCGGCGCCGCCAAAAACACGGGCGAGAAGTATCCCGCCTGCCAGCTCTGCATCGAAAACGAGGGCTATCCCGGACGCTCCGCTGCAGCCGACGGCGGCGCCCATCCCGCCCGCCAGAATCTGCGCGTTATCCCCATTGAGCTCGACGGCGAGCGCTGGGGCTTCCAGTACAGCCCGTACGCATACTTTAACGAGCACTGCATTGCCATGAGCTCCGAGCATCGTCCGATGCACGTCGACCGCAAGGGGCTGACCTGCCTGCTCGACTTTGTCGACCTGTTCCCGCACTACTTTATTGGCTCCAACGCCGACCTGCCCATCGTGGGCGGCTCGATTCTGTCGCACGACCACTTCCAGGGCGGCGCGCACGAGTTCCCCATGATGCATGCCGCTGAGGTCTCGCAGTTTATCGTGCCCGGCTTTGACCAGGTCAGCGGCACCGTGTTGCAGTGGCCGCTTTCGGTGCTGCGACTGCGCTCGCACGACCGCGCCCAGCTGCTCGACGCCACCGAGAAGATTATCCTGGCATGGCGGGAGTGGACCGATGAGTCGGTGGGCGTCATCGCGCACACAGCCGACGGCGTAGCGCACAACACCGTGACGCCCGTCATCCGCCGCGTCGACTCGCGCGGCAATGCCGGCGGCGAAGTCTACGAGGCCTATCTTGCGCTTCGCTGCAACATCACGACCGATGAGCATCCGCTGGGCGTATTCCACCCGCATGCCGAGTATCACCATATTAAAAAGGAGAACATCGGCCTGATCGAGGTCATGGGCCTGGCCATTTTGCCGCCACGCTTGGTTCCCGAGCTCGGCGCTGTCCGCGAGCACTTGCTGGCAGCCAAGGCCGATGCCAGCTACGACCTTGCCGGTGCGCTCGAAGGCAATGATCTTTGCCGCAGCCATGCCGCGTGGGCCGAGGATGTCTATGCCCGCCGCGCCGATGAGCTTACGGCCGACAACGCCATCGATATCCTGCACGAGGAGGTCGGCGTGGTGTTTGGCCACGTGCTCGACAACGCCGGCGTCTTTAAGTGGGACGAAGCAGGACGCACCGCCCAGCAGCGCTTTATCGACTCGCTGTAGCACGCGAGCCCGAACGCACGCACTTAACAAATAGCGCCTACACGACCGCGGCGCCCGCCGGCAACATCGCCGGCGGGCGCCGTTTTCTGATGCAAGGGTAACTAATTTGCACCAAAACAAAGAGTGTCCCAAACTGCCGGCAGAGAAGGAACGTCCCCAGGTGCCGACCTAAACCCCCACATTATTCGATGGAAAAACGTGGTTGCCTCACACATTATTCGATGGAAAAACGTGGTTTACTCCCACATTTTTCGATGGAAAGACCAAGACGGTCTTATACTAACCATGATCGTTAGGAGGCAGTATGCAGCGACAGCTAATGGACGAACTCATCGCTTGGAAATCTAGGGCAAACCGCAAGCCCCTCCTGCTTAAGGGGGCCCGCCAGACGGGAAAAACCTGGCTTCTTAACGAATTCGCAGGCCAGCAGTATCAAAACGTCATCCGCTTTGACTTTATGCTCGAACCGGGCGCACGTTCGCTGTTCGACGGAAGCCTTGACCCCAAACGCATCATCTCCCAGATAGAGCTCCTGCGCGGCCAGACCATAACGCCGACAGACACGCTCATCATCTTCGACGAAATCCAAGAGGCACCGCGTGGCATCACCTCGCTCAAATACTTCAACGAGCTGGCGCCGGAATACCATATCGTGGCAGCCGGCTCCTATATGGGGCTCGCGCTCCGACGCGAAAACGAGTCGTTCCCCGTCGGCAAGATCGACCAGCTCACCATGCGCCCCATGGGGTTTGTCGAGTTCGTTCGTGCCGTCGATGGCGATCCGCTCGCAGATGCCATCCTTGCCGCAGACATGGACCTGCTGGCGAACGTTTCCGAAAAGCTCGAGCGCCTGCTCAAGGAATACCTCGTTGTCGGTGGCATGCCAGAAGTTGTCTCCGCTTTCGCCGCCTCCCACGATTTCATCGAGGCCCGCAGGCTTCAGCAGCAAATCATCGAAGCTTATGAATCCGATTTTGGCAAGCATGCGCCAGCCCGCATCGTCGAGCGCATGAGGCTGGTTTGGAAATCCCTTCCCGGCCAGCTCGCAAAGGAAAACAAGAAGTTCGTCTACGGCGCGCTTCGTCCCGGGGCGCGCGCACGCGATTTTGAGGAAAGCCTCCAGTGGCTCATGGACTATGGAATCGTTCATAAGGTACCACGTGTTTCCGCCCTAAGAGCACCGCTCACAAGCTACGAGGATCTCTCGGGCTTCAAGCTGTTCTGCATCGACACCGGCATCCTCGGAGCACTCTCCGGCCTCTCGCCAGCCATTGTTCTGAACGGGCCCGCTGTTTTTACGGAGTTCAAAGGCTCGCTGACCGAGCAATACGTCGCACAGGAGCTTTTGCTCCAAGGCAAAACTCCCGCGTATTGGTCATCCTCCTCCGGCAATGCAGAGACTGACTTTGCCATCGACCATGCGGGGACCGTGCTTCCGCTCGAGGTCAAGGCGGCAGAGAACCTCAAAGCAAAGAGCCTGAGGATTGCCTGCGAGAAGTTCAAGCTCGAGCGCTGCGTGAGAACATCGTTAGCGGCATATAGAGACGAGGGCACGCTCGTCAACATTCCGCTCTGGGAGATTGGGCAAATCGACAAGCTGGCATAGGCGCTGTGGAGGGGGTGTCCCGTAAGGAGTGTCCCAAACTGCCGGCAGAAAAGGAACGTCCCTATCTGCCGCATTCCCGAAGCAAGGCAACGCCGATGTCTTGGAAACGACAGAGCGGGCGGGCCGCATTTGAGACAAGGTGACGTGAAACGAAAGGGCGCTGACCTTCTGGTCGCGCCCTTGAAGTTGAACGTCAGATTGTCCAAATGCGGCCCGCGCAGCGTCGGTAGGTTACGGCGTTTGGTAAAACGCCGTAACTCGACGCCGTAACTCTAAAGCTCCGTTACTTCAACGTTGTTGAAGATCTCATCCCAGCGGTCCATGACCAGGTGACCGGTCTTAGGATCCATGGCGTTGAGCTTGCCACAGGCATTGGCGGTCTTGAGCACCGTGACATCGTCGGCACCAGCAGCAATGGCATGCGCAAAGCCGGCGATGGTCGAGTCGCCCGAACCCGTCGCGTTCACAGCCGCAATCGCGGGCGTCTTGGCGCGGAACGCGCGACCCTCATGGAAGCCCACCGAACCGGCAGCGCCCATCGATACGACAACCCAGGGGATACCGGCAAAGCGGCCATCGGCGGCAAGCGCCTCGCGCAGAGCATCGACATCATCGGTCGTAAAGGACGTACCCAGCAGGCCGTTAATCTCGGTTAGGTTGGGCTTTACGAGCTCAGGCTTAGCGTCGGACTCCAGCGCGGCCTCCAGCGATGCGCCCGAGGTGTCGAGCAGCACCTTGGCGCCCGCCTCCTCGGCTATCTTGACGAGCTCGGCATAGTAGCCGGCATCGACGCCACGCGGCAGCGAGCCCGAAAGCGTCACAACGTCCGCCTTCGCTGCAAGCTCGGCGAACTTGACCGTAAAGGCCTCGAGCTCGGCTGGGGCGATCTGCGGGCCGCTCTCCAGCAGCTCGGTCTGATTACCCTCGTGCAGAATATTCAGGCAAATACGCGTCTCACCGGCGATGGGCACAAAGTCGTTCTTGACGCCGTCGGCATCCATAAGCTCAGCCATATAGGCACCCATGTGGCCGCCGAGCAGGCCGGTCGCGAGCACGTCGTCACCCAGCTGCAGCAGCACGCGACTCACGTTGAGGCCCTTACCGCCAGCGGTCTTTTCGGGTGTCACACGGTTAACATCGTCGATGATCAGCTTGTCGAGCTGATAGCGCGTATCAATCGACGGGTTCATGGTAACGGTCAGAATCATGTTGAACTCCTGTTCCGGGGCGGCATAACCCGCCCCAAACATACGATAGCTCGTTAAAGGATCTCGATCTCAAAGCCGCGGGTGACGGTCTCTCCCGGCTTGGCCACCAGGCAGCCGCGCTTGTGCTCCAGAATATCGTCCTCGTCGGAGCAGGTGGACAGGCCGCCCCACGGTTCCACGGCCACAAAGTCGCCCTCGGGCTTGCTCCACACAATCAGGTATGGCATATCGGGGAACGTCAGGCGCACGCCCTTGTCCTCGGTTTTCTTGGTAAGCGTAACCACGCGGCTCTCGAGCACGTCAAAGATGGTCTCTGCGAAGTCAAAGAGTTCGTGGGTCAGCGGCAGGTCATGGCCAACCATCGGGTTCTTGCTGCGATGCTCAACATCAATCAGGCCCGTCGAGGGAACGGCAGTACAGAGCTCGGCGGCCTCGCGCTGCTCAAAACGGAGCTCGTAGTCGTCGTAGGACTCGCCCTCGTCAAGCGGGCACTTAAAGCCGGGGTGGCCGCCCACAAAAAACGGCATGTCCTCGGTGCCCTCATTGGTCACCTCGTACGACACGGCCACCTTCTCCGCATCGATCGTGTAACGAGCAACGATCTTAAACGGATGCGGGTACTGCTCGAGCAACTCGGCATGGTCGGCAGAGCTTAAGCTCAGCACAACCATGTTGTCGCTCTGCTCCTCGAGCTTCCACTCCTGCTTGCGAGCAAAGCCGTGGCGGGCGAGCTTGACCTCGCGGCCGCCCATGGTCATTGCGCGACCGTCACGAAGGCCGCCGCAGATCGGGAAACAAATGGGTGCCTGGCCCGACCACACCGCCGGGTCGCCCTGCCACAGGTACTCACGGCCGTTGGCCGTAATAGAAGTGAACGACCCGCCCGCCGTGCTCAGTACCACGCGGATAGAACCGTTATCAAGAACAAACTCCATAGGAGCCTTCCCTTTCTTACGACAGCCCGCCAAGTCAATAGGGCTGATAGAAAACCGGCCCGCGCCCCCTCACAGAAACGCGAGCCGTCAATTGAAAAGCTGCAGAATACTGGGTCCCGCCAAAACGAAGCCCACAAGCTCAGCAAGCAAACGTGTTATCGGAGCAGCTTACTGAACCAGAAAGCTTCGCAACAACAGCGGTAACCCCACAGGTACCCCCAACGTCAGCGAGAAGTCAGCTGGCGAGGCAAGGTGCCGTGAAGCGAGGCGGCATTGACCTTCTGGTCATGCCGCCGAAGCTGAACGGCAGATTGCCCGCCAGATGGCTTCGCAGCGTCGGCCGGTCCGGCGTTCGGTAGAACGCCGGAACCCCTTAGTCGTGGTATGCGCCGCGGTCCCACTTCTCGAGGAACTCGTCAAAGAAGTGCGGGTCAGCCTGAGTCTCGGCGTCGGCCTTATTGCAGGCATCGATCTTGGCGATCAGGGCATCGTGCTCGGGGGTCTTCTCGTAGGGCTCCTCCAGGAAGGCAAGCATGATATCGGCCATCAGGAACTCGCCGGTGATCTTGCCGCCAAAGCCCACGATGTTGGCGTTGAGCTCGCGACGGGCATACAGGGCAGAGGTCATGTCGCGGACCAAGGCGCAGCGGGCGCCGGGAACCTTGTTGACGGCGTTGGTGATGCCGATGCCGGTACCGCACAGGGCCACGCCAAAGTCGGCCTTGCCGCTGGCAACAGCCTCGCCCACGGCCTTACCGTAGATGGGGTAGTGCGTACGGGTGTGGCTGTAGGTGCCGCAGTCGAGCACCTTGTAGCCAGCCTGCTCCAGGCGGTCGGCCAGATAGATCTTCTCGTCCGTAACGATATGGTCGCAACCGATTGCGATGGTCTTCTTCATCAGAACGTCCTTTCGTCTGAATTCACAAGTTGAGGTAGAAGTTCGAGTTCTCGGTGGCTCTCGTTAGGCCATCTTGTTGAGCATGTCGACACGGATCTGGTGACGGCCGCCGGCGTACTGGGCGCGCAGGAACTCGCGGGCGATCTTCTTGGCGACCTCGGTGCCCACAACGCCCGGGCCCATGGTGACCATGCGCGAGCCGTTGTGCTCGCGGGTCATGTAGGCGGAACGCTCGTCGGAAATGTTGGCGACGACCATGCCTTTGATCTTGACGGCGGCCATATAGGAGCCGACGCCGTACTTATCGAATGCAAAGCCCTGGGAATCCTTGTGCTCCAGCAGGTCCTTGGCAACGGCGGTCGCGGAATCGACAAAGTCCGCGGCAGGGGTCTCGGAATAGTCGACGACCTCGTGACCGTCGGCGATGAGCATCTCCTTGATGGACTCCTTCATCGACATACCGTCGGCATCGGAAGCGATTACAACCCTCATGACATCCTCCTTGAGAGATACGCAGGTGCGTAGTTTCTGTTTGGAAGTGTTGAATCGCGTTCAGGTCCGGGCATCTGAATGTGCGGTTCTTCACTGTTCATGTTTATTTGAACACATTCGAACATCAACTGCAAGAATTATTTGTTTATCTTTGTTCTTTTTTGAACAAATACCGTTTACGGATGATTGCTGACCGTTTGGAATCGGGAAAAACCTAGCCTGCCACGTATTCATCAAACAAAAAGGGCGGCCGAGAACGCATCTCGGCCGCCCTTCGGCGGTATATCCCGGTATATACAGCTGTTTTAGTTACTCAGACCGTACGCTCTTCTTGGCGTGCTTGGACGGAGCGCTCAGAAAGCGGCCCGTCAAATAGTTCGCGGGACCGGAGATATCAATCCCCAACAGCGTGTGTCCCAGCCACAAAAACGCCGCGAGCACCAGCAATGGAATCACGCACGAGGTCACGATCATCACGATGACGCCTTCGATAAGGTCGGTCACCTGCTGCACAATTTCATTGGTCATCTGCTTGGCACCGCTGGTCACCGATGTGACGAGACCCGAGGCGCCGTCGGCAAGCTGCTCAAGCACATTCTTGGACTCTGTGGACTCGGTCTTTTTCTTGCTTGCTTTGGAGCTGTCGCTATCTGCCGCACCCGCAGCGTCAGCCGCCTTTTGCTCGGCTTGCTCGATGCTAACGCGATACGTTTCGTCGACCTTCTGCGACACCCAAACGCTTGCAGGCACCAACGCCATGCCAATTATGGCGACCACCAGCACACGCGTTGCCACGCGGCGAATGACCGTGCTCGTACTCCAGCGTCCGTGAATGCCAAGCGACACTGCAAAGAGCACCAGCGCAAACGGAATCAGGATGCCCAGACCAACCGACCACAAAATGGTCAGCAGGTATTTCTCGAGGTAGAGCACGGCAAGCACGATGCCCAAGTTACCCGAAAGCTGTGCGAGCTGCTCGGCAACCGGCGTTCCCGTATCACCCGGCAGTGCAGTGATACCCGCAGATAGGGCGACGCACGAGGTCGTGAGCGCCAAAACATTGCCCTTCTTTTGATCGATGACCTCGATGGTGGAGTCCCAAGTTTTGGTATCGGCGAAATGCGGACGAGCCACAAAGCCCGACAGCAGCGCCAGTACCACGAGCGCAACGATAAAGCCAATCTGCAGTTTTTTGTTTGCGCACACGACATCGGACAGACTGGGCTGCAGCTCGGTTACCGTCGTGTGCTCGGTTATCTGGACAGGACGTCCATGAGCCATCTCGTGCGCGTCTCTTTTTTGTATTGACCCGTTATCCGGCATTTGGATACCTCCTCAGTCCGGTCTGTATTGCGGATGGAAGTATACCCACCCATCGAAAAACCGAACGGGAGGGCGTGCAGAAGCTCCAAGACTGTCCCCAATGACTAGTCGTTTAAGAACGTCCCCAATGACTGTCTCGGGATGAGTTGCGGTGGAATAGGGATTGTTTTGCGCCCGCCGGCCCCTATTCAGTCCCCATTTCACCGCAACTTGGAGGAGGACAGAAAAAGCCCTGCCGCGGGTAGCGGCAGAGCTTTTGGAAGGGGACTTGGTTGTGAGGGCTCGTTAGGCGAGCTTGGCCTCGAGCTCGGCGATGCGCTTGTAGGCATCGATGGTAAAGCGGGTCTGCTTCTCCAGGATCATAGTGGTCATGAGGGTGTCCTGAGCGTGAGCCATGATGAAGGTCATCTCCATCTCGCCACCGCCGGCCTCCTGCGAAAGCAGTTTGGTCTGCGTGTCGTGGGCACCGATGAGCGCATCGCTGGCATCCTTGTGCAGCTGTTCGGCCTTCTCAAAGTCACCCTCGCGAGCAGCATCGAGCGCTGCAAGCAGATCGGTCTGGGCGTCACCTGCGTATGCGACGATCTCGAATCCAACCATCGAGATTTCTTCTTTGGTTGCCATATTGCGTTCCTTTCACATATGAACCAATGGAGAGCATCGCGTCCGGGCATACGCGCTGCGTTGTGTATGACAGAAACAATAACATTCAAACAAAAAAGAACAGCTCAAAACGTAATTTCGAACTATGAACGGTCACTTTTCGCCCGTGAACGGTTTTTAAACCAATCTGAACAATATCGAACACAATTATCGGCAACCCAAACAGAGCCGCACCCTAACGCAAATCGCGCACCGTATCGCCCTCTACGAGCACACCGGGGATCAGCATGCGCTCCACGCCAGACGCACCCCCATCGGCGCCGGCAATCTTGTCGACCGCCCACATGCCGACGCGCTTGTTGTCAAAGCGCACCGTGGTCAGGCGACGGTCGGGCACGATATCGCCCAGGCTGTCATCAACACCCACCACGCTCACGTCCTCGGGCACACGCCTTCCGCACGACTCGAGCCCGCGAATGCAGCCGTAGGCCATGGCATCGTTGGAAGCATAAATGGCCGTACAGGTCGGATCTTCCGCCAGAGCCTGACCAGCAGCATATCCGCTCTGTGCCGTCCAATCCCCACGGACGAGTCGCGGCGGTTCAATACCATGCGCGCGCAATGTCTCGCGCCAGCCTTCCTCGCGCCGCATGCCCGAAAGCGAGCGCTCGGGACACGAAATAAAGTGCACGGTTTTGTGCCCCCGCCCCAGCAAGTACTCGACCACCTGGCGCGAGCAATCGAACTGGTCGTTATCGACCGTTGAACAGAGCGGGTGCTCCAGCATCGTAACGAGCACCGTCTGCATGCCGGGCAGCGGCTCGAAGGTGCCAAAGTCCGCCGGCATGCGATTCATGATCACGACCATACCGTCTACCGGCAGCGCGCTCATGCGTGACGATGCGCTCTCGAGGGTATAGGGGTGTCCATCTACTTTAGTGAGGGTGATGGCATAGCCATGTTTGTCGGCCGCGGCGGCAAAGCCCTCCATACGGTCGAGGTTGCCGGTACCGGTAATGTTGAACATGGCGACGCCGACGGTCTTAAACCTGCCACGGCGCAGCGATCGACCGGCAAAATTGGGGCGATACCCCAGCTCGCGCATGGCGGCACGCACGCGTTCCTTGGTCTCGGGGCGCACGCTGGGCGAATCGTGCACGGTGCGCGAGACCGTCTGCTCCGAGACGCCCGCGAGGCGCGCTACGTCTTTGACGGATACCGATTTTTTAACAGCGGCCATAGGTCGATCTTTCTATGTCAACGATGCCATTGGTGGCACCCTACGCAGTCAAATGAAACGTCTTCAAGTATATCTAACGCCTCCCCCACCATACGCTCACCACCCAAAACCTACCGTTCACCGACATTTTTGCTTCCCCGAACGGCTTTTGTCGACCAAATGTTAACGTTGCCATTGCGCAAACACAGAGCCACCGGGCGGCTCAAACGTTTACGCATAAGGAATCGACGGTTCGCAGGCACAGGAACCACCGGTTCGCGTCTTTTTTGTGTCGCAAAATGGCAACGTCAACATTTTGGCAACCGAACGCCAAAAGCTACCATCGTTGCTAACCCACCGACTCTTAGGAGCATTGCATGGAGCAACTCATCGCCATCATCGAAAAGGGCCAGCCCTTTTTCAACGCGATCGCCCGCAACAAGTACCTCAAGGCGATCCGCGACGGCTTTATCTCCGTCATCCCCATCATCATCTTCTCGTCCATCTTCTGCCTGGTAGCCTCGGTCCCCAACATCTGGGGTTTCTACTGGCCCGATGACATCAACAACGCCCTGTGGAAGTGCTACAACTACTCCATGGGCATCCTGGCCATCGCCTGCGCCGCCACCACGGCCAAGCACTTCGCCGACGCTCAGAACCGCGATCTGCCCAAGAACAACCAGATCAACTTTATCTCGTGCATGTGCGCGGCCATCATCGGCTTCTTGCTCCTTTCGAGCGACACCATCGCCACGGACGCTGCCAGCGGTTTCAACACCACCTACCTTGGTTCCAAGGGCCTGCTGACCGCTTTCATCGCTGCGTTTGTGACCGGCATCATCTACAAGTTCTTCATTAAGCGCAACATCACCGTCAAGATGCCCGAGCAGGTTCCGCCCAACATCTCGCAGACCTTCAAGGACATCATCCCCTTCTCCGTCTGCATCACCGTCTTTTGGGTTTTTGACATCGTCTTCCGCGCTGCTTTTGGCTTCTGCTTTGCCCAGGGCGTCATCCAGGTGTTCCAGCCCCTGTTCACCGCTGCCGATGGCTACATCGGCCTCGCTGTGATCTACGGCGCCATGAGCCTGTTCTGGTTCGTGGGCGTCCACGGCCCCTCGATCGTCGAGCCCGCTATCGCCGCCGCGCTCGTTGCCAACATGACCGACAACCTGGCTGCGTTCCAGGCTGGCCAGCACGCTTCCGCTGTCCTGACCCAGGGTGCCCAGTACTTCGTCGTCTGCATGGGCGGCACCGGCGCCACGCTCGTCCTGGTCTTTATGTTCTGCTTCCTGGCCAAGTCCCAGGAGATGCGCGCTGTCGGTAAGGCCGCTATCGTCCCCGTGTGCTTTGCCGTCAACGAGCCGCTGCTGTTCGCCGCACCCATCGTGCTCAACCCCGTCTTCTTTGTCCCGTTTGTCTTTGCCCCGATCGCCAACATCTGGATCCTCAAGATCTTTATCGACTTCTTGGGCATGAACGGCTTTATGTACACCCTGCCCTGGACCGTCCCCGGCCCCATCGGCACCATCATGGGCCTGGGCTTCCAGCCGCTCGCCTTTGTGATGCTCGCCCTTATCCTGGTCGTCGACTTCGTTCTGTACTACCCGTTCTTCCGTGCCTATGACGCCCAGAAGTGCGCCGAGGAGGCCGAGATCTCCCAGGAGGAGCTCGCCGCCAAGAACGCCGAGAAGGCCGCCAAGCTCAACGATGCCTTCCAGGGCAAGGCTGACGCCAAGAGCGTTGCCGCCGGCGCTGCCGCCGAGGCCGTGAAGGCCGACTCCCCCGCCGCTTCTGCAGCACCCGCTGCCGAGGCAACGACCGCCAGCGACCTCAACGGCAAGCGCGTGCTCGTGCTCTGCCAGGGCGGCGGAACCTCGGGCCTGCTCGCCAACGCACTGGCCAAGGCTGCCAAGGAGCGCGGCATCGATCTTGAAACCGCTGCCGAGGCATATGGCAACCATGTCGACATGCTCCCCGACTTTGACCTGGTCGTCCTGGCCCCGCAGGCCGCCAGCTACCTGGCCGACCTGCAGAAGGACTGCGAACGCGTGGGCAACAAGTGCGTCGCCTGCCGTGGCAAGCAGTACATCGAGCTCTCCCAGAACGGCGATAAGTCTCTCGCCTTCGTCTCCGAGCAACTCTCGAAGTAAGTAACGCTCAGGGCCAGCCGACCATCCAAGACCGGCTGGTCCTTCGATTTAAACGATTGGATCATCATGTCCGTTAACCCTGCTAGCGTCACCAACCCGCCTACGCAGTTTCCCGAGGACTTTGTCTTTGGCGGCGCCACCGCTGCCTACCAGGTAGAGGGCGAGACCCGCACCCACGGTAAGGGCAAGGTTGCCTGGGACGACTTCCTGGAGGCCCAGGGGCGCTTTTCCCCCGATCCCGCTTCGGACTTCTACAACCAGTACCCCGTCGACTTGGAGCTGTGCGAAGAGTTTGGCATCAACGGCATTCGCCTCTCCATCGCCTGGAGCCGCATCTTCCCCAACGGTACCGGCGAAATCAACCCCGAGGGCGTCCAGTTCTACCACGATCTCTTCGCCGAGTGCCATAAGCACCATGTTGAGCCGTTCGTCACGCTGCATCACTTTGACACGCCGCTTCCCCTCTTTGAGAAGGGCGACTTCCTCAACCGCGAGACTATCGACGCCTTTGTGGACTTTGCCACCTTCTGCTTTAAGGAGTACGCCGACCAGGTAACCTACTGGTTCACCTTTAACGAGATCTGGGCCGACGCCTCCAACACCTACATCGAGGGCACCTTCCCCGGCGGCGTCAAGGCGCATCTGGCCGAGGCCTTCCAGTGCGAGCACAACATGATGCTCGCCCACGCCAAGGCAGTACTGGCCTTCCACAACGGCGGTTTTAAGGGCAAAATCGGCGTCATTCAGTCGCTGGAGTTTAAGTACCCGCTCAACGAGAACGACCCCGCCGACATCAAAGCCGCCAACAATGAGCACGTGCTGCAGAACCAGTTTTTGCTCGACGCCACCTTCCGCGGCGACTATGCGCCCGATACGCTCGAGTGCGCTAACCGCCTGGCAGCCATCTCGGGCGGCACCATCGAGATTCTGGACGAAGACCTCGAGATTATGCGCGAGGCCGCGCTCTACAACGACTACCTGGGCGTTAACAACTACCAGTGCCGTTTCTTGAAGGCTTACGATGGCGAGAACGACCTGCACCACAACGGTACGGGCGAGAAGGGCACCGGCCGTTGGCGCGTCAAGGGCATTGGCGAGCATGTGAACAAGCCTGGCATCCCCACCACCGACTGGGACTGGATCATCTATCCCGAGGGTCTGTTCGATCTGCTCGTCTACATTAAGCAGCGCTACCCCAACTACAAGCAGATCTTCATCACCGAGAACGGCATGGGCTACAAGGACCCCTACAAGGACGGTTTTGTGGACGACCAGCCGCGCATCGACTACATCGAGCAGCACCTGCGCTGGTTGCTCAAGGCCATGGAGGTGGGCGTCAACGTGGGCGGCTACTTCCTGTGGAGCCTGCAGGATCAGTTTTCCTGGACCAATGGCTACAACAAGCGCTATGGCTTCTTCTACGTAGACTTTGAAACCCAGAAGCGCACGCCCAAGGCAAGCGCCTACTGGTACAAGCACGTGGCGCAAACCCGTCGTCTGGACTAGCGGCTGGCGGGGTCGCCTGCCCACATAACCTGTCCCCATTTCTCAGCCGGGGGCGGCACGTCACACGGCGCGCCGCCCCCGGCCTTTTTGGGCGGTTCGGGGTCCGTTTGTCTCAATCTGTAACATCTAGCCGAGTTTTTGGGTCCTAGCTGTTACAGATTGAGACGAACAGGATTGCTCTTTCCGAAGAATCTAAATCTGTAACACGTAGCCCGCTTTTGACCGTCTACCTGTTACAAATCGAGACAGACGGAGTAGGACCTAACCCCGTATGTCCCTAACAGTCGAGCGTTCGACCAGCGTGCTCGGCACATGAATCGCCTCGATAGACGAGCTCTCTCCAATCGCCGCCTCAAACGCAAGCTTACCGACACCGCGCAAATCAAATCGCAGCGTCGTCAGCCGATTGTGAGGAACAAGTCCCTCGAGTGCGTCGTCGATACCAACCACGCTCACGTCGTCGGGCACGGGCAGGCCCGCGTTCTCGAGCGCGGCGATAACGCCCAGCGCCATCTGGTCATTTGCCGCAAGCACGGCAGTCGGCGCCTGCGACCCGCCGGCAAGCACCTCGGCCGCAATCCGCTCGCCCATGGCGTACCCACTGTCCGCACTCCAATCGCCACGCAGCATCGGAGCGGCATCGACATGAGCACGACCCAGCGTATCGCGCCAACCGGCCTCACGAAAACGCGAGGAAATCGAGTTTTCCGGACCCGCCACAAACCGCATATTCGAGTGACCATGTTCCAGCAGATAATTGGTCAACAGCTCGCACGAACCATACTGGTCGGAGTCGATCGTCGTGCAGCGCGGATGCGCATACATGGACAGGATGACCGTTCGCACTCCCGGCTGGGGAACAAACTCCTCAAAATCGGGAGCCATGCGGTTCATGTTGAGAATCATGCCGTCGACGGGTCGCTCGACCATGCGGCGCGAGGCATCGGCAAGTGCATAGGGCTTGTCGCCGCCCATCTCGATCATAGTGACGGCAAAATCGTGCTCGCGCGCCGCTTGCATGATACCCTCGAGCGTCGCCAGGTTACCGACACGTGTGATGTTGTACATGCACAGGCCAATAGAACGATACGACCCGCCGCGCAACGCCGCTCCAGCAAAATTGGGACGAAAGCCCAGCTCTTCCATGGCGGCCAGCACACGCTTGCGCGTCTTTTCCGTCACGTTGGGCATACCGTTGACCACGCGAGACACAGTCTGGCGGCTCACGCCAGCGAGCGCCGCAACCTCTGCCGCGCTCGCCGAACGACCATTCCTTGTCTGCTGATCCATGCCTTCCACGCTAACCTGCTTCCCAACTATTCCCCGCGCCCATGGCGCATCGTACATACATTGATAACGTGCTCATGATACCCGAGCCATATACCACAACATGAAAACTTCTGTCAATCAAAACCGCTTACCGAACAAATACAACCGTTCGCGGCTGTTTGAAGTTGTTTTGTTTCTATACATCCCAGCCGGATGTTAACGTGCTCATTGTCAAATGTTCACGTGCTCATTTTGGTTCTAATCATTTTAAGATAGTGTTTATCGGGCTTTTTCACCGCTGAACGCTAACCAGGGAGCCTCCTGAGCACAAACGCACAATATCGAACAGCGAGACGAGAGGGTGTATGCATATGTCTTTGCTAAACCGCGTACAGCAGCTGCCGAAGGGCTTTGTTTGGGGCGCCGCAACCGCCGCGTACCAAACGGAAGGTTCCACGAAGGTGGCAGGCAAGGGTAAGACCATGTGGGACGATTACCTTGTCGCCCAGGGTCGCTTTTTGCCCGACCCGGCCAGTGATTTCTACAACCGCTACGAGGAGGATATCCGCCTTTCTGCCGAGCATGGGCTCAACGCCATCCGTGTGTCCATCGCCTGGACCCGCATCTTCCCCAACGGCGACGATGCCGAGCCCCTCGCCGAGGGCGTTAAGCACTACCACGAGCTGTTCGCCTGCTGCAAAAAGTATGGCGTCGAGCCCTATGTGTCCCTGCATCACTTTGACTCCCCCGCCGCCCTGTTCAACCAGGGCGACTGGCTCAACCGCAAGACCGTCGACGCCTATGTGCGCTATGCCGAGTTCTGCTTCCGCGAGTTCCGCGAGGTCAAGAATTGGTTCACCATCAACGAGCTCATCAGCCTCTCGCACTCCCAATACATCCAAGGCAACTTCCCGCCCAACCATCACTTTGATGTGACGAGCGGCATCCAGAGCCAGCACAACGAGCTCGTTGCCCACGCCCGCGCCGTCAACCTGTATAAGGATCTTGACGAGACCGAGCACCTGGGCGGCCGCATTGGCATGGTCAACGTCCTGACGCCGGCATATCCTGCCACCGACTCGCCCGCCGACCAGCACGCCGCCGACCTGTACAACGCCTTCTACACCGACTTCATCATGGACGGCGCCTTCCTGGGCCACTACTCCGCGCGCACCCTCTCACTCATCAACGAGATTCTGCGTGCCAACAACGCCACGCTTACGGTTGAGGACAGCGACATGGAGGAGCTCGCCAAGGCGGCGCCCCGCAACGATATGTTCGGCCTCAACTACTATCAGTCGGCGTTTATCGCCGCCTACGATGGCGAGTCCACCAACAGCTTTAACGGCACCGGAGACAAGGGCACCTCGTGCTTTAAGTTTAAGGGCGTCGGGCAGCAGGTCGATATGCCGGGTATCCCCACCACCGACTGGGATTGGCTCATCTACCCGCAAGGCCTCTACGACACGCTCAAGCACATCAGCGCCACCTATCCCAACCTCCCCGTCATCTATATCACCGAAAACGGCCTGGGCCACAAGGACCCCGAGCCCGACGCAAACGGCATCGTCGCCGATCCCGAGCGCATCGACTTTGTCGACCAGCACATGGAGAAGGTGCTCCAGGCGCGCGCCGAGGGCGTCGACGTCCAGGGCTACTTTATCTGGAGCCTGCAGGACCAGTTCTCGTGGGCCAACGGCTATAACAAGCGCTACGGCCTGTTCTACATCGACTTCGACACGCAAAAACGCTACATCAAGCAGTCGGCACTCTGGTACAAGGAGCTCGCCGACACTATGGCGGACGCGCAGTAGCGCATCGCCTCGCTTTCCCCCGAGAAGGGAGCGGCCCTATGCGATACAAACCCAGCCGCTCCCCTCTCTCCCCTTGGGACCGACCCCGCCTGCACCCGGGCTTTTAGCAAGCGGGAGACCATATAGGTTTTCAACGTCCATGCCATTAAGATTTCATGCAAAGAGGAGCGTGAACTATGGAATCGATCGTTAAGTTCTTGGAGAAAGGTCAGCCGTACTTCGACAAGGTCTCTAAGAACATCTACCTTCAGGCCATTAAAGACGGCTTTTTGGCAGCAATGCCCATCATCCTGTCTTCTTCTGTCTTCCTGCTTATTTCGACCCTGCCGGGCGTTGTCGCCACGGTCGGCGGCTTTACGCTGCCCGACTGGTGGAACGTCGACGTCGTGAACTTCTGCAACAAGGTTTACAACTTCACGATGGGCGTCGTGGGCATCATGGTCGCCGGCACCACCGCAAGCGCGCTGACCGGCTCCAAGAACCGCCGCATGCCTGCCGGCAAGGCCATCAACGCCACGAGCACCATGGTCGCCGCCATGTGCGCTATGCTCATCTTGGCCGTTACCCAGACGAGTGCCAAGATCGACGGCGCCGATGTCTCGGTGTTCTTTACCGACAACATGGGCACCAAGGGCCTGCTGAGCTCCTTTGTCGCCGCATTTGCCACGGTCAACATCTATGCCTTCTGCATTAAGCGAGACATCACCATCAAGCTGCCCAAAGAAGTCCCCGGCGCCATCGCCCAGAACTTCCGCGACATCTTCGCCTTCAGCTTCTCCATCCTGTTTGTCGCCGTCATCGACGTTATCTGCCGCACCTGCTTGGCCGTCCCGTTTGCCAACGTCATCTCCACGCTGGTGAGCCCGCTGTTCGCCGCTGCCGATTCCTACGCCGGCCTCGCCCTCATCTGGTTCATGATCCCGCTGTTCTGGTTCATGGGCATCCACGGCCCCTCGGTCGTTAAGCCTGCCCTCAACGCCGCGCTGTTTGGCAACATCACCACCAACCTCGCCACGCTGCAGGCCGGCGGTCACCCCGCCCTCGCCCTGACCGAGAACTTCGGTAACTACATCGGCGAACTCGGCGGCACCGGCGCCACGTTCATTGTCCCGATCATCTTCCTGCTCTTTATGCGCTCCAAGCAGCTCAAGGCCGTCGGCAAAGCCTCTGTCGTACCCGTGATGTTCGCCGTCAACGAGCCGCTGCTGTTCGCCGCGCCCATCATCCTCAACCCGTACTTCCTGATCCCGTTCCTGTTTGCCCCCGTGGCCAACGTCCTCATTGGTAAGTTCTTCATCGACTTTTTGGGCATGAACG
This sequence comes from uncultured Collinsella sp., assembly GCA_938005465.1. Classification (GTDB taxonomy): domain Bacteria; phylum Actinomycetota; class Coriobacteriia; order Coriobacteriales; family Coriobacteriaceae; genus Collinsella. The sequence continues at coordinate 34,138 of CALLNU010000029.1, forward strand.
GCTTTATCTATGCCATGCCGTGGGCACTCCCCGGACCGATCGGCACCTTCATCGACACCAACTTCCAGCCGATCTCTCTGGTCCTGGTTGTCGTCCTGCTGGTCGTTGACTTCTTGATCTACTACCCGTTCTGCAAGGCCTACGACAACGTCCTGTGCAAGCAGGAGGCCGAGACCCTGGCCGAAGAAGAGGCCGAGGAGACCAAGGCCGTCAAGACCGCTGCCGCCCCCGCCGTTGAGGCTCCTGTTGTCGAGACCGCTTCTGCCACTGAGGCCTCCGCAGCTCCGTCCGCCCTTAAGGGCAAGGATCTGAGGGTTCTGGTTCTGTGCGCTGGCGCCGGCACCTCTGCACTGCTCGCCAACGCGCTTAAGGAAGGCGCCGACGAGCTGGGCATCGACATTACCGCCAACGCCGGTGCCTACGGCAGCCACTACGCCATCATGGACCAGTACAACGTCATCGTCCTGGCTCCGCAGGTTCGCACCTATTACAACGAGATGAAGGCCGACACCGACCGCCTGGGCATCACGCTGCTGTCGCCCAAGGGCAAACAGTACATCGACCTCACTAAGGATCCCAAGGGCGCCGTCGCCTGGATCGAGGAAAACCTCGAGGCATAAGACGCTGACACCACCTGCCGCTTGCAGACAATAAATGGCCCGTGCATCGATGTGTGATGCGCGGGCCATTTTGTTTAGACCGCACCCGTCCTCCTGTTCATCTCAATCTGTAACATCTAGCCGAGTTTTTCGGTCCTAGCTGTTACAGATCGAGATGAACGCACAGGCCAAGCCGAAAATCTCAATCTGTAACATGTAGACCACTTTTGACCGTCTAGTTGTTACAGATCGAGACAAACGGAATAAGCCGGACCGAATTGTCTAAATCTGTAACAATTAGCTGAGATTTTCGGCTCTACCTGTTACAGATTAAGATGAACAGGCCGAGCACGTCTACGCCCGCAGGTCCTTCACGCTGGAACGCTCGACCAACACGCCCGAGACGAGCGTACGGCTTCTGGAGCTCGGGGCTTCCAGACCTGCGACAACCTCGTTGAGCGCACGGATGCCCAGTTCGCGATGACGGAACTTCACCGACGTCAGAATCGAGTTGGGAATCGTCTTGTAGAGCTCATCGTCGAAGCCGATCACGGACACGTCGTCGGGCACACTCAGACCCTTGTCACGTAGAGCCATCATCACGCCGTTTGCCATGCAGTCGTTAGCGGCGAGGACCGCCGTGCAATCGGGCTTATCGGCAAGCACAAGGCCCGCGGCATAGCCGCTATCCGCATTCCAATCGCCTTGCAGAGGCTCGGGCGGCTCAATGCCACGCGCCTCGAGTGCCGCACGCCAACCTTTCATACGGCACTGACTCGACAGCGCCTCTTTCTTACCAGAGACGAAGTACACGTTCTTGTGCCCGCGATTCAAGAAGTACTCGCACGCCATACGCGAACCGCCCTCTTGGTCGTCACTGACGGTAGAGCAGGTAGGATGTTCCATTGGTGTGATAATCACCGTCTTGAGGTCTTTCGGCGCCTCAAAAGTATCAAAGTCATCGACCATCTGACGCAGGTTGAAAATCATGCCATCAACAGGCAGCTGCGACATCCTACGCGCCGCTTCGGCAAGGGTCATCTTCTCCCCCGCGCGCTTCTTAATCATCGTGAGCCCGAAGCCGCGTTCTTCGGCGGCATCGGCGATACCGTCAATCATGTCCACAGCGCCGCCCGACAAGTGGAACATCACCACGCCGATGCACCCGTAACGGCCCAACTTGAGCGAACGCGCGGCATAGTTGGTTCGAAATCCGAGCGCCTCCATGGCCGAATGGACCTTATCGCGTGTCGACTCTCGCACGCTATCGGGCTCGTTGATCGCGCGCGACACCGTCTTGAGAGAAACACCCGCGGCAATCGCCACGTCGTTCATCGAAACGTTTTTCTTGTCCATCGTTGTCACTGCTTCTCCACTCGGTTCTCTATCGCTTGTTTTTTGCGTTCTAGCATACACCACCTGCCTGACTGATAAATCAACCGTTTACCGAACGATATCGACCACTCACCCGTATATCCTTGTTGCTCTTCCAAAAATGTCTTACGTTGTCATTAACGAAATGACAACGTTGTCATTTCACAATGCCTTCCTTAAGTAGGAAGGTTTCCGGGCAGTCCTGACCATCCATCGACGACCAGTTCCATCCACATGCATCGCGCATCAAGTAGCAAAGGAGCTCTATGGACGCCATCGTAAAGATGCTCGAGAAGCATCAACCGTTCTTTGAGAAGATCTCGAGGAACGTCTACCTCCAGGCCATCAAGGACGGATTCCTTGGGTGCATGCCCATCGTCCTTACCTCTTCGATCTTTCTGTTGATCGCCACCCTTCCTGGCGTAGTTGGCATCACGCTGCCCCAGCCGCTCATCGACTGGTGCAATAAGCTGTACAACTTCACCATGGGCGTCATGGGCATCATGGTTGCCGGCACCACCGCCAAGAACTTCACGGCTTCCATGAACCGTCGCATGCCCGCCGGCAAGGTGCTCAACGACGGCTCCACCATGGTTGCCGCCCAGTGCAGCATGCTGCTGCTCGCTGTTACGCAGTTCACCACCAAGTTCGACGGCTCCGAGCTTTCGGTCTTCGATTGCACCAGCATGGGTACGCGCGGTCTGTTCTCGGCCTATATCGCCGCGTTCATTACCGTGTGGGTCTATAAGTTCTGCGTCTCGCGCGATCTGACCATTAAGCTGCCCAAGGAGGTCCCGGGCGCCATCGCTCAGAACTTCCGCGACATCATCCCCTTTGGCGGCGCCGTCATCATCTGCGGCATCATCGATGTCGTCGTGCGCAACCTCATGGGTGTTCCGTTCTCCGAGCTGCTCATCAAGCTGCTCTCCCCGCTCTTTACCGCTGCAGAAACCTATCCTGGCCTTATCCTTATCCAGGCAGCCACCGCGTTCTTCTGGTTCATCGGCGTCCACGGTCCCTCGATCGTCCAGCCGGGCATCGACCCCATCCGTCTTGCCAACCAGGCCGAGAACCTGCAGGTTCTGCTGGCCGGTGGTCACCCCGCCCACTCCCTCACCTTTAACATGTCGCTCGTAGGTGAGTTCGGCGGCACCGGCGCCACGTTCATCGTGCCGCTTCTGCTGATTCTCTTTATGAAGTCCAAGCAGCTCAAAGCCGTCGGTAAGGCCTCGATTGTTCCTGTTGCCTTCGCCGTCAACGAACCGCTGCTCTTTGGCGCGCCGATGATCCTTAACCCCTACATGCTCATCCCCTTTGTTGCCGCCGGCTGCGTCAACGTGAGTGTTGCCAAATTCTTTATCGATAACGTGGGCATGAACGGCTTCTCCTTCGTGGTGCCTTGGGCTACTCCTGCCCCCATCGGCATCTTCATCACCACAAACTTCCAGCTTATCGCCCTGGTGTTTGTCGCAATCATCATCTTGCTGGACGCCATCATCTACCTGCCGTTCTTAAAGGCATACGATAAGTTGCTCTGTGACCAGGAGGCCGAGCGCGCCGCCGAGCTGGGTCTCGAGTCCGATGGTGCTGCCAGCACCCCTGCGCCCGTCATCGAGCCGACCGCCGCTGCCGCCGACAGCGAGCCTGCCGCCGACAGCGAGCCTGTCGCCGACAGCGAGCCTGTCGCCGATCAGCCCGAGCCCGCAGCCAACGCATCCGCTAAGAAGGATGTCGACGGTCTGAAAGTCCTCGTCCTGTGCGCCGGCGCCGGCACCTCTGCCATGCTTGCCAACGCCATCAAGGAAGGTGCTGCGCAGACCGGAGAGAACATCGCTTCCTCCGCAGGCGCCTATGGCCAGCACACTGCCATCATGGATCAGTACGACGTCATCGTGCTCGCCCCGCAGGTTCGTAGCTACTACAACGACATGAAGGCCGACACCGATCGTCTGGGCATTAAGCTGCTCGCTCCCCGCGGTAAGGAATATATCGACCTTACCCGCGACCCCGCTGGCGCCATCAAGTGGCTCCGCGAGAACCTCGACTAGTTCCTCCCTCTGTTGGTGCCCGGATTCCCGGTTCGGGCACCTCTCCCTATTCGTATCCCACAGAAAGGATGACTCATGACCAACCCCATGCAGTTCCCCGACGGCTTTGTGTTTGGCGGCGCCACCGCTGCTTACCAGGTTGAGGGCGAGACCCGTACGCACGGCAAGGGCAAAGTGCCCTGGGACGATTTCCTGGCTGCTCAGGGTCGCTTCTCCCCCGACCCCGCAAGCGATTTCTACAACAAGTACCCGGTCGATATCGACCTGTGCCAGCGCTTCGGCATCAACGGTATCCGTGTCTCCATCGCTTGGAGCCGCATCTTCCCCAATGGCACCGGCGAGATTAACCCCGAGGGCGTCGCTTTCTATCACGAGCTTTTCGCCACCTGCAACAAAGCTGGCGTTATCCCCTATGTCACGGTCGATCACTTCGATACGCCCGAGGCCTTTTACCAGAACGGCGGCGAGGGTTTCCTAACGCGCACGACGATCGACGCCTTTGTCGAGTATGCCAAGTTCTGCTTTGCCGAGTTCACCGAGGTCAAGCACTGGTTTACCTTTAACGAGATTCCCGCGACCGCCGAGGGCAGCTTTATCGTCGGCAACTGGCCGCACGGCGAGAAGTATCGCCTGGACAAGGCTTTCCAGCTCATGCACAACATGATGGTGGCCCACGCCAAGGCCGTCGTCGCCTTCCATGAGGGCGGCTTTGAGGGCGAGATCGGCATTGTCCAGAACCTAGAGCCCAAGTATCCCCTCGATCCCAACAGCGCTGCCGACTGCGAGGCCGCCCGCATGGCCGACGTCATCAACAACCGCTGGGTACTCGACGCCACCTTCCGCGGCCACTATGCAGCCGACACCATGGAGGCTGCGACCAAGCTGGCCCATATCGCCGGCGGCGAGCTCGACGTCCGCGACGAGGACATCGCCGCGCTGACCGCCGCGCTCCCCTACAACGATTGCCTGGGCGTCAACACCTACAAGTGCCAGTTCCTGCGTGCCGCCGAGGGCGAAAACGACATCAACCACAATGGCACCGGCGACAAGGGCTCCTCGCGCTGGTTCCTCAAGGGCGTGGGCGAGTCATGCGTGCGCGAAGGCGTACCCACCACCGATTGGGACTGGATCATCTATCCCGAGGGCCTCTACGACCTGCTGCTCCGCATTAAGAACGATTACCCCAACTACAAGAAGATCTACATCACCGAGAACGGCATGGGCTATAAGGACGACTTCGAGGATGGCTTTATCGACGACGCCCCTCGTATCGACTACATGCGTCAGCATCTCGCGTGGATCCTCAAGGCAATCGACGGCGGCGTGAACGTCGACGGTTACTTTGTGTGGTCGTTGCAGGATCAGTTCTCCTGGACCAACGGCTATAACAAGCGCTATGGCCTGTTCTACATCGACTTTGAGACCCAGAAGCGCTATCCCAAGGCGAGCGCGTACTGGTACAAGAACGTCGCGGAGACCGGCCTGCTCATGGCCTAACTTTTGCCGCATACCCCCTGTCGGCCGCATGCGAATCCCCCACGGGTTCGCATGCGGCCTTTTTTGTTTTTGGTGAGCCCGAGCGAATCATTCGTCTCGATCTGTAACATCTAGCAGGGATTTTCAATCCTAACTGTTATAGATTTAGACGAACGGGCGACCAGGGCTGAAAGATCTCAATCTGTAACACGTAGCCCACTTTCGACCGTCTACCTGTTACAGATCAAGACAATAAGACAGTCAAATCCGAACTTTCCAAGCAGTTATAAAGCATGGTTTCTAGTTTTCGGTATCACGAACATACTTTCGGTATCATTTGATACCGATATGATACCGAAAACATATTCGGTCCTGCTGGAGGACTTCGTACGCTACCCAACCAAGTTGCAGGTTCACGAACTCCGTCGATCTTCCGAGCGCCCATGAATTCCTATTTGCGCGTCAAATCGCGTCACGTTGACACGTAAAATGTCGCGCAAATGGCGTTTTTACTTATACGTGTCATTCTGCACGTCATATTGAAGCGATAATCCCCGCGCCGGCAGAGGGCAAAAGTGTCTCCCGTAGCGTTAGCTAGCAGATGACCTGCGTGTGTTCCTCGATGGCGGCACGATCCTCGGCGGTAATACCCGGCTCGCACACCACGGCGTCCAGGCTGTCCAGGCGGCAGAAGGTGTAGAAGTCGCGCTTACCAATTTTGCTAGAATCGGCGATCAGATAGCGCGAGTCGGCCTTGCTAAAGGCGAGCTGCTGGATACGGCCCTCATCCATATTGGACGTAGACACGTCGCCATCCAGAATGCCGTTGGCGCCGATAAACGCCGCGTCGATGCCCAGCGCACGCAGGGTATCCTCGGCCGTTGGTCCCACAAAAGCGGCGGTGCGGCGACGGTACATACCGCCCACGAGGCACAGGTCACAGTCTTCGCGCGCCTCGAGCAGGTTAAACACCGAAAGCGAATTGGTCACGATGCGCAGGCGAAATGCCGGCAGCATCGAAGCCATCTGCTCAACCGTGGTGCCCGTACCCAAAAAGATGGTCGAACCCTCCTCGATGAGCTCCACAGCGCGGCGCGCGATCTGCAACTTCTCCTCGGCATGCTTGGTACGCTTTTCGCTGTGCGAATACTCGTGGCGCAACATAGCGTGGGGACGGCCCTGCGCGCTACGGGCTCCACCGTGCACGCGCTCAATCTCACCTAGGCTCGCAAGCTCCTCAAGATCGCGGCGGATCGTCATATCCGAGACGCCCAGTGCATCCGAAATCTCCTTGACCGAGACCGTGCCCTGCTCCTCGAGCAGCTGACGAACCTTATCCTGTCGCTCTGCCTTAATCACGATGAATCCTCGCCGTTCTTTGCGCGCATATCATTCAAACAGTAACGAACAAATTGTATCAGACTCGTGCGCGTCAAAAATGAATGCCCGCACAGCTCCAATCATCACTTTTTTGAGAAAAATACCCTCTGCTTTAGTGGGGTGTAGTGATAATCTCGCCTGTTCGCGCTACAGTTTGTCGGAAATACCTCGATGTTAGGAACCAAATGATCACTTCCGAGCTTTTCGGCACCGCGCCGTGCGGTACCCCCGTTCATCGTTACACCCTCAACGGGCCCGAGATCTGCGTTCGCATTATGGACTATGGCGCCACCGTGCTGGGTATCGATGTGCCCGACATTCCCGGCAACGTGCGCGATGTGGTGCTGGGCTTCGATAAGCTCGAGGATTACTTTGACAACCCCGCCTGCTTTGGCGCGACCATCGGCCCCGTGGCCAACCGCACCGCGGGCGCCACGATTACCATCGACGGCACGGACTGGCATATGCCCGCCAACGAGGGCGCCAACAACCTGCACAGCGATCTTGAGCACGGTATGCATAAACGCGTGTGGGACGTTGAGCTCGACGAGGCCCATAACGCCGTGCGCATGACCACCTCGCTTGAGGATGGCGAACTGGGCCTTCCCGGCAACCGCACCTTTACGGCCGTGTTTACCGTTACACGCACCGGCGTCTTTCGCATCGAGTATGGCTGCGAGAGCGACCGCGCCACCTACGTGTCCATGACCAACCACACGTACTTTAACCTTGCCGGTCATAACGCCGGCATGGACTGTGAGCACTTCTTTGTTGCTAACGCTGCTCACTACCTGCCCATTAACGAGCAGAACATCCCTACCGGCGAGATTGCTCCGGTCGAGGGAACACCGTTTGACTTCCGCGAGCTGCGCCCCGTCGCACCCGGCATGGAGGCCGACGACCCGCAGATTAAGCAAGCCCGTGGCTACGATCACTGCCTGTGCATCGATGGCTATCAGTACGGGCGCAACCTGCGTCGCGCCCTGCATGTTGAGGAGATGTGGACCGGCCGTGAGCTGGACTACTTCACCACCGCCCCGGGCGTGCAGCTCTACACCGGCAACTGGCTGGGCGACGAGCACGCCAAGGACGACGCCAACTATGGTTGGGGCGCCGGCTTTGCCCTCGAAGCCGAGATGTACCCCGACACGCCGCACCAGCCGCTGTTCCCGCAGGGCATTGTGGGCCCGGGTCACCCCTACAGCAATGTGATCGAGTACCACTTTATGAGGCACTAAGCCCACAATGCAACATATTGCACAGCAACGCCCGCCGGCACCACCGCCGACGGGCGCTGCTTCATGCCTAAATCCTTCTTTTCGATGCCACCGAATTGGTGACGTAACAAAACTATGCCGAATTACTACGATGAACCCACTATGTCCGACCACGCGCTGGTTTATAAAAAATTAGCAACTCGTCTACCTGCGGTTTTATTCTCTGCAAATTTGGCATGCTCGGCGATAAGCAATTCATCGTAGTAAACCGGCATAGTTTTGGCGGACAGCGCCACACAGATCCCCTACGAAGGCAAAATGATCCGTTTTCCTCCGTCCCCAAGGGATCAGTTGAACAGATTGCCGATGGGGTCGGGGGCGGAACTGGGGAGATAGCGGATTTCTAGTTCTATGCCGAGCTTTTGCAGCTCTCTGAGAACAGCGACGTCTGTGTCGTCTACGGCAACTGCGGGCGTTGCGGGACGCTTGCCCTCCCCTGCCTGCATATGACCAATGCTGATCTTGGTGATCGGCACACCGCCCTTAACCAGCGCGAGCGCATCGGAGGGTGAGGCCACCATGATCAGAATCAATTGGCGAGGCGTTGCGGTATGAATGACGTCGATGGTCCTTTGCACCGAGAAAAACCGCGTCCAAACGCCTTCTGGCGCCGCCACCCTCATGGGTGCCCATTGGCGCGAATCTGCCGCGATCTCATCGTTGACGATTAGGACAAGGTTGGAACCCACGGCTTCGTTCCACAGCTCAACGTCTTGTCCGTAAATGAAACGGTCGTCGATGCGTGCGAGAAGAATCTTGGGTTGAGTCATCGCTGCCCCATTCTGTTTGAGACCCGTAAGAGCAAGACATCGCGTCTCCAATATTAGTGCATTTAAAGTGAGAAAAGCCGTCAGAACACTTGCGCGGATTTGCGATGTCCCGTATCATAGACAGCCGTTGACGCCTCAGTTGCGCCATCACATGGCCGCCAGCGTAGCTCAGTTGGTAGAGCACCGCTCTCGTAAAGCGGGGGTCACCGGTTCGAGCCCGGTCGCTGGCTCCATTGCACAAGATAGCCGCCTTCGGGCGGCTTTTTTGTTGCTGATTTCGGGCGCGCTTCCGCCAATCCAAGCACAACGCCGCCGGAAACTCTCCTACTCAACAAAAGCCCCGCCAACCGCAATCCCCAAAGGAACCGCGTTCAGCGGGGCCCAAGCGAGCTCCCCCAAGGGATAACGCTCGCAACACGAACAGCTCAGCCGAGCAGCGCGCTACTCCTCCCAGTAAGCATCTGCAAGCAGCTTAAAGCAAATCTTCTTGACCGGCTGCGCGCCATCGCCCTGGAACTCGAGCGTGGGCATGTGAGGCTCGCCGGCAACAAACAGCGCAAACTTGTCGTCAGCAAGATCGCCGGCGATCGAGGCGTCGGAATCGACCAGATCGTAGTCGTCCTTCTCGTCAAACTCCTGGACCAGCGTCAAGCTGCCCGTGGCAACCTTAAAGGCCTCGCGACCCTCGACGTCGATCTGCAGGTCGTGATAGCGCTGATGCGTCTCATAGTGAGCCTCGGCTTCGGGACGCGTCGTGGGAGCCATGACGTTCGCAAAGACCTTGTCGCCCAGAATCGGATGGCTGCCGACCTCGAGCTTCGCCGGATCGTTCTCCTCGAGCCAGTCGATCAGCACGTCGAGGCCCTTGAGCATTCCACGGTACTCCTCGATATCGCCCAATGCACCGTAAATCATCTAAATCCCCTCTCGGATCGTTTCTTTGGCGGCTACTCGGCAAACGCATTACCGACGCTGTTGCCACCCACATGCGTCTCGACCAGGGTAAGGTCGGGATTGAACACGACAGTGTCGGCGTCGCGCCCCGGCATAATGCTACTGCACTTGTCGTCGACATGAGCTGGCAACCGATGCCGGGGCCGCAGCACAAGCTCCTACAGCTCGGTCACGACAACGCCGTTGTAAACCTCGTCCCAACGATCCATAACCAAGTGGCCAGTCATGGGATCCATGGCATTGAGCTTGCCGCAGGTGTTGGCGGTACGCAGCACCGTCTCGTCGTCGGCTCCGGCAGCAGTCGCATGTGCGAAGCCGGCAATGGTCGAATCGCTAGAGCCCGTAGCGTTAACGGCGGGAATATCGGGGGTCTTGGCGCGGAACGCACGGCCGTTATGGAAACCAACGGAGCCGGCAGCGCCCATAGATACGACGACCCAGGGGATATCGGAGAAGCGGGCGTCAGAGGCGAGCGCGGAACGGAGCTCGTCCACATCGTCGGTGGTAAAGCTCGTGCCCAGAAGGCCGTTAATTTCGGTCAGGTTAGGCTTAACCAGCTCAGGCTTGACCTCGGACTTGAGCGCAGCCTCGAGCGAGGCGCCCGAGGTATCGAGCAGCACCTTGGCGCCGGCGTTCTCTGCAATGCCCGTGATCTTAGCGTAGTAGTCCGCCTCGACGCCGCGGGGCAGCGAACCCGAGATGGTAACGACATCGGCCTTGCTCGCAAGCTCGGCGAACTTGGCGGTAAAGGCATCGAGCTCCTCGGGGGCAATCGTCGGGCCGCTCTCGAGCAGCTCGGTCTGGTTGCCGGCGTGGAGGATGTTGAGACAAATGCGAGTCTCGCCCTTGATGGGCACAAAATCATTCTTAATGCCGTTAGCATCCATGAGCTCGGCCATATAGGCGCCCATATGACCACCAAGCAAGCCGGTTGCCACGACATCGTCGCCCAGCTGGCCCAGGACGCGGGCCACGTTGAGGCCCTTACCGCCGGCGGTCTTTTCGGGCGTCACGCGGTTGACGTCGTCGATAATGAGCTCATCGAGCTGATAGCGCGTATCGACGGACGGGTTCATCGTAACGGTGAGGATCATTTCTAGCTCCTTATCTCGCAGGCTCCTTATGCCTTGCAAAACGAATTGGCTACATGCGACTACAGAATCTCGATTGTGAACGAGCGCGCGATGGTTTCTTTGGGCTTGGTGATAAGGCAGCCGCGCTTGTGCTCAAGCACGTCGTCCTCATCGGAGCAGGTCGAAAGACCGCCCCAGGGCTCAACTGCCACAAAATCACCCTCGGGCTTGCTCCACACAATGAGGTACGGGAAGCCCTCAAAGCTCAGGCGAACACCCTTGTCCTCGCCCTTTTTGGAAAGCGTGACCTGACGGCTCTCGAGCACGTCAAAGATGGTCTCCGCAAAATCGAAGAGCTCATGTGACAGAGGCAGCGTCTTTCCCACCATGGGGTTCTTGGAGCGGTTGGTCACGTCAATCAAGCCAGTCGAGGGGACGGCAGTGCAAAGCTCAGCAGCCTCGTCTTTCTCAAAACGCAACTCGTAGTCCGTATAGGCCTCGCCCTCATCGAGCGGGCACCTAAAGCCGGGGTGTCCACCGATAAAGAAAGGCATGTCCTCGGTGCCCTCGTTGGTAACCTCATAGGAGACGCGCACGGCGGCGTCCTCGAGCGTATAGCGGGCGACAAGCTTAAACGGATACGGATAATCGCTCAGCAGCGCGGCGTTATCCTCCGAAGCCAGGCACATCGCCAGCTCGTTCTCGCTCTGGCTCAGCAGCTTCCACTCCTGTTTGCGCGCAAACCCATGGCGGGCGAGCTTCACATGATGTCCGGCAAACGTCATGGCGCTGTTATCGCGCAAACCTCCGCAAATCGGGAAGCAAATCGGTGCCTGGCCGGACCACACGGCGGGATCGCCCTGCCACAAGTACTCGCGACCTCCAGCCTCAATCGAGGTAAACGAACCACCGGCCGTGGAGACCTTGATAGAAATCGAATCGTTGGAGAGAGCGTATTCCATTGTCCATCCTTTCGAACAACTGCTTTTTGCTCGCAAGAACCCGTCTCGGCCCTGACCAAAGGACAAACCCGCACGTTCATCGATGCGTCCGGTTTCCCAGCCATGCAACGGGGTACCATACAGACATTGATGCAATTACAGCTGAAAGGCCTTCTTATGCGAACCATCATCCTTTATGCCTCACACCACCACGGCAATACGAAAAAGCTCGTGGACGCCATCGTCGAGGCGCACCCCGAGATCGATACCCTCGACGTGAAGTCACTCGGTAAAAACGAGTACCCCGACCTGCACGAATACCATCTGATCGGTGTCGCCACGGGCATCTATTACTCCGAGATCGACAAGGACATGGCACGCGTGCTCACGAACGTGCTGCAGCCGCAGGACAAGGTGTTTGGCCTTATGACCTACGGTGGCAAAAACAAGTGGTACGGCAAGGATATCGATGGCATCTGCCGCATGAGGCAGGCCATCTTTATGGGCGTCTACGGCTGTCCCGGCTTTGATACGTGGGGGCCGTTCAAACTCACCGGCGGCGTCCAGAAGGGACACCCGACCGCTGAGGAAATTAAGGGCGCCGTCGACTTCTTCGACAAGATCGAAGACGAGTATGGCGACATCATCGTCGAAGAGTACGCCAAGCGCGAGAAGCGTCTAGCATACGAAAAGGAGCATCCCGCGGGGGGTCTTGTGGCCGGCGTCAAGCGCACGGCAAAGAAGATCGTTAACAAGCTGTAACTGTTAAGGTGCTTTTGAGCGTTTAACCCATACGGCGGGTCCGAGCAGATTCGGGCCCGCCGTCTTTTTCTATCGTTAATCGGTAAAGGCGTTGCCGACGCTCTGGCCGCCAACATACGTCTCGACGAGGGTGAGCTCATGGTCGAACACGACAAAGTCGGCGTCGCGACCCGGCATGATGCTGCCGCACTTATCCTCGATGTGCGCAGAGCGAGCCGGCACCTCGGTTGCCATGCGAATGGCGATATCAGCGCTGGCGATGCCCCAATCGACAATGTTCTTGACGCCCTGGGCAAGCGTGAGCACCGAGCCGGCAATGCTTTTGCCGTCGGCGAGCCAGCACAGGTTGTCCTTCATGATGACGTCCATGCCACCACTGGTGTAGCTGCCCTCGGGCATGCCGCCGCAGCCCAGGCAGTCGGTGATGAGCACCGTGTGCTGCCAGCCCTTTGCCTGCAGCAGTGCCTTGATGGCGGCAGGGTTTACGTGCTTGCCGTCACAGATGATCTCGGCGTAGGTCTCGGGCGTGGACATGGCAGCACCCACGACACCGGGCTCACGGTGATGCAGACCGCGCTGGCCGTTATAGGTATGCGTAAAGCAGCTGGCACCGGCATTGATAGCGGCGATGCACTCATCGTAGGTGGCGTCGGAGTGACCGATGCTGGTCACCACGCCCTTGGCGTTCAGAGCAGCCGCATAAGCAGCGGCACCGTCGCGCTCGGCGGCCATGGCGCTCTTAACGATGCGACCGCCCGCAGCCTCCTGCCACTGGTCGAAAACCTCCTCGGAGGGGTCAATCAGGTAAGCGGGGTTCTGCGCGCCCACGTGCTTCATGGTAAAGAAGGGGCCCTCCAGGTAGATGCCCTGAATGCGGGCACCGCAGAAGTCGGGGCCGCGGCCCTCGTCCGCCTTGGCGATAGCAGCGCAGGCGTCCTTGATCTGTTCGACGCCATCGGTGAACGTCGTGGGCAGCCAGCTGGTGGTACCGCGACGGGCGAGCTCGGTCGAGCTGATATCGATGCCCACGGGATCATTATCGGTAGTTGAGTGGTTGTAGAAGCCATGGATGTGAGTATCGACCATACCCGGTGCGATCCACGACCCCGTGTAGTCCTTAATCTCGCAAGAGGGCTCGTCGGCCTGCCAGGCGCCAAAGACGCCATCCTCGACCATAAGATAGCCGCCCAGTTGCGGGCCTGCCGGCAAGAAGAACTTGTCAGCCTTAATTGCGTACGTGCTCATATGCACTCCTTGCTTCTAAAGCAGTTGACTGTGGTGATGCTATACCCAGCTCAGGTAAAACAAAAAGCGCCCGCCCGCCGTTATGAGCGGACGGGCGCCCTTACAGAGGGACGCGATTAAGCGGTGAAGGGGTGAATCGTCACGCCCTTGACCACGCGGTTGACCGTGCCGGTGGGGCTCGGCGTATCGGGCGTGTTGCCCACGCGCACGGAGTTGAGCAGGCTGATAGCCTGGGCAAACATCACGAACGGCAGAGCAAGGTAGCCCTCGGGAAGTGCCTCGTAGCCCTTAAAGGTGAAGGACTCACCCTCATAGACGGTGGCACCTTCCTGCTGAACGGCGATGGTGTGCTGAGCGATCTCGTCGCCACCGATCTCGTTGAGGATGTCGATGTCGTACTGACGGGTGTAGGCGTCGTTATTGACGAACACGAAGACGAGCGTCTTATCGTCGACGAAGGACTTAGGTCCGTGACGATAGCCCATGGAGGTGTCGTAGGAAGTAGCGACCAGACCGTGAGCGAGCTCAAGGATCTTGAGCTGGCTCTCCTGGGCAAGGCCACCGAAGGAGCCAGAACCCAAGTAGGTCACGCGGTTGAAGTCGCCAGCCAGGTAATCGGCGATCTCGGGCTCACGGGAGATGACCTCCTCGCCCATCTTGGCAATCGTCTCGACCCACTCGGCCTTCTGCTCGTCAGAGGCAGTGTCGAAAATAAGGGTGGAGAGCAGGGTCATGCAGGAATAAGAACCGGTCATGGCGAAGCCCTTGTCGTTGGCGCGCGGAATGAGCAACGTCAGCGCGTTGGGATCATTGGCAGACTCGACGGCGAGCTTGCCCTCGGGAGCGCAAGTGATGTTGAGGAACTTGACGTTGTGGACGAGCTCCTTGGCAACGGCAACGGCGGCAAGGCTCTCGGGGCTGTTGCCAGAGCGGGCAAAGGAAACCACGAGCGTGGGATCCTCGGCGCGCAGGAAGTCGCGCGGGGCGCTCACGATGTCGGTCGTGGCGATGGGCTTAAAGTCGTAGAGATCAGTGTTGCCAGCGTGACGCAGGTACGGGGCGCAGGTATCGCCAACGTAGTCGGACGTACCGGCACCGGTGAAGACAACGGACAGACGACCCTCGCCCATAGCGCGAGCCTCGGCCAGGAAGGCCTCGATGGCCTCCTTGTTCTCGCGATAGATGTTGAGCGTATCACGCCAAAGCTCGGGCTGCTGAGCAATCTCGGCCGTGGTGATCTGGGCGCCGAGCTCGGTGAGCTCCTCGACACTCTTCTCGAACATTTTTAATACCTCTCTCTAGAAGTAATCCTCTGACGTGCAATTATACACTTCGGTTGGTTATCTGGTAGTAACCAGTTAAATGCAAAGAATCACCATATGGAAACGATGCAAACACTAGTTGCTGCGCTGGTGGTAAACCTTGTATTTAAACTGATCGGCACGAGCAACCGAGAGTGTATACTCCACAACCTCGTTTGACTCGTTATACGTAGTCCTGACCAAGTCGAGCACGGGCGAGCCCTCGACAATTCCCAAAAGGTGGGCGTCGGTGGGACGGGCTATGCTCGCATAGAACTCCTCTTCGGCCACGCGTATCTTTTGCTGAAAGTCTTGCTCAATCACATCGTAAAGCGGCTTACGCTCCAGCAGCGGTCGCTTTAGGGACAGAAATTGACGAACCGGCAGATAGCTGCGCTCGACCATCATGGGCATGTTGTCGGCAGAACGAAGACGCTTGAGCTTAAAAATGCGATCACCGATGCGCAATCCCATATGCTCGGCCAGATTCTTATCGGCCTCCATCTCGCAAAACTCGAGAATCGTGGTCTCAGGTTCTCGACCCATCGCGCGCATCTGCTCGGTAAAGCTATAGGACTGCATGAGATTGGTTGCCTTTGCCGAACGGTCGGTCACAAAGGTACCGCGACCGTGCTGCCGAACCACCAGTCCTAAACGCTCCAGTTCCTGCAGAGCCAGGCGTACTGTAGTGCGCGAGAGACCATAGCGCTCCGAAAGTTCGCGCTCGGAAGGAATCATGTCACCGGCGCGATATTCATGGTCGATCTTTTCGGTCAGAATATCGACCAGCTGATCGTACAGCGGTTGCTTACGCGCTCCGATCGCCATCCTATCCTCCCTTTTGCTCGAATTCGGCTAACTACCTAGGGTGTTTAGCATTATCTGTCTGCCACACCCGAATCAACAAGAAAACAAAAGCCGCGCGCTCTTTCGAGCACGCGGCTTTTAACATACACATGGCTTAAGGGGTCGGGGTGTGAGCCGCGTAGGGACACACCCCTCAAGCTAGAGCCTTACCAGATGCTCGGCCAGAGACCAAGCGGGCCAGCGCCCAGGATGCCAAGGACGAAGAGCAGGAGAATGCCCTTGGTCGGGGTCCAGCTGTGCTTAGCAAACATGTAGTAAAGCAGCAGCGTAAGCATAAGCGGGACGAGCTTGGGGACGATGGTGTTGAGGGTGTCGGCAACAGAGAAGTTGACCGGATCCTCGGTGACGGTGCCGTAGGTAACAGACTCCATGCCGTTGCCCAGATCGGTGACGCCGCACTCGACAGCGTTGCCGTCGGCATCGGAAGCGGTGAGGGCGTTGCCGTCCTCATCGGTCATGGCGATGGTACCGGCCTCAGCGGTCTCGGTATCGATACCCTCCATACCGGTGAAGTTCTCGGCCTCCTTCTCGGAGACGATCACGGTAGTAGCGGAGAGGCCACGGGTGGTGCCGTTGGGGATCTGGAGGTTGATCTGGGTGCCACCCATGGTGACGACCAGGCAACCGACGACGAAGACGCCCATGATGGAAGCGGCACGCGTGAAGGCCTGCATGTTGGCGGTCAGAGCGTCAATAGCGCTGGTGCCAAGCTTGTAGGACCAGTTCATGAGCCAAAAGCGCAGAGCGAACTGGACGACGTTGAAGATCACCAGGAAGATGATCGGTGCAGCGGCGTTGCCGTTGATGGCCATGTTGGAGGTGATGCCGGCCGTGATAGGCACGAGCGTCAGCCAGAACAGGGCGTCACCGATACCACCGAGCGGGCCCATTGCGGCGACGCGGACGGCGCGGATCGTGGGGATGTCAACCTTGTTCTGCTCGAGCGAAAGCACGATGCCCATAACAAAGGTGACAAGGAACGGGTGGGTGTTGAAGAACTCCAGGTTGTGGCTCATGGAAGCCGCGAGGTCGTTCTTGTTGGTGTGGATCTTCTCCAGACCGGGGATGATGGAGTAGAGCCAGCCAGCGGCCTGCATGCGCTCGTAGTTGAACGATGCCTGCAGGAAGCAGGAGCGCCAAGCCATCTTGTTGAGGGTCTTCTGGTCGAGCTGCGGAGCAGGAGTGAGATCCTCGTAGTGCTCCGGGATCACATACTCATTAGATGCCATCTTCGAAGTCACCTCCGTCAGAAACAGCTGCACCCTTCAGCTCGGTCTGCTGCTGGAAGTCCCAGAAAGCGATGCCGAAGCCGATGAGAGCGAGGATGAGCAGAGCAGGGGTTGCCAGCGAATCGTTGGCAACGGTGATGAGCGCGAGGCCAAAGCCCATGAGGAAGAAGCCCCACATATCGCGGTTCATCATAACCTTGAGCAGGACGGCGAAGCCGACGAAGCGCATCATGCCGCCTGCAGCGGACAGACCGGTCTGCAGCCAAGTCGGGATGGCGGAAGCGATGGTCTGACCAATGGTAGCGCCAGCGATGAAGAACAGGGTGACGACGACAGCGAAGATCAGGCCGAGCAGAGCCATGGCGAAGTAGTTCAGGCGCTCGATGCCCTTGGTGTCCGCGTTATGAGCCATGTTATCGGCCGTGGACATAAGCGGGGACATAAGCGTGAAGACCAGGGTAACGCCGAGCTGGCCAAGCAGAGCGAACGGAATGGCGAGACCGACTGCCGCGTTGGGCTCGAGGCCCGTGGCGATAGCGAGAATGGCTGCCATGATGCCGCCGATGACGGCGTTAGGCGGCTGAGCGCCTCCGATCGGCATGTTGCCGATCGTCATGAGCTGATAGGTACCACCCACGAGAAGACCGGTGTTGAGGTCGCCAAGGATAAGACCGATGACGGCGCCGGTGACGATGGGCTGATAGAGAGACTCGAGGAAGTCAAACTGGTCGATTGCCGCGATGAACGTGACGACGAAGACCAGAGCGATCTGGATGATCGAGTATTCCATCTTGCTCCTCCTTTCAAAATGTATGTACGCACTTTGGATTTCATGTACAGAACGTCAGGGTTTCACTCCTGACAACGTGGATCACGAGGATTACGAGAAGAGCTTGCTCGTGTCCTCAACAGGCGTGCTCGGAACGCGCCTGATCTCCAACTCCACCCCCAATTCCTGCAGCTCTTTAAACGCAGCGACATCCTCGTCGTTAACTGCGACGGAGGTGGCGACTTGGCGCTTTCCTTCCGACATGTGCATGTTGCCGATGTTTACCTTCTTTATAGGCACACCGCCCTTGACGAGCGTAAGCACGTCTTCCGGTGTTTCGGCCACGATGAAGATCTTCTGGCGCGGGCTCGCCTTGCCAATGACGTCGATGGTCTTCTGCAGAGAGAAGAAACGCGTAGCGACGCCGGCGGGAGCGGCCATCTTCATGAGGTTCTGGCGCATGGTGTTGGACGCCACGTCGTCGTTGGCGACGAGGATGAGGTTGGAGCCCAGGGTGGAGTTCCACTGGGTGGCAACCTGACCATGAACCAGTCGGTTATCGATGCGGGTAAGAAGAATGTTGGGTTCTGCCATGTTGATCAGCTTCCTTTCGTTATTTGCTGACGACAGTTACTTGATCTCCTGAATCGCGTAACGCGAAACATCTACGACGGCTCCGGATCGGACTTTGATCTGGACCTTCTCGCCTTCGATGCCTTTGACGGTTCCGTAGATACCGCCGGCGAAAAGAACCTCTTGACCCGGCTTGAGCTCGGTGTGCAGCTCCTTGAAGTACTTCTGCTTCTTCTTCATGTTGATTTGCGACCAGATGGTGTAAATCAAGCCCATGATGACAAGCAGGCCTAAAAGGGCGACCGAGGAGCTCAGGACGTTGGCTCCGAAATCGGCCATTAGATGCCGTCCTCGTCGCCGAAGATATCCTCTTCCTCGGAGCCGGCAACGGATGCGACCGTCTGGGCGGTGACGCCCGTCTGGCCAACGGTCACGGCCTGCTCGCCAAGCTCGGCGAGCGTGGCATTGCCGCGGAGGAACAGAAGCTCAATAACCATGGGAAGGTTGGTGCCGGTCAGAACCTCGACGTTGTCGACATCCTGGGCAATCATCATCGACTGGTTGAACGGGGTGCCGCCAAGCAGGTCGGTAAAGACGAGCACGCCATCGCACTCCTCGCGCATGGCGGTAATAGCGGCGCGGAGATCCTCACCGTAGGAAGCAGCCTGGTCGCCCTCAAAAGGAACGACGGTAAAAGCGGGCTGGTCGCCGGCAACCATAGCGATAGCGCTAGCGAGGCCGGGTGCGAACTGTCCATGACCGGTAAGAATAAAGCCAACCATTCAAATTTCCCTTCCGAAGGTGTGTACAATCTGAGTCCGATGATTTTCGGAAGCCAGCGGGCGCTCGCCCTTAAAGCTTCTTAGAAAGCGTTCTTTGAAGACCAGTGGTTTCTAAACTGGTAGTAACCACGTGACGTGTTGTTGTCACTATATCACCCCAGAAGAGGTCGCTTTCGTTGATTCATACGGTAAAACGTTTTTGCACCGCTCACGGTGATATTTCGACCGTTTACCGGTCGTTAACACTTCTACCTGCGGTTTTGAAACCGTTTCGAAATGCTTTGGCAAAAGATCGGAACTTTTCCTGTCCCTAAACAACGCAGGGCGGCTAAAAATAGCGTGTAGAAAAATTGCAGGTCATTGTGAAGATATGTGAATTGGTCTTTTTGACTTAATACCAGTTAGAACCAGTTTTGAGATTATCGGTGAACGGTAGTTTTCGACCGTTCACCGGTTACTTGCAATCGTTTGCAGTTGTTTTCCCATATGAATCGGGGAACCCGATGAAGCACTTGTGCGATCACGGAAAGTTTTGACATTTGTCCTCATCCCCCGCGCACCAAACTCCGGCGCCCAAAATGAGCCAATAGTTCACGCTAATCGTTTTCAATCATTACTTGCTCAGTATCCGTAATTATTTATCGTTTATCGTTAATTCTGATATGATACAAGTATCATCCAAAATGCCGGTTGGAGGGGTTATGGTCCATCGAAACGCATCTATATCGAATGAAACCATCAGCCGCGAACAGACGATAGCCGAACTGAGGAAGCTCGCTCGCATCTGCAAATGGGCCACGATCTGCATTACCACCGCGCTCGCTCTGGGACTTCTCGCAGTCATTGCGATTGACCTTCTACTCATATTGCCTGGCCTCTCCCAAGGGTCGTGTCTCCAATCCGTAGAACTTCAAGCCGGCGAAGGGCCGTGCCTTGCTATCGTCGGTACCGATGCGCAGGCCCCACTTATGCTCGTTGCACACGATGGTCACACTGCCATAGGGAGCCTCTTGATGACATGTCTCGCGCTTACCATCGCGATAAGCGTGCGCAGGTTTTTCTTCAACATTGAAAAGGAAGGCAGGCCCTTTGACCTTGAATGTAACCAGACACTTCGTCGAGTAGGACATTTATTCCTTATCGGCGGCGTTGCCGTGAGGCTTCTTGGTGCCGTAATCACGGGAATGATACTCTCAGGATTTGGCGGCAGCTTTACGGATGCGTTCGCCGGCCAGTTATTCGAGCCCTCCATGCTCTTTGCGGGCCTGATTATTTGCCTGATTGCCAGCATCTTCCGCTACGGGTATATCCTGCAAAAACAAGATGACGAGTTGCTCTAGGGGGAATCCATGATTATTCTGCGGCTTGACCGCATGCTCGCCGAACGCAAGATCTCATCCAAAGAGCTTGCGGGACGCGTGGGCATCTCCCAGGTCAATATGTCACGCATTAAGACGGGCAAGGTTTCTGCCATACGTTTTTCAACTCTTGACGCGATATGCCGGGCACTCGACTGCCAACCGGGCGATGTACTGGAATATATGCCTGACGATGAAGCCGATAACCTTTTTGGACTTAAAGATTGATAGGCATAATTTAGCCACCAGCGCCTAAACGCAAATAGCCCGCTAGAACAACATCCGTTCTAGCGGGCTTATTCAGATATTTCGGTTACGCGCTCGGCGGCTCAGACAGATCTTTATGCAAACAGACCATAGATGCTGATGTTGGCCTTGGCATACAGGCCGTTAGCATACTCGGTCCACTTGGAGCTGGCGCTCGAAGCCTGCGAAGAGTACTGCTGGTAGGCGGTGTAATAGGCGGTCATGGCCTGCTTGTAGGTAGCGCTATCAGCCGTAAAGGCATCGTCAGCGAAGGCCTTAGCGTAGGTGCTATCGGCGTCCTTCCAGGTGCCCTTTTCGCTATCCCACTCGTCGCCGGCAAGTTTGATGATGTAATCGGCGTAGTCCTTGCTCGCGGTCTCCTCGTTGCCGTCAGCAGGCTCGGTCGGGGCGGTCGGCATGCTTGCGGAGCTATCGCCCACCTTCTTCTTGTAGAGCTTCTGCAGCGTCGCGGACTGACGGACGATCTGCTTGGCCTGGTCCTTGGACACGCCATACTGCGTGGCCATGGTCTTGTAGTCCGAAGTGCCGATGGAATCCTCGGCGTACTTCTTCATCTCCTTAGAAGAGACGGTGATGCCCTCGTCCTCGGCAGCGTCGAGCAGGATCTTGTTGCGCACGTAGGACAGGATGACGTCGGCAGAGGGAGCGGTGTAGTTGCCATCGCCATCCTTGACGGTGTCGAGGCTGTACTGGCTCTCAATGGCCTCGCGCGCGGTGATGTCGCTCTTCTTGCCGTTGTAGCTGTAGCTTGCCACGGTCGAATCGAGCTGGTCCTCGGTGAGGGTCGCCGAGCCGACGCCCTTGCCGCCAAAACCACCGTTGCCGATAAAGAAGCCGACCACAGCAGCGATCACGACTGCAACCACGAAGGCGGCAATCATCGTCTTCTTGTGCTTGGATGCGCGGTCGTCTTCGTCGGAACCCAGGATATCGTCGTCCTCGTCCTGCTCCTCGGGCATGAGGTTCTCGTCGGCGGCGTCCGCGGCGATCTTTGCCTCCAGGCGAGCGTCCTCCTCCTCGGCCGTCGTACCGGCGGCAATATGTTCGGCAGACGTACCGGCGACCAGATCGATCTTCTCCTCCTCATCACCATCGGGGCCTTCGCCGCGCTCGATGATCTGGATGCCGTCGATCTCGTCCTTCTCGTCCTTCTTTTGAATCAGACCCATATCAGTTACTCCTTGTTAGGAAACATAGTCCGCAATAGAATACGCCCGACAAAGCGCCGGGCGTATTGATTCTCAGGTTATACGCAAACACTTAAGTACTATTTAGGCGTTTGCAGTCTGCATGCCTTAGGCCAGGTGCGCGATAACGGCATCGGCAAAGGCCTGCGTGCCCACAGCGCCCTCAACGGAGCCGGTCTGGGCACGACGAACGTCGCCGGTAACCTGCTCACCCTCGTCGAGCGTGGCAGAAACGGCGGCGCGAATGCGATTGGCCGCGTCGTTCTCGCCCAGGTGATCGAGCATCATAGCCGCGGACAGAATCTCGGCCGTGGGGTTAGCGATATCCTGGCCAGCGATATCGGGCGCGGAGCCGTGCGTCGCCTCGAAGATGGCGCAGTCGGCACCGATGTTGGAACCCGGAGCCATACCCAGTCCACCTACCAGACCGGCGCACAGGTCGCTCACAATGTCACCGTACAGGTTGGGCAGCACCAGGACATCGAAGTCGTTGGGGTTCTGGACCAGGCCCATGCAGATGGCGTCGACAATCTTGTCGTTGAACTCGATATCGGGATAGTTGGCGGCCACCTCGCGCGCAACGCGCAGGAACAGGCCATCGGTCGCCTTCATGATGTTGGCCTTATGCACGGCCGTCACCTTTTTGCGGCCGCAGCGGCGGGCGTACTCAAAAGCGTACTCCACAATGCGGCGGCTCTTGGCGATGGAAATCGGCTTGATTGAGATGGCGGAATCCGCGGCGAAGGTCTTCTGGCCCGAGCGCTCGACGAGCTGCGAGAGCTCCTCGACCTCGGCAGCGCCCTCATCGAACTCGATGCCGGCATAGAGGTCCTCGGTGTTCTCGCGCACGATAACCAGGTCGACGTCGCGGAAGCGCGAGCCGTCGCCCGGCTGCGACAGGCAGGGGCGCACGCAGGCGTACAGGTCAAAATGCTTGCGCAGGGCGACGTTAACGCTGCGGAAACCCGTGCCGACCGGCGTGGTGATGGGGCCCTTGATAGCAACCTTGGTCTCGGCGACCGCATCGAGCACATGTTGGGGCAGCGGCGTGCCAAACTCGTCCATGACGCCGGCACCGGCCTCCTGGACGTTCCAGTTGATCTGGACACCAGTGGCCTCGACCACGCGGCGCATAGCCTGCGTAATCTCGGGACCGATACCGTCACCGGGAATCAGGACTACATCGTGCGCCATAATCTGTTACTCCTCGTCTTCGGCGTCGTCAGATTTTTTTACGCTAGCACGCTTCTTCTTTTTGGAGAGATCCAGGCCAAAACGTTTAACAAGCATTTCGCAAATCTCGCTCGAACGGGCCTTGAGATAGCTACCCTTGCCGTTCTCGGCATCGAACTTAAGGCGCAGCGCGAGCTTCTCGGCGACCTCGGCGTCAATCTCGCCCCGGCCAAACTCGTACAGGCAACCGAGCATGTCGCGATACTCGAGGTCGCCGTGGTAGCACTGGATGGCCTCGTCCAGGATGGGCCAAGCCTCGCGCGAACGCTCGACGCTCGTGGCGCCCCACACGCACAGCAGGCGGAAGGCGGCATAGCGCAGCGTGGACGAAATCTCATCGAACAGCGCGGTCTCGGCGCCCTCAAAGGCATCGCCCAGCTGCTCGGGGCAGGTGGTGGCGAGCGCCGCCAGGGCATCGAGAGCCTCCCAGCGGGTCTGAGCCTCGGGGCGGTCGAGCGCCTCGATCAGCGCGGGCACGCAGGGCACGACGCGCTGCGGATCGCGCTCGGCAAGCAGGTGCAGCACGCGGGCGGCAAACTGACGGATGCGGCGCGTGGGGCAGCCGAGCTCCTGGACCAGGCGGTCGACGGCGTTCTCGTTCTCCTCTGCCAGCTGGAGCTGTGCCAGCTCCTCGTCGGTGAGCTGTTCGTCTTTGTTTTCTGCCATAGTTACCTCTTTTTACTATTTCTTAGCGTGCTTGTCAGCACCCTTGCTGTCATCGGTGACCGAGATGAGCTGTCGGTCGGCCGCGCCATTGCGACGCGCACGGCGGCGCTCCTCGGCATCGCCCGCGTCGGCGGCGGCGCGGTGAGCCTTGTTGACGTTAAAGACCTCGTCGTGTTTGCGCCACGGACCGACGGACTCGCCAAAGCTCATCTTAAGGCCGGCGATAAAGCCGCCGAGCCAGCCGATCGGCGCAAACTGCACCAGCGGGAACAGCGAGAACACCCAGGTCAGCAGGATGACTGCCGCCGCTCCCGCAAAGTTGGCAATCCAGTAGTCGCGCTTGGTGATGACGCGCTTTTCGCACGCCCACTGGCCGCACAAAAAGCCGATGTAGATCGCGAAGAGAAAGAGCACCAGCGCAAGCACCACGAACGTCCAGCTCATGGGCGCTACTCCCCGTGATGGTGGCCGCAGCAGCACTCGTGGCCATCATCATGGCCGTGGCCGCCGCAGCACTCGTGGTCCTCGCCATGGTGGTGGCCGCAACCGCACTCATGGTCGTCGCTGTGCTCGCCGCAACCGCAGCCGTCCTCGTGAGCACCGTGCTCTTCGGGACGATACTGCGACCAGTCCAGACCGGCGGCGATGGCGTCGGCCTCCTCCTTATAGAGGACCGTGATGGCCTGGGTGCCCAGCTTGGCACCACCGATGGCATCGAGCATGTCGTAGAGCGTAAAGGCCACGTCGGCGCCGGGCAGCGCAAGCTCGCGATCGTCGGCATAGGCGAGCGCCAAGCGCAGGTCCTTGATGAAGTGCTCGACCATAAAGCCGGGCTTGTAGTCGCCGTCGAGCGCCTTGGGCGCCAGGCTCTCCATGGCGCCGGACTTGCCGGTACCGCCCAGGATCATCTGGCGGGTCTTCTCCAGATCAAGGCCGCTCAGCTCGGCAAATGCCATGGCGTCTGCCATGCCGACCATGCAGGCGCCCAGCGACACCTGGTTGGCGAGCTTGGCAGCCTGGCCCTTGCCGGCGCCGTCGAAGCAGCAGATGTTGGCCGCAAAGGTGGCAAGGATGTCGCGGACCGGCGCGATGTCGTTCTCGGTAGCGCCCACGATAGCCGTGAGCGTACCGGCGATAGCGCCCGACTCGCCGCCGGTGACGGGGCAGTCAAACGCCATGCGACCAGAAACCTGAGCGGCCTCGGCAATGTCACGGGCAAGCTCGGGCGAGCTCGTGGTGAGGTCGATCAGGACCGCGCCGGGCTTAGTGCACGCGAGCAGGCCGTCGCCCGCCAGGTAGAGTTCCTCGACCTCGGAGGGATAGCCCACCATGGTAAAGACGACATCGGCGTTCGCCGCGGCATCGGCCGGCGTATCTGCCCAGACGGCGCCGCGCTCGATAAGCGCCGCCGCCTTGGACTTGGTGCGGTTGTTGACCGTGACGGGATAGCCGGCGTCCAGAATGTGGCCGGCGATGGGGGCACCCATGATTCCGGTGCCGATGAATGCGACGGAGAGCTTGTTTGCCATGAAACCTTTCCTTTTGGGTTGGGTGTTGTTACCAGGTTGAATACTCGGTGCCAGCGTTTGGGCTGTGAGTCGAGGGCGATTACGGACGCAGCGCTTGCCTACTGACCGCGCACGCGGCGGGCGATACGGTCGGAAAGCGACGCCTTGTCGGCGCGGTTCTTACCCCAAAACGCGCAGCCCACCATGCCGGGGCCCACGTGCGAGCCGATGGTGGGACCCACGGAGCCGCGAATGATCGTGACGTCGGCGCAACCCTCCTCCTTGCGGATGGCGGCTTCGAGCCAGTCACCATCCTTTTCGGCATCGGCCGTCATGATGGCGATGGGCATGGTGCGATCGGGCACGTAGTTCTCGCGGAACGACTTGAGGATGGACTTGAGCGCCTTCTTGCGGCCGCGGTTGACGCCGATCAGCGACAGCGAGCCGGCCAGGTCGTAGGAGAGCTCGGGCTTGACGTCGAGCTTTGCCGTGAGCTGCGCCGCCGCGGGAGGAATGCGGCCGCCGGCAGCCAGTGCGTCGAAGCTCTCGAGCGTAAAGTAGCCGTGCACGTAGGTCTTTGCCTCGTTTGCCCAATCGACCAGCTGCTTGGCGGTCAGTCCCGCCGAACGCTGGCGCACGGCCTCGAGCGCCAAGAGCGCACCGGTCGCGCAGGGCAGAGCGTTGTCGACCACGTAGAGCTCAAAGTTGGGATACTCGGCGCGCACGGCATCTGCCGCCTGGCACGCGGAGTTGTAGCTCGACGACAGCGCCGAGGTAAAGCACAGGTAGACCGTGGGCGTGCCCTCTTTGGCGCACTCGGTAAAAAACTCGATATAGCGACCGAGCGACACAGCCGAGGTGGACACGCGGGCACCGGCGCGCATGCGGTCGTAGAACTCCTTAGGGCTCATGCTCGACCAGATGTCGTCTGTGCGCTCCTCGCCATCGATAATGAAAGGGAAACCCAGGATATCGACATCGAGGTTCGCGGCGACCTCGGGGCTAAAGTCGCAGCAGGTATCGACGACGATGCGGCAACGGTTCGAATGACCGGCGGATGCGGCCTTGTCCATCAAAGCGACTCCTTACGTAAAAAGGCGGCCACCCGCATGGGATGGCCGCCAACCGTTAACTCATGCAAGTTAACGTATTTTACTCGTCAAGTGTTTCGATGCGGGGCTTGATGATGCCATATCCACCATTCTTACGGTGATACACCACATTGATGAGACCGGTCGTCGCGTTCTCGAACACGTAGAAGTCGTGGCCCAGCAAATCGGTCTGCACCAGCGCCTGCTCCTCGGTCATCGGGGTGACATCGATGACCTTCTCGCGGACGAGCAGGTCGTCGTCCTCCTCGGGCAGCAGCAGGTCGGCCAGATCCTCAACGCGCTCGACCGGCGCGACATCCGCGGCACTGGCACCACCCTGGCGGTTGTCCACGACCTTGGTCTTGAACTTGCGCAGCTGGCGGGTGACCTTATCGGCGGAGAGGTCGATGGCAGCATACATATCTGCGCCGTGCTCGGCAACGCGAATCACCGAACCGCGGGCACGAGCCGTGACCTCGACGATTGCCGGGTTGGGGTTCGAGGGGTTCTTCTCATAACGAAGCACGACGTCGACTGTCATGGGCTCGATGTCGAAAACCTTGAGCGCCTCGCCGATTTTCTCATCCACATGCGCACGCAGAGCATCGGTTACCGTCGTCTTGCGTCCAGAAACCTTGATATCCATACGTGGCTCCAATCTGCCTCGGGGACTTACTGTACTGGCTATGTACCCATTGCCGTGCATTTAATCACGCGATTTCCCAAAGACCCGAATAACGACTGCTTGATACCGCATACCGAAGTCTCGCACTTTTCCGTGGCAAAGTGCGCTATAGGAGGGGCCGGCGGCTTTGTATTTGGTCCCGAAAATTAGCTTTGACCTGCTGGTTTTATTGGGATGAAAAAGCCGGGTTCCCCTATTGGGGAAGCCCGGCAGTGCGTGTTGAAACCGTGAAGAAGTGTCCTTTCCAACGTATAGGAGACACCACCCCTAGCAATAACTAGCTATTGAGTTTGTTAATGTCGTCGTCGGTGATGGCGCCTTCCTGGCTGGACGATTTGTCCTCGGAGGATGCGGTCTCATTGTTGGAATCGGAGGACTCGCTGCCGGAGGACGTGGTCTCACTGGACTCAGAGTCGCCCGGCTGCACGTTAGCGCCCGAAACCGTCTTAGTGGTGAGGTCGTAGGGCATCGTGCCATACCAGACGCAGTGGACCGCCTCGAGCGTGCCGTCGGCCGTAATACCGTCGAGGGCATCGCTCACGGCACGGCATAGTTCGTCATTGGACGAGAGGCCCACAACACCAAGCGTCGAGGGCGCCTCGAGCGCACCGACATAGGAGATCTCGCTCATCAGGCGTGCAAGGTAGCCGCCGGTCGTGGAGTCGCAGATCACATAGTCGACCTCGCCGGACTCGAGCGCCTCAAAGCACTCGTTGATGTTGGAGTAGGTCTTTTGGTTGGCGGTGATGCTTTGCTTGGCGAGCGCCTCCTGCGAGGCCGAGGAGGTCTGAACGCCCAGGGTAGCGGTGTTAAGCGTTTCGGTGGAAACGCTCAGCGACTCGCCGTCACTGCTCTTGCCGAATACGGCGGGGGCGTCGTACAGACAGGTGCCAAGTGAGCTGATATCGCCGTCCGTAGACCTGGCGTCGCCAATAAAGATGTCGGCCTTTTTATCGCTGAGCGCAGAATCGGCCGAGGACGCATCGACAAAGGCGACTTTGAGACCCATGCGGCATGCAAGGGCACGAGCGGCATCGACCGCATAGCCCGTGAGGTTTCCGTCGGCATCCTGCATGGCTTGCGGGGCATCGGAAGTATCGAGGGCGACCGTCAGGGTTCCCGGCGTGACCAGGGCATCGTCCGATACCGTGGGGGTAACGGTCTCGCGCTCGATCTGGTCGATCGTGGGCGTCGTGAACGTGGACAGTGGATTGAACGCACATCCACTCAGGCCCAAAACGGCAATGACCACCGCGGTCCCAGCACCTAACCGAGCCGCATGCATCAAGCTGCCCCTCACCATGTCCACTACCCTGCCTTCTGTGTCGTATACGATCCGTGCCCTGCACGGAATATCGGGTTGTTCCCACCAGCTGACCTGGTATTTGACCCCACACTTGCGCACCGGGGCGTTTGCTCAGGGGGCCGCAGCCACCTTCACGACTGGCCCGCTCGCCCGCGAGGCGGTATTGCCCCAAAGAAAGTAGAACGGACGGTGCGGCTTACATCTAGGACGCGCCATGATCGCGCCGCGCGCACGCGGTCGCTTACGTGGATCCCTTTGACCGCGTCTGTCTTGGACTAGGATGGGCATTTCGTCCGTCCGCAACCACAGCCTGGCAGGAACGTAGGGCATTATAGCTAAGTTCAAGCTATAGTTTAAGGTTAGGGACGTTATTCGCATCGCGAGCACAGATTTCGCAGGTCGGGGCGGGCTGCACGCGCTCTGATTGAGCCCGTAGCTCCCCATGGAGAGCCCCGACGCGCTCGTCTTGGGGCGCGTGGCCAAAAAATAGCAAATATGAGTACTGTTATCAAATTAGTGGCAGGAATTTTTGGCTCTGCAAACAGTTTTCACTCTCTATAACGTCAGATTGATGCCAGGGTATTCCACATTTGTTTAATATCTTTCTGATTTACGCCATCTTCTAGTCCCAAAATCCCTGATTTTGCTGTTACCGAATTTGTAGCAGTACTCATATTTGCTATATTTTGGCCAGAGCATGTATTCAACCCCCTGTTTCAGAGCATTGCTAGGCGGGTTTAAGCCCAAAACACGCCCGCAGCGTGTTAAATAGCGCCTCTTGTTTCTTTCTGCAAGCGTCAACACGGTTGCGATATCGCTTACCCATACGTTGGTGGATGCGCCATGCGAGCGCTTCCATCGCTTCCATGTCGCAGAGCATTTCGTTGTTGACCGTCGCGACCTCGATTCCCATAGTAATCAAGCCCGTGTTGCGTTTTTCATCATGGATACGTCCCCTCCGGGAGGAATGGCCCAGCTCACCGTTGTATTCCAGGTCAAACCGGGCTGCTTCCTGATGGGCATCGCAAACCGCATACGGCATCCCCGAGATCGCCTGCGCTCGGTCGTTGAACTCGATCTTGTGGTCGGTCTTAAAGGGACCGCAGGCAAATCCGCCATAGGAAAACGGAAGCGAAAACATGGCAAGCATGATGCATTCCATGGGTGAGCGCAGGTTTTCCGACAGAAAGGGGCACAGCCGCCGCAGCTGCTTGGCCGCGCTCCCCTTGCATGCCGCAAGGTAATCTGCCAGGCGATCGGGCGTCAGCACTGGCTCTACCTCAAAGTAGCCCACATCTGACGGCTGGTCCTTATCCTTTGCAAGCCTGTTCACGGTAGGCGAGCTGTAGGGAGGCAAATACTGCCCGCGATCGCTCAGCGAAATCTTGGAGCACAGCTCCTGGGCCAGGGCAAATGCCTGGATACAGCCGACTTCGCGCGCAACGGCGGCACAGAGGACCTCGGGAGACAAGCTGTACACCCCCGGCTCCACCTCCAAAATCGAAGCGTCCGGCAGGCCTGTAGAACAAACGGACCAGCTTGCACCAGGCATGCGGCGACGCTGCTTTGCAGACCCCACCAGTAGGCACAGGTCTTCTTGAACCTCGCCACTCACGACCCCGATCCTCACCAAATCGGAAAGATAGATGTCCTCGGCCGAGGGCGACGATGCGCGCAGCACACGGCACTCTTCATCGGGAGCGAGGTCCCTCCAACTGATGTAACCCATTTGTCGGCGCTCGGCGCGCATCATGCGCAGCGCCGAGGCGCCAGTCAGGATTACAGAGGCCGCCAGTTGCTCGCTTGTCGGCTCGATGCGTCGCGCTATCTTCACTGCCACAAAACCACCCCTACCAAACGCGTGCGATAGCGAGGCCATCGACGGCCGCGGCACCGGCACGTTTGAGCTCCGCCGAGGCCGCTGCCATGGTCGCGCCCGTGGTAATGACATCATCGATGAGCAGCAGACGGCGGCCGCGCACATCCTCGACCGTCTCGTACACGCCCCGGGCATGCTCCCGGCGCTCATCGCGGCCGAGCTCTCGCTGGTCACCATGACCGTATTTGACCAGGGCGTCCAGCAACGGGACACCCGAAAGATCGCAAAACGAGCGCGCAATTGCTTCCATATGGTCGAATCCACGCCGCCGAAACGCCGCCGCAGTCGCGGGCACAAACACCACCGCGTCCGCACCGGACAGCACACCGCCGTAGCGATCGGGGGCTGCCGCCTGGGCATGCAAGACGGTGTCGTAGAATAGCTCCGCCAGATACGGTGCCAGACGGCGCTCGCCCGCATCCTTGTACGCCTTGATGATGCGCGGCAGCGGATGTGCGTAGACGGCACACGCCAGACAGCGATCGAGCGCCTCGGCCATTGCCGAAGACGCGCCCTCGACCGAGCACTCGGTGCACAGCAAATCCCCAAACGGGGCACCACATCGGATGCAGCTATGGCACGGGTCGATGAGCGCGAGCGATGCCAGACAATCCTGGCAGATCAGCGCACCGGAGCGCTCGCAGCCGGCGCATCGCGTGGGCGACAACGCCTCGAGCGCCTCGTATGTCACGTGCTCGGCAAGCGGTAGCAATTCGTCCGCAAACGGTAGGACACCTGCGCCCTGCAAGCGAGTCAATACGTTCAGATGTCTCTTCATGACACAACCCTCCCTACGCGAAGGCGAAGGGAGGGTTGTCGGTGTAGAGCCATGATACCCAGAGGTGCTGGGGTCAGACAGGTTGCATCCGTTTACGGGCGCTATTCGCCGGTAGGCGGTTGCGGTGCGGACGAGGTGCGGGTCGAGCCTTCGCCGCCGTCCTGGCGCGGCTTGCGGGAGCGACGGCGACGGCGACGCTTTTGACCCTGGTCGGTCGAGCCCTCGCCACCGCGATTCTCACGCGGTTCGCACTCGTCGCGAGCGCCGCCGTGCGAAGCCTTGGCGGCAGCTCCTCCGCCATCGCCGGGGCGACGGCGCGTGACCTTGACTTCGCCATCCGAAACCTGATCGGCCACAGAAGGAATCGAGGGTTTCTGCTGCGCGCCCGAGGAATGGCGACGACGCGGACGTGACGCGCGCTCCTCCTCGCCACGCGGCTTGCCAGCCTTGTCGGCAGGCGCGTCGGAGGCCGAGGCGCCCTTGGGAGCGGCACCGGCCTCGCGAGCAGCTGCGGCGCGGAAGGCGTCCTCGCGCTCCTCGCTCGACAGGTGACGGCGACGACGGCGCGTGGGGTTCATGCCACCGCCGCGATTTTGCTGCTGGGGCTGCTGAGCCTCGCGCTCGCGGGAAGCGTTCTTACCCGCGGCCTCGCCATTGTCGACGGACGCCGTGCGCTTGCGGCGGCGACGGCCATCGGCTGCTCCCTCGGTCTCGGGCGCCTCGGCCTTGCCGCGGCCCTTTCCACGGCCACGGCCCTCGCCCTGGCCCTGAGCGGTGCGAGCATCGGATTCGGCATCGCGACGACGGCGCTTGGGCATCGATGTGCCGGCCAGACGATCGGCGCTCGACAGGCCATCGCCCACGTCGACGCCGTTTTCGCGATCGAGTTCCATGAGCGCCAGACGCATCTCGGGCGACTCGATGCGCTCGAGCACGTCGCGCGTCACGCAGTCGGGGCGGCAGTTGCAGCCCTGCTCGGCGGCCTTCTTTTTGCAACCCTCCGAGCACGTCATATCGGCCAGGTTGACCTTAAAGACTTTGCCGTTCTCCAGGCGCAGCACCAGCTGCTCACGCGGCGTGTCATATTCCTGGATGCGCGCCTTGCCAAGCGGCGTATCGATAAGCGTCTTCTTTTTGGGCGCGCGGCTCTTAAAGTCCTTGTACGCCTCGAACTCGTAGCGCAGGCAGCACATCAGGCGGCCGCAGACGCCACTAATCTTGGACGAGTTGAGCGGCAGGTCCTGCTCCTTTGCCATGCGGATCGAAACCGGCTCAAACTGTCCGCCAAAGCGCGTGCAGCAGAGCTCCTGGCCGCACTGGGCATAGCCGCCCACCAGGCGGGTCTCGTCGCGCACGCCGATCTGGCGCATGTCGACGCGAATGTGCAGCGTCGAGGACAGATCCTTGACGAGCTGACGGAAATCGACGCGCTCCTCGGCCGCGAAGTAGAACACAGCCTTCTCGCCGCCAAACAGGTACTCGACGCCGACCGGCTTCATCTCGAGGTCGAGCTCTTTGACCAGACGACGGAAGTCGACCATGGCCTCGTCGCCCTGAATGGCCAGGTCGTCGGCAAGCTGCAGGTCGATGTCGCTCGCCACGCGCAGCACGGGCTTGAGCGGCTGACCGATCTCGTCTTGCGGCACCTCAAAGGGATCGGCCGTGACCAGGCCGATCTCGGTTCCGCGCTCGGTGGAGCAAATAGCATAATCGGCCTCGAGGATATCCAGATCCTGTGGATCGAACCACAGGTCGCGCGAGGCGTAGGTAAACTTAACGGGTACGACTAACGGCATTTCAGTGCCTTCCTGATATCGAACAGCATGACCTCGATGGCCAGCTGGGGAGTAACGTTTCTGGCGATGTTGCGCTCGGCGGTTGCGACCGCCTCGAGCGCCCGGGTGGCGCCCGCAACATTGGTCGCGGCGGCAAGCCGACCGATCGTGTCGCGCACATCCTCGTTCACGACGTCGGCTGCCTCGTCCTGAAGCGTCAGCAGCACGTCGCGCATGAGCGTCCGCGCGCTCGCCAGCGCTTCCATGATACCCGAACGCTCGCGCGCGTTGAGTTCGCGCTTGTTGCGGTCCTCAAGCTGCTTCAATGCTCCACGCGACAAGTAGTCGGCGTTTTGCTCGAGCACCTTTTCCTGCGTGGACTTGACCTCGGCGAGCGGCGCCTTAACGGCGACGATGAGCGACTTGGCGCGGCTGAGCACGTCGGCCTCGTCGGCGGCGATGAGCGAATCGATGGCGCGAACCATCTGACGGCGGGCGTCCTGGCGCTCGGCGCTCTTGAGGAACTCGATGCCACGCGTGGGGCTCCCCGCCACGGCAACAGCCATGCGACAACGCGCGATATCCTGACCGGTGGCGCGGCTCACGGCCTGCGCGGCGACGGCGGGCGATACCAGCCGAAACGGCACGCACTGGCAGCGGCTCACGATGGTGGGCAGCATCACATCTGCCGAGGTGCCCAGCAAGATGAACATAACGCCCTCGGGCGGCTCCTCGAGTGTTTTGAGCAGTGCGTTGGCGGTGTTAGCGCGCAGCTGCTCGGCACGGTCGATGATATAGACCTTGGCCTTGGCGCGGATGGGCGCCAGTGGCACGTCATCGAGCAGCTCGCGGGTCTGGGCGATGAGGTAGCCCGTGGCACTCTCGGGCGTGTAGTAGTGCACGTCGGGGTGCGTATGGCGGGCGACGCGCACGCAGCTATCGCATGAGCCGCAGCCATCCTGCTCGCACAGGAATGCCTGGGCAAGCGCCCACGCGGCGTCGAGCTTGCCCGCGCCGGGCGCGCCCAAAAACAGGTAGGCGTGCGACGCGCGACCGCTCGCGACGGCATTGGTCAAAAAGTCGCGCACGCGCTGTTGGGTGTCGAGCTTGGCCAGCAGGCTTGCCTGAGCGGGGGCCATGTTACTCGGCCTCCTGGGCAAGCGCGGCGGTGACGGCGTCCTGGGAAATGTCGAGGCCGTAGGCGCGTACCTGCTCGACCGTCTGCGCGAAGACGTCCTCGATGGACGCGGTGGCGTCGATGAGCTTTACGCGGTTTGGTTCCTCGGCGGCAATGGCGCAAAATCCCTGGTAAACACGCTCTTGGAAGGCCATGCCCTTAGCCTCCATGCGATCTGCCGCGCCACGGGCTGCCATGCGCAGCGCCGCCTGCTCGGGCGTGATGCGATAGACGAGCGTGAGCGCCGGGTGCGTACCCGCGACGGCCAGGTTGTTGGCGTCGCGTACTATCTGGCGATCAAGGCCATCGGCAAACGCCTGGTAGCAGGTCGTGGAATCGTAGAAGCGATCGCACAGGACCACCTTACCGACAGCAAGGGCGGGCACGATGACCTCGTGCACCAACTGAGCGCGCGCCGCCTCGTAGAGCAACAACTCGCAGGTGTCGCCCATCGCTGTATTGGCGGGGTCGAGCAGCAGAGCACGGATCTTTTCGCTGATGGCGGTACCGCCCGGCTCGCGCAGGCTCACAACCTGGTAGCCAGCGAGTTCAAGAGCGCGGGCAAGCAGGCGCGCCTGCGTGGACTTGCCGGCGCCATCGACGCCCTCGAGCGTGATAAAGCTATGTTGAGCGGGCTCAAAAGCCATGGGCGCAGCCCCTTCCTACAAGGCGCGTAAATGCAGATATATCAACCAAGCCATGATACCCCAGTGCTCGGTGCGTCCCCAATGGCTAAAGGTGCCTTTCCAAAGTTGCGGTGAAATAGGGACTGATTGAAGCTCTGAGACCGCCAAACAGTCCCTATTTCACCGCAACTTATGATGGAGAATTTTGGACGCTGGGTATAATCGTCGTATTGCATTGAAATGTGGCGAAAGGAGTGGCAATGTCTCGGTATTGCGCCTCGTGCGGCAAACTTCTTGCAGATAATGCCAAGTTCTGCACCTCGTGCGGTGCACCCGTTGAGCAAACAACCGCAAGCGATAGCCAGCCCGCTTTTGAGCAGACCGGTTCCCTCGATACGCCGCAAGCCAAGGCGGACGACCCCCTCGCCTATCGCCCCGACCCCGCCGCAGGCCCCGCGGCCGTCGAGACCACGCAGCGCATACCCGTCGCGAGCGGCTCGCCCCAACAGCAGCCGGCTCCCGCATACGCGCCCGCTTCGCCACAGACCCCCGCTCCCAAAAAGAGCGGCATCGGGCCGCTTATCGCCGTTATCGTTGTGCTGGTGGCGATCATCATCGCCCTGGTCGTTTTCTTTGTGATCAAGCCTTTCGACAACGCCGCCACGCAGACGACTGCCGAGGTAGCTAAGCTGCACCATGACGTCGACGACGATGACCTAAAGCCTCTCGGCGATCCCAACAGCCTGTACGACGATGACGACGATGACGATGACGACGAGGATGGCGGCGAAGCAACGCTCTCCGAGCAGAATCTCTACCGCCGACTGAGCGAATACTACGACCTGCTCGAAGACCTCGACAACTACGTCCGTGGCTGCGCGCAGAACTTCAACGGCAGTTATCTGGAAGAGGATCGAACCGCCCGTCAAAATCTCGCCGACGTCGCCGAGCGCACGGAGGACACCATCGAGCAGTATTACGACATCGTCGAGGACCTAGACGTTCCGACGAGCTCCAAGAACTACAGCTCCTGGAAGGACATCATCGCCCTGTACGACGACCTGGATCACCGCATTGACGCAATCTGTGATGCCTGGGAGATCAGCCTGAAATACGCCAAGCCTGCGGACCACAAGAATGAGATCGTGGCGCCGCTGTCGCGCGACAACGTGGCGGGCACCAATGACAATAAGTACCGCCTAGACTTTGAGGAGCGCTATCCCGGCGCCAAGCCTGTCGAGGTGAACTAGTGCTTTGTCGTTCCCGAGCCGGCAGTTTAGGGACGTTCCTAAACTGCCGGCAGAAAAGGAACGTCCCTAACTGCCAGATAAAAAACGAGCGAGGATTTTGAGGTCCTCGCTCGTTTTTGTTTTAGGTGATGTTTCGACCGTGCGGCTACTTATCGGCAGCGGTCTTTTTGGTAGTCGACTTCTTGGCCGTCGTCTTTTTGGCGGTCGTCTTCTTGGCAGCAG
Organism: uncultured Collinsella sp.; assembly: GCA_938005465.1. GTDB lineage: Bacteria > Actinomycetota > Coriobacteriia > Coriobacteriales > Coriobacteriaceae > Collinsella. Next base: position 70,566 of record CALLNU010000029.1, read on the forward strand.
TCTTCTTTGCCGCCGTCGTCTTCTTGGCCGCGGTCGTCTTCTTCGCCGTGCTCGCCTTGGTCGTAGTCTTGCGGCCGCGGGCCGGCTTTTTCTCCTTGGTCGGGCAGTCCATGTTCACGCAGATGCGCCACGGGCCGCGCGCCGTGTTGACCACCACGATGGGGGCGCCGCACTCGGGACAGGTCTCGCCCGTCGCCTCGAGCTTGCCGCGCGCCGGCAGCGGATAGCTCACGCCGCAGTCATCGTAGTTGGTGCAGCGGATAAAGCGCTTGCCGCTCTTTTCGCTCTTGTGCGCGATCAGGTCGCCATGGCGTCCTGCCTCGGCGCACACCTTGCACTCACCCACCTTAAGGTCGGGCTCGTAGTTGGTGGGGCACATGGGGTTCACGCAAATCTCGAAGGCCTTCTGGCGGAACGGCTGGCACTTAATGCGCGGCGCGCCGCACTCGGGACACACGGCGGCCTCGCCCTCGAGCGGGCTGACCTTGACGCCGCTCGGCACCGGATAGGTCACGTCGCAGTCGGGCCAGCCCATGCAGCCGATAAAGCTGCCGCGGGTCTTGGCGCTCGTCTTCATAACCAGGTCCTTGCCGCACTTGGGGCAGGCGCCCACGCGCGCATCGGCCGTGACGGCGTCGCTAATGGCGTCGCCCAGCTCCTGTGTGTGCTTGAGCAGCTCGTCGAGCACGCCAGCCAGCAGCGCGCGCGAGTGCGTCACGACATGCTCTTCGGTATCCTCGCCGCGCTCCACACGGGTCATATCGCCATCGAGCTCGCTGGTCATATCGGGGCTCGTGATGCGCGGGGCAAACTGCGTCAGCGCGTCAATGATGGCGATGCCTAGCTGGCTCGGCTCAACGGGATCATTTTTGAGATAGCGCACGGCGTACAGACGCTCGATGATGCTCGCGCGCGTGGACTTGGTACCCAGGCCGCGCTTTTCCATCTCCTGAACGAGCTTGCCCTGGCTATAGCGCGCGGGCGGCTCGGTCTGCTTGGCCTCGAGCTTAATGTCGAACACGTCGACCGTATCGCCCTGCTCCAGCGGCGGCATCTGCTCGTCGCGCTTAAGGCCGTACGGATAGGCCTCGCGGAAGCCAGGGGTCACGAGCACGTCGCCCGAGGCCACGAACGGCTCGCCGTTGACGTCGAGCTCGAGCTTGGTGTTCTCGATGGTCGCGGGACCCATAAGCGTTGCCAGGAAGCGACGGGCGATGAGGTCGTAGAGCTTGCGCTGGCCGCCGTCGAGCGTGGATGGGTCGCCCTCGCCCGTGGGATAGATAGGCGGGTGGTCGGTGGTCTCGACCTTGCCGCGCGTGGGCTTCATGGGACCGGCGAGCACCTTTTTGCAAACGGGCGCCAGCGCCGGGTTGATCTTTGCCAGGTCGCTTACCACGGCGCCCATATCGAGCGTCGCAGGGTACACGGTGTTGTCGACACGCGGGTAGCTGATAAGGCCCGCCATGTAGAGGGACTCGGCGATGCGCATCGTACGCGCAGGCGAGATGCCCTCGGCCGCGGCGGCAGCCTGCAGCGAGGTGGTCGCAAACGGCGTGGGCGGCTGTTGCTTGCGCGAGCGCTTGGTCACCGCGGCAACGGTCGCCGTCGCGACGCCGTCAACATGGCCGTACGCCGTCTCGGCAGCATCCTTGTCGGTAAAACGCGCCGTCTTGTGCGCGATCTTAAAGCGGTCGTCCTCGGCAGCGCCCTGCGCGGCACCCATGCCGCGAATCTGCCAATAGTCCTCGGGCACAAACGCCATGCGCTCGCGCTCGCGCTCGACCACCAGGGCAAGCGTCGGCGTCTGCACGCGGCCGGCGGAACGCACGTTGCCAAAGCCGCCAAACTTGGCGAGCGTCAGATAGCGCGTGAGCACCGCGCCCCAGATAAGGTCGATGTGCTGGCGGCTCTCGCCGGCGTCGGCCAGATTCTGGTCGAGCGAGACGAGATTATCGAAGGCCTGCGTGATCTCGGCCTTGGTAAACGAAGAATACTGGGCGCGGGCAACCGGCAAGTCCGGCGCAACCTCGCGCACCTTGTTGAGGGCGTCCGAACCGATCAGCTCGCCCTCGCGATCGAAGTCCGTGGCGATGATGACACTGTCGGACTTCTTAGCCAGGTTCTTGAGCGAGCGAATGAGCTCCTTCTCGGCCGGCAGCTTAATGACGGGTGCCCAGGTGAGGTAAGGCAGACTCTCGAGCTTCCAGCCCTTGATGGAAATGCCATCGGCAAGGAACGGCTTGCGCTTGGTGTCGTACGGCGGGCGGGCCAGGCCATCAGGCATATCGGCCGGCAGCATCTCACCGTCCTCGGTCACCGAATACCAACCCAGTTTTTTATCGAACAGCACGCTGTCGCAAAAATCGGGCGCCAGGATGTGACCGGCAAGGCCGATGGTCACGCACTCCTCGCCCTTCCACTCAAAACGGTAGATGGCGGTGTTGTACACCTTGTCCTTTTTGGGCTTACCCGTGGACAGCCGCTCGGCGATCTGACGCGCGGCGTCGTTTTTCTCGGCGATGATGAGCTTCAAAAGAGGCTCCTATCTCGTATCTCTGCGGCTACGCCCGCCCGTATGGCGGCCGACTTACGCCCTTGCTTGCTCAATCTGCCCGATGAGCCAATCACACCAGGCATCCATGCCCTCGCCCTTGCGCGCGCTCACGGCAAACCGCGGCGCCTGCGGATTGAGGTCATCGAGTGTCTTAGTATACCTATCCATGTCAAAATCGAAAGCCGGAGCCACGTCGACCTTGTTGAGCAGCTGCGCGCCGGCGTGTTGGAAGATGCCCGGGTACTTGATGGGCTTGTCGTCGCCCTCGGGCACCGAGAGGATCATGATGGACAGGTTCTCGCCCAGGTCAAAGTCGACCGGGCAGACCAGGTTACCCACGTTTTCGATAAAGATGACGTCAATGTTTTCCAGACCCACAGCCTGGTCGAAGGCGTCAACGGCCTCCATGATCATGTTGCCCTCGAGGTGGCACAGGCCGCCCGTGTTGATCTGGATGGCGGGCATACCGGCTTCCTTCATGGTAATGGCGTCGACGTCCGAGGCGATATCGCCCTCGATGACGGCGCAGCGCAAGCCGGCCTTATCTCGCAGGCGCTCGTTGGTGCCCAAAATCGTGGTGGTCTTGCCCGAACCGGGGCTCGACAGCACATTGATCACATAGGTGCCCGTCTCTTTAAATCGCTGACGCAGCTGATCTGCCAGGCGCTCATTGCGCGACAGAATCGGCGACGCGATATCAATCGTTTTCTCGGCCATACTCGGCACTCCTTACTTTGGCCCCTTTATACCCCATCACCAGATGGCTAGCGGGCTAATCGTCGGGGGTTTCGATTTCGATACTTGCGATGTCGAGCTCACGACCGTGCAGCAGGCGCACGTTGGCGCCGCCACACTGGGGACAACGACAATGAAAGCGATCATGCTCGAAAACCTCGCCGCAATCCAGGCACTCGCTTTGCGGATGGACTTCCTCCACGGCAAGCTCGCAGCCGCGCGTGAGCGGGTCCTCGTCGCGGAACGTCTCCCACGCAAAGTCGAGCGCCTCGCGCACCACCTCGGTCATATCCCCGATACGCAGCGTTACCAAAACGGCGCGCGAGGCCCCCGCCCCACGCGCCGCGCGAATCACTGTATCGAGTATGCCGTTGACGATGCCAACCTCGTGCATACCGATTTACTCCTCGTCATCCTCATCGTCCGAGAACAGGTCCAGACGGCTCACGAACAGGCCCTCCTTGCCCTCGCGCGCGGTAATGACCACGCGGGCGATAGCGAGCGAAATCTCGTAGAGCGAAAGCAGGGCACCGTACATAAGGCCCAGCGTGACGGGCGAGCCGTCGGGCGTGATCACGGCCGAGCCCACGAGCAGGCCCACGTACACGTAGCGCCAGGCACTGCGGAAGGCCGCATAGGACACAATATGGAAGACGGACAAGTAGAAGATGATGAGCGGCAGCTCAAACGCCACACCAAAGCCGATCATAAAGAGCAGCTCCATGTTGATGTAGTCCTCCAAATTGGGCAGCGCCGTGGCGACGGCCGAGGTCTCGCCGATGAGCCACTCAAAGCCCGCAGGAATGATGATGAAGTAGCAGAAGATGGCGCCCAGGAAGAACAGCACCGTCGAGGCGAGCACCGTGGGCACGACCCACTTGCGCTCGTTGGGGCGAAGCGCCGGCAGGAAAAACGCCAGAATCTGCCAGATGATCATGGGCGTGCACATGACCACGGCCATCTTGATGGCCAGTGAGAAGCGCAGGCCAAAGCCGCCGAGCGTGGTGGTGATGTAGAACTTACCGTCCGGCACAAAGGAGCGGATGGGATCTTTCAGGATGTCGAGCACCACAGGCGTGGCGAAATACAGCACGATAGCGGCTGCAAAGACTGACACGACCACGATGGTCAGGCGGCGACGGAGCTCTCCCAGGTGATCGAAGAGCGGCATACGCGCAGGTCCGATAGGCATTACTCATCGCCTCCCTTCGGGGCGTCGGCGGCAGCGGCATCGTCCTCGGCTTCGAGCTCGCGGGCGAGCTGGTCGACGACGGCTTTGCGCTTGCGGGGACGACGGGCGTAGAGGTCAGCCGTCGTGGGCTCTGCCGCCTCGGGCTCGGGCTCTGCAGCAGACTCGGGCTCGACGGCAGCATCAGCAGCAGCGGCAGGCTCTGCACCCTCGGCCGCCTCAGCAGCACCTTCGCCCTCAGTGGCACCCTCGCTCGCGGCCTTCTCGGCGGCAAGGCGGGCACGGCGCTCGGCAAAGGTCTCCTTCTTTGCGGGCGCAGCCGTCTCGACGGCATCCTCGTCTGCATCGGAATCGTCATCGACGGCAGTCTTCTTGGGCTTGACCGGTGCCGAAGCGGCCTCACTTACCGGATCGATAATCTCGGACTGAACAACGGCCGTCATCTTTTCCTGCGTCTCGCGGAACTGACGGATGGCACGGCCGATCGTGCGGCCCATCTGTGGGAGCTTATCCGGGCCAAACAGCAAAAAGCCGAAGACCACGATGATCGCGAGCTCACCCTCTCCAATACCAAACACACATACCTCCAAGGCTCGATGTGAGTCGAGCCCGCACCGCGCCATTCGGCCGGAACTCGTCTATTCATTCGGTCAAGTATAGCGCCCGGACGCCAAAACGTCCGAGCGCATCACAAACATATGCCAAACGGCACGCCCTTTTGGGGGCAAAGATTATGCAGCGGTGATCGAAATCTCCTGGTCGACACCCAACAGCTGGACCACGCGCATCACCGGGGGCTGCACATTGGTGCAGCTAAAGCGCTTGCCGTGGTCGACCGCGTGGTGCGCGGCGCCCACGAGCACGCCAATGCCCGTCGAATCGATGTAGCTCACCTGGGCAAAATCGAGCTCAACGGCCTCAGTGGGCTGCTCGAGCGCCAGGTCGATGGCATTACGCAGGCTATCGGCGTTAGAGATATCGATCTCGCCGGTTACCTTAATGGTGTAGAGCTCTGGCGTGGGGTTGGTGGAAATACCCAAATCCATGTATACGCTCCTTTACGTATCGAAAGTGCGGATAGTACTGGAAGCCGCGCGTTAGGCGCGCTCGGCACGCGCAAGCTCGGCAGCGACGAGCTTGACGGCCAGCACCAGCACATCGAGCGCGGCCTCCAGGTCCTCGACCGTGGGATAGCTCGGCGCGATGCGGATGTTGGTATCGCGCGGATCCTTGCCATAGGGCCAGGTAGCACCGGCCGGCGTGAGCTTGACGCCCAGGTCGGCGCACAGCGCGGCGACCTTTTGGGCCGAGCCCTCGGGACCATCGAAGCTTACAAAGTAGCCGCCGCGGGGATGCGTCCAGGTGGCGCAGCCCGTGCCGCCCAGGCCCTCGGTGAGCTTGCGCTCAACGGCCTCAAAGCGCGGACGCAAAAACTCGGCATGCTTTTTCATGTGCTCCTTGACCGCCTCGATGGTGGGAAGGAAGCGCACGTGACGCAGCTGGTTGAGCTTGTCGGCGCTGATGAGGCCGGCCTTCAGGCGCTTGGAGAACTCGGCGATGACCGCGGGGCTCGCACCGATAAAGCCGATACCGGCGCCCGGGAAGGTGATCTTGGACGTCGAGGCAAATGCCACCACGCGGTCCTCGGTGCCCGCCGCGCGAGCGAGGTCAAAGATGTTTGCGAGCTCGTCGGTCTCGTCGTACAGGTCGTGCACGCAGTAGGCGTTGTCCCAGAAGATGCGGAAATCGGGTGCGGCCGTGGGCATCTCAACCAGGCGGCGCACAGTGTCCTCGCTAAAGGTGATGCCCGTGGGGTTGGAATACTTGGGCACGCACCAGATGCCCTTGATGGAATCGTCGGCGGCGACGAGGCGCTCGACCTCGTCCATGTCGGGGCCGTTGTCGGTCATCGCGACGGGGACGTTCTCGATACCCAGATCGGCGGTGATGCCAAAGTGGCGGTCGTAGCCGGGAACAGGGCACAGAAACTTGACCTTCTTGCCGTCGTGCGCTGCCTCGTAAGCCTCCCAGGGCTCGTTGCCGCACGAGCCGCAACGCCAGAACATACCGGCGATATCGTGCTCGATCAGCAGGCTCGACGAACCCAGCACGAGCGTCTGCTCGGCGGGGCAACCCAGGAACTCCCCCGCTAGCTTGCGTGCCGAGGGAATGCCCTCAAAGCAGCCGTAGTTGGAACAGTCGACGTTGCCGTCGTGCAGATCAGCATCGGCATTGAGGATATCGAGCATGGGTCGAGAGATGTCCACCTGGGAGGGCGACGGCTTGCCGCGGGCCATGTCGAGCGCCAGGCCCTTGGCCTTGACCTCGGCGACCTCGGCCTTGAGCGCCTCGATGGCGGCATCGAGTTCGGTGGTTTCCATCTTCTGGTAGATCGTCTGCATGGGTGCGACCTTTCACGAAGCGGTACGTTGCAATTCTTCTAAGTATAGACCGCTACCGTCGCAACGTTATGAAGCCGTGATAGATTAAGTCCATCGCAATGAATTACGAATCGCCGCGCATGCCGGCATGAAGCGCCCAAGGAGGCACTATGGAGTACGGATCGTTCCAGGCCGAGGAATTCGGCGACCTTCAGCGCCTGGTCGACGGACTGTTTTACGACCGCCACGCCATCGACCGCCTGGATCTGATCGTACAGGCCGAAATCTTGGACCTGGCACCCGATCTCATGGAAATCGTGAACCTTTTGCCGCCCGGCTATTACGACCGCCAGTCACTTTGCGACCAGCTCAACTCCGCCTTGGCCGCCCACGGCTGGGGCGCCATCTACGGCACCGTGGAATAAACCTAGTCATTAAGAACGTCCCCAATGACTAAAACGCCGCCTGTGATGGTGTTCACAGGCGGCGTTTTCAAACTTGTATGTGCTCTTACTCGTCTTTGGGCGCGGGGTGCTTGCAGACCACACTCATGTAGATCATGCCAAGTACGGCCGCGGTGACAGAGCCGGCGAGAATAGCGGCCTTGGCGGCCAGAACCTCAAACTGGGCCGTCGGGAAGGCGAGGCCGCTGATGAGAATCGACATGGTAAAGCCGATACCGCCCAGAATGCCCACGCCGGCAATCATATGCCAGTTGACATTGTGCGGCAGCTCGCAGGCCTTGAGCTTGACCAGGGCGAACGTCATGCCAAAGATGCCGATCGGCTTGCCCAGCAGCATGCCAAAGTACACGCCGAGCGTCACCGGGTCGGTGAGTAGCGTGCTCATGTCCACGCCCACCAGGCGAACCTGTGCGTTGACGAACGCAAAGATCGGCAGAATCACAAAGTTGACCGGCGTGGAAATCAGACGCTCCATGCGGATGAGCGGCGGGGTCACGCGGTGCATGACGCGCTCGACCTTAGTGGTCGAGACGGTAAAGTCATGCTGGCCCAGGATGTGTGCCTCGTCATCGTAGCGGTCATCGAGCAGCGGCAAGCACTCGCCCAGCCAATCGGTGAGGCTATCAAGCTTAACACCGCACTTGGCCGGGATGGTGAAGGCCAGGATGACGCCAGCAAGCGTAGCGTGCACGCCGCTCTTGAACATGCAGAACCACAACAGCAGGCCCAGTACCGAATACGGGGCAAGGCGGTAATGCTGCGTCTTGTTGAGCCACACGAGCGCGCAGGTCACAAGCGCGGCGGCGCCCAACCAAAACGGATTGGGGCTCTGACCGTAGAAGATGGCGATGGCGGCGATGGAGATGAGGTCGTCGGCGATGGCGAGCGTCGAGAAGAACACGCGTACGCCGTTGGGCACGCGATTGCCCAAAAGCGACAGCACGCCCAGTGCGAAGGCAATATCGGTTGCCATGGGAATGGCCCAGCCGTTGTGCGCGCCGGCATGGTTAAAGATCAGATAGATGCAGGCGGGAACGACGACGCCGCCCACGGCCGCCAGCATGGGAAGCATAGCCTGGCGCGGGTTTTTGAGCTCGCCAACTGTCATCTCGTACTTGAGCTCAATGCCCACCAACAAAAAGAAAATCGCCATGAGGAAGTCGTTGACGAATAGCTCAACGGTGAGACCGGCCGTAAGGTTGCCCAGACCCACATACAGCGGGGTCTCCAAAAAGTGATGGATGGCCTCGTAGGCATCGGTATTGGCGCAAATGACGGCGGCGATGGCGGCGAAGACCATGACGGCGGCGGAAATCGTGCCGTTCTCGGCGATGCGCTCCCAGATGTCGTGACGCTCAAAGCGCTTGCGCTCACGAACGTTGAACAGCTGCTCAGTTGCTGCCATGGGCGGCTCCTTTCACGGGAAAGCTCCCGTCTTAAAAAAGCACGGCCCGCCCAAGTGGCGGCGCCGCGCTCTAACGTATTACGCTTGCATCTAGCCTACCCTGCACGACAAGCACGCAGGCGTGGCCGAAAAGCGGAACCACAGGTTGAACATTATTTGCTCAACGGCACGGGCACGCCTGTCCAAGAGACGACGCGACGCCGTGCACAAAAAAACGACCGGAGCGCGGGGCGTCCGCGATCCGGTCGTGGCGTTTGGTCAACTAAACCTAGCAGGCGGCCATGATGGGGGCAGCGACCTGCTTCTTACGGGAGAGGACGCCCGGCATCCAGACGCCGTCGTGCTCGTCGACAATGCCCAGGCCCTTCTGAGCGGCCTCGGTCTCGCCCTCGAGCAGGACCTGCGAGCCCTCCTCCATGATGTCGGTGATGCACAGGACGATGCCGTCGGCACCCTTCTCGGCGGCGTAGGCGCGCATGGCCTCGCGGACCTCGTCGATCATGCCGAGCGCGCGGCTCTTGTCGACGGTCTCGTACTGGCCGATGAGCAGCTTCTTGCCGGCGGGCTCGAACATCTTGATGTCGTTGCCGACCATCTCGGCAGCGGTGAAGGAGCCGGACGGACGGGTGAGGAAGACCTCCATGCCAAACTTGACCGGGTCGACGCCCACCTGCTCGCCGAGCTTGGCGGCGACGGCGCGGTCGACATCGGTGGTGGTGGGGCTCTTGAGCATGAGCGTGTCGGTCATCATGGCCGAGAGCAGCAGCTTGGCCTGGACGTCGGAAAGCTCAACGCCGAGCACGCCGGCGAGCTTGGTGACGATGGTGCAGCTGGAGCCCCAGGGCAGGCAGATGTAGTGCAGCGGGCCGGCGGTCTCGAAGTCGCCGATGCGGTGATGATCGACGACGCCAAAGACCGTGGCGTCCTTAAGGCCGGCGACGGACTGGGCAGACTCGTTGTGGTCGGTGAGGACGACGAGCTGACCAGCCTCGACGGACTCGATCACGCGGGGCTCGGCGATGCCGGCGTCGGCGAGCAGCTTGGCGGACTCGGCCGGAAGCTGACCAAGGGCGCAGGCCTCGTAGGTGTTGCCGGCATACTCAACCTGGTTGAGCAGCTGGGACAGGACGACGGCGCTCATGATGGCGTCGTTATCGGGGTTCTGGTGACCAAAGACAAGAACGTTTGCCATGGATATCCTCCACTTGATATGTGTACTTGGACGTAGCTATGGTAGCACGCCGATGCCGAGCCTTCGCAGACGGAAGGGCCACGGCATATTTTGGGGCGCAGGCACGGGGGCCAAGGCTGTCCCTTTTGCACCATGTTGGTGCAATGTAACCTGTCCCCCTTGCACCAGCTATTTACCGGCAGCGCGCAGGGCTACGTAGGCGGCACCGATGATGCCGGCGTCGTTTCCGAGCGAAGCGACCTTAATGGGCGTCTCGCGCGAGGCGGAAAGCGCGTAGCGCTGGAAGTGCTCGCGAACTGCGTCGAGGTAGACATCGGCCGAGGCAGACGCACCGCCGCCGATCAGGAACATCTCGGGGTCGACCACGTTGGCAATAAGCGCCAGTGCGCGGCCGAGATAGTCGGCCATGGTATCGGCCGCGGCCAGCGCGAGCTTGTCGCCCTCGCGACAAGCCTGGAACACGTCCTTGGAATCGGAGGGGCCGGTCAGCTCGATGGGCTCGACGCCCGCCTTCTTGCACTCGGCAAGGTAGTTGCTCACCACGCCGGTGGCGCTGGAATACTGCTCCAGGTGGCCATGGCCGCCGCAGCCGCAGGTGCGCTCCTCGGCCGGGTTCAGGCACATGTGGCCAATCTCGCCGCCAGCACCCACAACGCCCGATACCACGTCGCCGTTAACGATAACGCCGCCGCCCACGCCGGTACCAATGGTGACCATCACCACGTTCTGTACGCCCTTGGCAGAGCCGAGCCAGGCCTCGCCCATAGCAGCAGCGTTGGCGTCGTTCTCGTACTTAACGACCGCATCGGGGCAGTGCTCCTGAATGGCGACCCTCAGCTCGGGCAGGTTAATGGCAATGTTGGCCTTGACCTTGGCATCGCCCGACGCCGGGATGGGACACGGAACGGCCAGGCCAATGCCCGCCACAAAGGCACGCGGAATCTGTGCCTTGGCGACCACCTGGTCGATAGCCTCGGTCACCGCGGCAAAGCCCGCAGCGTCAACGATAGGAGGCGTGGGCACGCTGGCCTTGGCAAGCAGGTTGCCGTCCTCGTCGAACAGGCCCTCCTTAACCGAAGTGCCGCCGACGTCGATGCCGATGTAGTACTGCTTAGGTTCCATGGGAGCCCGCCTTTCTCGTTTAAACATTGCCTGTATGGTACCGCTCCCAAGGCAAAAACCTACCAAAAAGGGACAGGTTTGTTTTGGCAGGTTTTATCTGGGGTAACGCAATTGGCTGCCCAACAGGCCGCGCAAGACCATCCCCAAAAATAAAGGCGCCGGGAGGCGGAGGCTCCCGGCGCCCGTCAAAGGGACTATGTTGTCTGTTGGACCGCACGGTCCGTCGCGGCGATAACGCCGACTAGGCCTGAAGTGCCTGCAGCTGCTTGTGAACCTCGATGAGCTCCGTCGCCATGACGCGCATGGTCTCGGTGCCGGCCATCTGGTCCTCGGCATGCAGCAAAATCAACGGGGCCTCGCCGTTACGTTCGCCGTTGGCCTCCTTCTTCAGAAGCCCCATGTGAACATCGTGGCCACCGTTATAGGCCTCGTCGCCCTGCTTGATAAGCTCCTCGGCGGCGTCAAAATCGCCCTCCTTGGCCTTTTGCACGGCATTGATGTACATGCTCTTGGCGGTACCGACGTAGCTGATGATCTCAAAGCAGGTCATCTGCAGTTCGTTCATATCCTCCATGCAGAGCACCTAGCCCATCACGCTGACGCAGTGGTCGATGATGCCGGCAGCGTTCATGCGGCCGTAGTCGACCATGTTGATGACCTCGACCGGAAAACGACCGGCGGCCTCCTTCTCAAAATCGCCCTTGGTGTAGCCGATCTGCGGACCAAGCAGCAACATGTCGCACTCGTCCAGGTGATCGTGGGCCTCGTTCATGGGACGAGCCTCGACCTCAATATCCAGACCACGGTTTGCAACCTCGGCCTGCATCTTCTGGACCAGCAGGCTCGTGGACATACCGGCATTGCAGCAGAGCATGATCTTCTTCATGGTTTCCTCCTTATAACTGCGCGGCGCGCAGACGACAACTGGTTTTATTCCTTGCGGCTATTGTGCCCACCCCCCCCGCATCTTTACACAAGGGAGAGAGCTGCGGGCACCGGCGCCGCGTACCGGCGCCCGCAAAGGTGAAAGGGACGAACGTTAGGCGTTCTACTCGGCGAGAGCCTCCTGCTTGGCGATTGCCTTCTCGGAAATCTTCATAAAGGGCAGGTAGACGGCCATGCCAATGACAATCTCGATAGCCTGCCACACGCCAGCGCGCCAGTCAAAGCCCGTAGCGAGCAGGGCATTGATGACGGGAGGCATGGTCCAGGGCACCTGGGCGATGCAGGGGCTGATGATGCCTGCGCAGGTAAGGCCATAGGTGATGCCGATGAACAGGTCGGGAAGGAGGACAAACGGGATCATGAGCGGCAGGTTGTACACGATGGGGTAACCGTAGATAACCGGCTCGTTGATGTTGAACAGACCAGGCAGGATAGCCATCTTGGAAACGGTCTCGGAAGCCTTGTTTTTGGAGAACAGGAGCGTGTCGAGCAGGAGCATGAGGGTGCAGCCCGAGCCGCCGATGAGGGCGAAGCTGTTAACGATCTGCATGTTCATGTAGTGATCGGGCTGGATGGTGCCACCGGCGGCAAAGGTAGCCATGTTGTCGACGATGAGCATGGTCAGGATCGGCTCGACGGTAGCGCCAGAGATGGTGGACTGGTGAATACCGACGCAGAACAGCAGGTTAGCAAGGGTGTAGATGAGGATAACAGCCCACGGACCAGCGTTCATGATGCTCTTGAGCGGGTTGGAGATGCACGTGGAGATGATGGTGCACAGATCGGTGCCGGCGCCCACGGCGAGCAGGGCTGCGGCAAGAGCGAAGACCGCGAGGTTAAGCAGCATCGGAATCATGACGTTGAAGGAGTTGGAGACCGCGGGAGGCACGCCCTCGCCCAGCTTAACCTTGAGCTTCTCGACGCCAGAAATCTTGATGAAGAGCGAGACGGAAAGCAGGGCGATGATAATAGCCGAGAACAGACCGTTGGTGCCGGTGTTGGCAGTCGAAAGGGCGCCCGTGACCTCGGCGGAGGTGATCTTGTCGGTGAGCAGTGGGCTCGTGGCGGCAAGCGTGGCGGTGATCTGCTGCGGCATCATGATGACGAAGGCAGAGATAGCGACGACCATGCAAGCAAGCGGATTATCGAAGCGCTTGTTCTTAGCGAGGCTGTAGCCAATCAATCCGGCCAAGATAATAGCAGAGACGTTGAGGGTGCCCAGCGTAATCGCCGAACCCCACGTCTGAAGGTTGGCAAGGCCCGCCGCATCGAGCGGGAACAGAGGGAACACGACGTTGTTAATAAGAACCGCGATACCCGCAAGGATATAGAGCGGCGTGATGGTCGCGAAGGCGTCACGCAGGGAACGCAGGTGAACCTGGTTTCCCACCTTCGCAGAGACCTCGGCAAACTTGTCGAGGAAGCTCTTTCCGTTGTCACTGGCCATGATTGCTCCTAACTTTCAAATCCGGCCTTTTCCTATGCGCACGGTGGTCTGTCGCCCTCTGCCACCAGATGTGCCATGTGTTGCGCGCGGCGGCGCGCGGTCTGGACGTTCGTCCGGTCGCTAAACAACCACGTGGGTCGTGGCGACCTGTTTGAGCCAGGCCGCCGACTTCTTAAGACGGCGCTTATAGCCATCCATCAGATCGACCTCGACAAAGCCATAGCGATTCTTAAAGGCATTGGCCCAAGACCAGTTATCGATGACGGCCCAATAATGGTATCCGCGGCACTTGGCGCCCTCGTCGATGGCCTTGGCCACCCACTCCAGGTGCTGACGTACAAAGTCGACGCGGTAGTCATCCTGGATGGTTCCTTCGGCGTCACGGTTCTTGTATTCGTCCATGATGCCGATGCCGTTCTCGGAAACGAACCACTCAAGATCGGGATAGTTCTTGGCGCAGTCCATGCCAAAGTCGTAGAGGCCCTGCGGGTAGATCTCCCAGCCGCGGCTCTCGTTCATAACGGCGTCGGGCCATACGTACTCGTCGGCAAAGTGCGGCAGGCCGTACTGGTCAATCTTGCTCGCCGGCGCCTGAACGCGCGTGGGGTGGTAGTAGTTGCAGCCAAGCCAGTCGACAACACCCTGCTTGAGAATCTCTTGGTCGCCGGCACGGAACGGGAGCTTAACGCCGCCCTCGTCTAGGCTGTCGAGCACGTCGGCAGGAAGCTCGCCCTTGGTAATGAGGTCGAGCCACCAGCGGTTGTTGATGCCGCTGGTCATACGCACGGCCTCGAGGTCTGCCTCGCTGGGGTTCTCCTTGGTGTAGACCGGGGTAAAGCAGTTGATCATGCCGATCTTGGCATCGGCGCGAATAGCGCCCTCGTCATAGGCGCGACGATAGTTGGCCACGGCCAGCGCATGCGCCAGCGAGATGTGATACTGCACGGTGCGGGCGCGGGTGAAGTCGTGGAGCTGCGGGAACCACACGCCCTCCTGATAGCGCTGCTCGGGCTCGACGATAGGCTCGTTAAAGGTGAACCAGTACTTGATCTCCTGGCCAAACTCGTGGAAGGCGACGTCGGCGTAATGCGCGTAAGCCTCGACGACCTCACGGCTCTCCCAGCCGCCACGGTTAAAGAGGTAGGTGGGCATGTCAAAGTGGTACAAGTTGACAAACGGCTCCAGGCCGGCCTCGCGAGAAGCGCGGAACAACTCGTGATACCACGCAGCGCCCTCCTCATTAAGGTTGCCGTCGGCATCGAGCAGACGGCTCCACTGGATGGAAGTGCGATAGGTATCCAGGCCCAAGTCCCTCAAAATGCGAAAGTCTTCCTGGTACTTGGCCATAAAGTCATTGCCGGCATAAGAGCCAACGCAGTTGTAAAACGAACCCAGATCCTGGATGGACCAGGTGTCCCACAGGTTCTCGAGCTTGCCGCCCTGGTTCCACTGACCCTCAGTCTGCGGGCCGGACATAGCAGCGCCAAAGAAGAAGTCGTTGGGCAGCTGATACTGTGCCATCAAAGTCCTCGCTTTCGTGTTCTAGAGCTTCCGGTTGGAGACGGGTTTGCTTTGGCAGGTTATCCGGCGCGGGCGCGCACCGGTTATACCGATATCCAACCCACCAAAACAAAACCGGCCCCAAACAGTCAATCCTGTTCTGCGGTAGGATTCCGTTTGTTGCTTAAACTATAGCGCTCTAATTTTAAAAGTAAAGCGTCTTTTTCTTTTTTCTTTCTCGAACTTCTTAGATAAAAGTAATATGGGTGCCCTGTTGAGGGTTATACTTACTTTTGTATTCAAATATGTCGGAAAGGAGGTTCCATGATTCCCAAATACGAGGCGATAGCTGCAGATATTCGTCGGAGTATTGAGGATGGCGCTCTTAAACCGGGCGATAAGCTTCCCACCGTCGTTGAGTTCTGCGAGCTCTATAGCGTTTCCAAAATCACCGTCAAACGAGCTATCGAGCAAATCACCGAGGAAGGTCTTATTACCAGCCGTCGTGGATCGGGTACCTACGTTAAGGACACGGCGGGACTTCCCGGCCAGGCGTTTTTCCAGGGAAAAAACGACCGTGCCCAGGGTTTTTCGTATGAGCACCGCGGGGAGAAGGTGACCTCGGTGGTCTACGATTTCTCGATTGTTAATCCACCAGCGGACATCGCAGCCCAGCTGGGAATTGCCGAGGATGACTTTGCCTATCACGTCGTGCGCGTGCGTCAGGCCGATGAGAAGCCCATCGTTATCGAGTACACCTACATGCCCCTCGAGCTGATTCCAGGGCTGAAAAAGAAGGATCTGTACGGATCGGTCTACCGCTTCATCCGCGAGCAATGTGGGCTGAAGATTTCGAGCTTCCACCGTACCATTCGCGCCGTGGCAGCAACCGAGGAAGAAGCCGAGCGTCTGGACACCAAACTTGGCTCTCCCCTGCTCGAGCTCACCCAAATTGGCTTTTTGGACAGCGGCGCCGCCTTTGAGTATTCGATCTCGCGCAACGTTGGCGACCGCTTTGAGTTGCACAACGTAACGTTGGCATAGGTTTTTGTAGTCACGCGGGCGCTCGTTTTGAGCAGTTTTACGCGGCGCCCCGCGCAACACAATGGGGGTATGAATATGTCCGATTTGATTAAACTGACGCCGATCTTCCACGAGAAGATCTGGGGCGGCCGCCAGCTCGAAACCGTATTTGGTTACGACATTCCCGAGGGGCCCATCGGTGAGTGCTGGGCCATCTCGGCCCATCCCAACGGCGACTGCCAGATCGCTGAGGGCCCGTACGCCGGTCACACGCTGTCATGGCTGTGGGCCGAGCACCGCGAGTTCTTTGGCAATTGCGAAGGCAGGGAGTTCCCGCTGCTCATTAAGATTCTGGACGCCAAGGACGACCTTTCAATCCAGATTCATCCCAACGACGAGTACGCCGCCAAGCACGAGAACGGCAGCCTGGGAAAAACCGAGTGCTGGTATGTGCTGGACTGCGAGCCCGGTGCCACGATCATCGTCGGCCAGCGCGCACATGACCGCGCCGAGGCCGCGCAGATGATCGAGGACGGCCGCTGGGACGACATGCTCAACGTACTGCCGATCCACAAGGGCGACTTTTTCCAGATTGATTCCGGTACCGTTCACGCCATCAAGGCCGGCACGCTCATTTTGGAAACGCAGCAGTCGTGCGACGTGACGTATCGCCTGTATGATTACGACCGCCCCGGCACCGACGGCAAACTGCGTCCCCTGCACATTGAGCAGAGCCTCGACTGCATAAACTTTGATGCTCAGGCTCCGACCGACGGCACGGTGACCGCACCCGAGGTGGACGGCGTGACCGAGCTCGAATCTTGCCCCTGCTACACCGTCGATCGCGTGCGCGTTAACGGCAGCAAGACCCTCGACCAGCGCTGGCCCTTCATGTGTCTGTCGGTCATCGACGGCGAAGGCACCATCTGCGGCGACCCCGTCCACAAGGGAAGCCACCTGCTGGCTCCGAGCACCGTCGGCTCCATCGACCTCGAAGGCAAGATGGAACTGATCGTCTCGCACCTGTAAGCTACCGGTCCCCGAGCGCTCGCCGGGACGGGGCGCGGGGTGTGGTCGCCTGCTCGGACAGTCCTGCTCGCACGGAGAGCACATTAAGTGCTCTCCGGCTCG
>CALLNU010000030.1 GCA_938005465.1 uncultured Collinsella sp.
ACGAGGCCTTCCCCAAGAAGGCCGCCGCGGCCAAGCCCCGCCGCGCCACCAGCGAGATGGAGCCCAGGAGATAGAAGGTATGTAGGACAGAAAAACAGAGGATAAAAGCACAGATTACAAAAGCATGGAAGATCAAAACATAGAGGGAAAAGACAGGGAGACCAGCGCGCTGTCCAAGAAGTCGCTGCGCCAGCACATCCGCCAGCGCAAGGCGCGCCATACCGACGAGGAACTAGTGGCCCTGTCGCAGCCCATCGTCGAGGCCGTACTGGCCGACCCCCGTTTCCAGAAGGCACAGACCGTGCTGCTCTACCACTCGCTGCCCGACGAGGTCTATACCCCGGGACTCATCGCCGCCGCGCTGAGGATGGGCAAGCGCGTGCTGCTACCCGTGGTCATCAGCAGGACGGAGATGGAGATCAGGGAGTATCTGCCCACTACGGAGATGGCGCTCAGCGACGACTTCCACATCCTTGAGCCCCAGGGCGCCGCCTTTACCGACTACGCCTCCGTCGATTGTGCCATCATCCCCGGCATGGCCTTCGACGCCCAGGGCCACCGCCTCGGGCGCGGCCGTGGCTACTATGACCGCTTCCTCGCCCAGGCCGCCGATGTCGAACCCAACCCCGATGCTCCTATCATGAAGATTGCCCAATGGGCCGACTGCCTGCAAAAACTCGGCGTTGGCGCTGTGCTCATCAACCCGCCGCTCGAGTCCGATAGTCACGGCTACGACACGCGCAGCCTGCGCCATATAGACCGTCGCCTGGGCGGGGATGCCGACTTTGCCGCCGTATGCGACACGCTGCACGCCCATGGCATCCGCGTGGTGCTCGATGCCGTCTTCAACCACGTCGGTCGCGGCTTTTGGGCCTTCCGCGATGTGCAGGAGCGCAAGTGGGATTCGCCGTACAAGGATTGGTTTCACATCAGTTTTGACGGCGACTCCTGCTATGGCGACGGCTTTTGGTACGAGGGTTGGGAAGGCCATTTTGAGCTCGTGAAGCTCAACTTGCAAAACTCTGCCGTGGTCAATTACCTGCTTGAGTCCGTGCACCGCTGGGCCGAGGTCTTTGGCGTCGACGGCCTGCGCCTGGACGTCGCCTATATGCTCGACCGCGACTTCATGCGTCGTCTGCATAGCTTCGCCCGTGAGCTCAAGCCCGACTTCGTGCTGATCGGCGAGACGCTCCACGGCGACTACAACCAGATCGTCAACGACGAGATGCTCGACTCCTGCACCAACTACGAGTGTTACAAGGGCCTGTACTCCAGCTTTAACTCGGTCAACATGTTCGAGATTGCACACTCGCTGCACCGTCAGTTTGGCGGCGACCCCTGGTGCATCTACCGCGGCAAGCACCTGCTGTCGTTTGTCGACAACCACGACGTGCCGCGACTGGCAAGCATCCTCACTGACAAGTCGTGCCTGCGTCCCGCCTATGGCATGCTCTTTGGCATGCCGGGCATCCCGTGCGTCTACTATGGCAGCGAGTGGGGAATTGCTGGCGAAAAGGGCGGCCCCGATGGCGACTGGGCGCTGCGCCCTGCGCTCGATGAGCCTGCGCCCAACGAACTGACGGCGTTCATCACGCAGCTCGCACACCTTCGTTCGGCCGACGACGCGGCGGCCCGTGCTCTCAACTACGGTGCCTATCGCAATGTGGTGATCCAGAACAAGCAGCTGCTGTTCGAGCGCGCCTGCGACGACGCGACGGTGCTCGTGGCGGTGAACGCCGTGGACGAGCCTTACACCTTTGGCGCCGGCGAGCTCAACAGCTCCTTTGTCGATTTGCTTGCCGACGATGCGCCCACGGTCGAGCTGACGGGTACTCTCGAGCTTGCGCCCTACGAGGTGCGCTATCTGTTGAGAGCCTAGCCCATGGCCGTGTCTGACGAGGACTATCAACATATTGAGCATGGGTTTGAGCCTGTGTTCGACCAGCGCTCGCGCGTTTTGGTGCTGGGGTCGTTTCCCTCGGTGCTCTCGCGTGCCAATGCCTTCTACTATGGCAATCCGCAGAACCGCTTTTGGCGTGTGATGGCCGCGTGCCTCGGTGTATCCGTGCCGTCCAACGAGGGCGATCCTTTGGCAAGCGGTGAGCCCGCGACGCTCGATGCCTCGATTGCCGCCAAGCGCTCCATGCTGCTGAACGGCGGCGTGGCCCTGTGGGATGTAATCGAGAGCTGCGACATCAAGGGCTCGAGTGACGCTAGCATCAAAAACGTCGTTCCGGCGCATGCCGAGCGTATTACCGGCGCAGCTCCTATCGAGGTCGTTGTCTGTAACGGCGGCACGGCAGGTCGGCTCTACAAGCGCTATCTACAAGAGCGCACCGGGCTGCCGGCCATCGTTCTGCCGTCGACAAGTCCCGCCAATGCGGCGTGGCGCCTGGAACGCCTTGTCGAGCGCTGGCGCGATGTCGTTGATTGGGGCGCTCTGTAATTTAGATATCTGGTTGGGCGCGGGTGCCGAGGCGTTTCATGATGGCATGCCAGATCGGTGCGGGCAGCGCGGGCTTGGCGCGCACCATGCCGTCGGCATCGACGCTTTCGGCATTGCCGCCGCCAAGTCGCTGCGCATGCTCAACGGAGCAGCCCATGCGCACAGCGCCCACAAGCTTATCCATCGCTTCCGAAAAAGGCCGGCGTAAGAGACCCATGCGTGGGGAATGGCGAAGCGCTGCGATGCCGCTGCCGGCACAGATGACAACACCGTCACACCATGGTAGGTCACGTAGAATACATGCCCGGTATAGGCGGTCGAGGACTTCGTCCGCCTGCTTGTTGTTTTTGGACGCGGCCTGGACGACGACATAGATGCGTGTCTCTGTATTTCCAAAGCGATTGAGTATCTCCTCGACAGCGATCATAGCCTCATCGTCAAATGCATCATCAACAGCGAGCACCATGCCATCGACTACACCGGCGTCATCCGCCTCCAAATCGATCGGGCGGGGGAGCTCGGTGCCAGAAAGCTGAGCATAGGCGGCGATGGCATCCTGCAGGTCCCAGAGCAAAAACTCAAGATCGGCACTATTGGGAATGCTGATATACGCAATGGTTTGCAGCGTTTTTGGTACATCGCTGCGCGCGGTCGGCTCCATGCTGCCTCCTTTCCGGTTGGTTTCCGTTTAGGTTACACCGTCTGGTGGCGCCCCGCCGCGCTATCCTAGTGCAACCCTTACGAAAGGAACGCCATGCGTCTGCCCATGAATACCTCGCTTGCCACGCTCAAGCCCTCCGGCATCCGCCGGATCAACGCACTCGCCGCCCAGCATCCGGGGTGCATCGCGCTCGCGCTCGGCGAGCCCGATTTTCCCACGCCCGATGTGATTAGCGCCGAGGTGACCGCCGCACTGGACCGCGGTGACACGCACTATCCGCCCAACAACGGTCGCCCCGCCCTGCGTGATGCACTGTCCAAATATATGGATGACGCGGGCCTGGCGTTTTCCGCCGATGAGGTCATCCTGACCGACGGTGCGACCGAGGCACTGTCGGCTACATTCATGGCTATGCTCAACCCAGGCGACGAGGTCATTATCCCCACGCCGGCCTTTGGCCTGTACGAGAGCATCGTCGTGGCCAATCACGCCAAAGCGGTCTTTTTGGATACGGAGCCTGCGCAATTCCAGATTGACGAGGATGCGCTTCGTGCTTGCGTGACGCCGGCGACCAAGGCCATCGTCATCTGCTCGCCCAACAATCCTACGGGTTGCATCCTCAACGCGGCATCGCTCGACGCCGTGGCGCGCGTGGCGGAGCAGGCGGGCATCTACGTGGTCTGCGACGACGTATACAACCGCCTGGTTTATGTGGATGGCTACGAGCGCTTTGCCCAGCGTCACCCGGAGCTGCGTGAACAGACGGTCATCATCGAGAGCTTCTCCAAGCCCTGGTCCATGACCGGCTGGCGCCTGGGCTGGCTCGCGGCAGCGGCACCCGTCATCGCCGAGATCGCCAAGGCTCACCAATACTTAGTATCGAGTGCCGTCTCCTTCGAAATGGACGCCGCAGCCCGAGCCCTGACCGTCGACCCCACCCCCATGCTCGAAGTCTACCGAACCCGTCGCGAACACGTACTCGCAGCCTTAGACGCCATGGGCCTCGACGTAGTTGAACCGGCGGGAGCCTTCTATACCTTCCCGAGCATCAAACAATTCGGCCTAACCAGCGAAGACTTCTGCATCAAAGCCATCAAAGAAGCAAACGTAGCCCTAGTCCCGGGCGACTGCTTCGGCACCGAAGGCCACGTCCGCCTCAGCTATTGCGTTTCCGATAAAGATCTGGACGAAGGCCTAACCCGCCTGTCCAACTTTGTTTCAACCCTGTAGCCCTCAGGGATGCAACACATCAGCCTACCGACATAAGGGTTATGCGTGGGGCGCGTCGCTCAACGGACACGAGGATTCGCAGTAAAGTTACCGTAGCTCCGGCCCGAGGGGACGGGTCGAAATTTTCGTAGATTCCGCACGAGCCGAAGGCCACTTAATGTGGCCTTCGAGCGAGCCCAGGACTTGACCGAGCGAAAATCTCGACCCGTCCCCTCGGGTTGGAGCGTATGCAGGGTTTGTGTACGAATCCTCGCGCCCGTTGACCGACGCCGGGGTCCCCGCCATAATACTTCCGGTTCACGCACGAATCCGCTGCCAGAGACAGCCGGTGCAAACGGGCATCGCCCGCGAGCTTAATGGGATATCCCGCCAGCCGAGGTGGTCGAGTAGATATGTCTTCTCGCCCCCGTCGCTCATACAGCGCGGGGGCTTTCTTTTTGGACATGCCCCCGTCACGTCCTTGTGGCGGACCGTGCCCGGAAAGAATTCGAGGAGGTGTAATTCATGCCCCAGCAGTACAAAATCGACAAGGTTGCAGAGATCGAGTCCCGTATCGCCGAGAACGCCGGTCTGTTCGTCGTCAACTACAACGGTCTGACGGTTAAGCAGGCTCAGGAGCTGCGTCATCAGCTTCGCGAGTGCGGTGCCGAGATGAAGGTCTACAAGAACAACCTGGTCAAGATCGCCCTCAAGAACCAGGAGCAGCCCGAGATCGACGAGATCCTCGCCGGCCCCGTCGCTTATGTGTTCTACGAGTCCGAGCCGGTCGAGGCCGCTAAGGCCCTTAAGGACTTCTCCGCTAAGTCCAAGGGCGTCCTTGAGATCAAGGGCGGTATCTCCGACGGCAAGGCCGTTTCCGCTGATGATGTTAAGGCTATCGCCGAGCTGCCCACCAAGGATCAGCTTCTCGGCCAGATCGCCGGTCTCATCTCCGGTTTCGCTCGCGACATCGCTGTCTGCGTCAACGGCGTTTCCTCTGGTCTCGCTCGTTCGATTCAGCAGGTCTCCGAGCAGAAGGCAGCCTAGTCGCTGTTTTCACCCGCGGCGGCAACGCCGCACCCCTGGCGCATTCGCGCCGTGTTTTAACTGATCTCCGTGCACAGACACGGAAACCGAAAGGACTTAGAAATGGCTAAGCTTACCACCGATGAGATCATCGATGCTCTTAAGGAAATGACCCTTCTCGAGGCTTCCGAGCTCGTCAAGGCTATCGAGGACACCTTCGGCGTTTCCGCCGCTGCTCCTGCCGCTGTTGTCGCCGCTCCCGCTGCTGGCGCCGCTGAGGCCGAGGAGAAGACCGAGTTTGACGTCGTGCTCGAGGGCTTCGGCGACAACAAGATCCAGGTCATCAAGGCCGTCCGTGAGCTCACCAACCTTGGCCTGAAGGAGGCCAAGGAGGTCGTCGAGGGCGCTCCCAAGGCTGTTCTCGAGGGTGCCAAGAAGGAGGACGCCGAGGCTGCCAAGGAGAAGCTCGAGGCTGCTGGCGCTGCTGTCACCCTCAAGTAATCAGGCTTTCTCGCCAGATTTCTTTGCAGACGGGGTTCGCATTGCGAGCCCCGTCTTTTTTGTTTTTCGGTCCCTCGACATCGGTAGCTCAAACTGCCATGTTCTGTGATTTGCGTCGTATCGGGCGCCCTGCCGTTGGGCAATAAAATTGCACCATTCGAGCAATAATTTGCGTTGACCTGCTGAAGAATTGTCTCTGCCTTGTAGCGACATATAGTTCCAGCGGTAAGATGCTTGGGTATCGCAATTTGGTCTGCGGCTGTGTGCCGCACGCATGGGGCGCTTTTGCGCCTGCGAAAGGATCTTTGAATAACATGAAGGCAATCATCCCCGCCGCCGGTCTTGGCACGCGTTTTCTGCCTGGCACCAAGTGCACGCCCAAAGAGATGCTGCCGGTGCTCGACAAGCCCGTCATTCAGTACGTCGTCGAGGAGGCGCTCGACCCCGAGGAAGTCGACGACGCCATCATCGTTACTTCTCCCGGCAAGCCCGAGCTGCTGAACTACTTCCAGCCCGATCGCTCGCTCGAGAACCTGCTGCGCGAGCGCGGCAAGAACGCCTATGCCGATGCCGTCGCCCACGCTGGCGGTATGCCGGTCGACTTCCGCTATCAGTACGAGCCCAAGGGCCTCGGTCACGCCATTCGCTCTGCCGCCGACGCCGTGGCAGGGGAGAACTTCCTGGTTCTTCTGGGCGACTACGTTGTGCCCAACCGTGATATCTGCGACAAGATGCTTGCCGTCTCCAAGGAGCACGGTGGCGCTTCGGTTATCGCCGTTGCCGCGTGTGCTCCCGAGGAAGTTAGCCGCTACGGCGTTATCGCCGGTGAGCGCGTGGGCTCGCTCGAGGGCGCCGAGGATGTTGCCGATGGCGAGCCCGGTGCCGTGTGGCGCATCGGCGGCCTGGTGGAGAAGCCTGCCCCCGAGGCGGCTCCGTCCAACCTGTACATCGTCGGTCGCTACCTGCTGAGCCCGCTGGTCATGGACCTTCTTGCCGACCAGCAGGCCGGTAAGGGCGGCGAGATTCAGCTGACCGACGCTATGGCCCGTTCGCTCGATCGCGAGGCCATGTACGCTGTCGTCATTGACCCGCTGTCGGGCTACGACACCGGTACCCCGTCTGGCTGGATGGCCACCAACGCCCTCATGGCCGCAAGCGATCCTCGCTTTGCAAGCGCCTTCTGGGACGCCATCGACGAGCGCGGCGGCTTGATGCGCAAGTAAGCCTTCGGGCATCGACATTTACGGGCGCGGACCTCGGTTCGCGCCCGTTTTTTATAAGAGCTGCGATTGCCGGCTCTCTGTTCACAGAAAATATATGAACAGGTGTTCGACGCACATACATCTACCTGCGTGTTTTCTGATGAAAAACTTTGCTACTCCAAAAACTCAATCACGTCAAGGCTTTTCTTGCTCAACGGTCGGTACCTGATAAACTATTAGGTTGCGATAACTGGCGAAGCTATGCCTCGCCAATCCACCGAGCATTTCCGTGAAGGAGGAAAAACCTGGTGACCTACGCATACACTGCCACTGAGCGCAAGCGCGTCAGCTTCGGGAAAATCCCGGAGGCCATGGAGCTCCCCAACCTTATCTCTGTTCAAAGGGAATCCTTTGAGCGTTTTAAGGACGAGGGTCTTCGTGAGGCGTTCAAGGAATCCAGCCCCATCCAGAGCCAGAACCATGTTCTCGAGGTTACCTTCGGCGAGCATCAGTTCGGCGACCCCGCGCACACCGTCGAGGAGTGCCGCGAGAAGGATATGACCTATCAGGCTCCGCTTCTGACCGACGTCCGTCTCACCAACAAGGAGACCGGCGAGATCAAGGAGCAGCTCGTCTTTATGGGCGACTTCCCCATGATGACCGATCAGGGCACCTTCATCATCAACGGTACCGAGCGTATCGTCGTCTCGCAGCTCGTCCGCTCCCCGGGCGTGTACTACAGCTCCGAGATGGATTCGGGCAAGCAGATCTACAAGGCCCAGATCATCCCGTCCCGCGGTGCCTGGCTTGAGTTTGAGGTCGACAAGCGCGACCAGCTCATGGTCTCCATCGACCGTAAGCGCAAGCAGAGCGCCACGATGTTCCTGCGCGCCCTTGGCATCGCCGTCACCAACGATGACATCATCGAGCTGCTCGGTAACTCCGATGTGATCAAGCGCACCCTGGAGCGCGACACCGCCCTCACTCGCGAGGACGCCCTCATCGAGATCTACCGTCGTCTGCGCCCGGGCGAGCCTCCCACCGTGGACGCTTCCCGCAGCCTGCTCGAGGGCCTGCTCTTCAACCCGCAGCGCTACGATCTGGCCCGCGTCGGTCGTTACAAGGTCAACAAGAAGCTCAACCTCACCACCGAGGAAGAGGTCACGGTGCTCACCGACGAGGATATCGTCGCTACGCTGCGCTACCTGCTGTCCCTCGCCGCCGGCGAGCAGGGCTTCAAGGTCGACGACATCGACCACTTCGGCAACCGCCGCATCCGTACCGTCGGTGAGCTCGTCGCCAACCAGTTCCGTATCGGCATGAGCCGTATGGAGCGCGTCGTCCGTGAGCGCATGAGCTCCCAGGACATCGACGAGATCACTCCGCAGTCGCTCATCAACATCCGCCCGATCGTGGCTTCCATCAAGGAGTTCTTCGGTTCCTCGCAGCTCTCGCAGTTCATGGACCAGGCGAACCCCCTGACCGGTCTGACCCACAAGCGCCGTCTGTCCGCACTCGGCCCTGGCGGTCTTGCCGGCCACAAGTCCGGCTCCAGCCGCCGCACCAACGTGCCGACGGCCGTCCGCGACGTTCACAACTCGCACTACAGCCGCATGTGCCCGATCGAGACCCCCGAAGGCCCCAACATCGGCCTGATCGGCTCGCTCGCCCTCTACGCCCGCGTCAACGAGTACGGCTTCATCGAGGCCCCGTTCCGTCGCGTCGAGAACGGCGTTGCCACCGACCAGATCGACTGGATGACCGCTGACGAGGAAGAGAAGCACGTCATCGCGCCGGCCAACACGCCGCTCGATCCCAAGACCAACGAGTTCATCACGACCGATGCCGAGGGCAAGATCGTCCGCCCCCACACCGTGATCGCCCGTACTCGCGACTTCGACGGCTCCTTCGGCGCTCCCGCCGACGTGCCCGTCGAGGACGTCGACTACATGGACGTCTCGCCGCGTCAGATGCTCTCCGTCGCAGCCACGCTGATCCCGTTCCTGGAGCACGACGACGCCAAGCGTACGCTGATGGGCGCTAACATGCAGCGTCAGGCCGTGCCGCTGGTTCACCCCGCCGCTCCCTATGTCGGTACCGGCATGGAGCGTCGCGCCGCTCTGGACTCCGGCGAGGTCACCCTGGCCAAGAACGCCGGCGAGGTCATCTTTGCCGACGCCGCCAAGATCATCGTCAAGCATGCCGGCGGTATGGACGAGTATCACCTGGCCAAGTACCAGCGCTCCAACCAGTCCACCTGCATCAACCACCGTCCGCTCGTTCGCGTCGGTGACACCGTTGAGCAGGGCGAGCCTCTGGCCGATGGTCCTTCGACCGATCACGGCGAGCTCGCACTGGGCCAGAACCTCACCGTGGCCTACATGCCGTGGGAAGGCTTTAACTACGAGGACGGTATCGTCGTGTCCGAGCGCCTGGTGGCCGAGGACCTGCTGACGACCATCAACATCACCCGTCACGAGATCGACGCCCGCGACACCAAGCTCGGTCCCGAGGAGATCACCCGCGAGATCCCGAACCTCTCCGAGGACATGCTTGCCAACCTCGACGAGGACGGCATCATCCGCATCGGCGCCGAGGTCGGCCCTGGCGACATCCTGGTCGGCAAGGTCACGCCTAAGGGCGAGAGCGCTCTGACTGCCGAGGAGCGCCTGCTGCGCGCCATCTTCGGTGCCAAGGCCCACGACGTCCGCGACACCTCCCTTAAGATGCCTCACGGCGCTTACGGCCGCGTCATCGACGTCGTCCGCTTTAGCCGCGAGAACGGCGACGACCTGGCCCCCGGCGTCAACGAGCAGGTGCGCGTCTACGTCGCCCAGCGTCGTAAGATCCAGCAGGGCGATAAGATCGCCGGCCGCCACGGCAACAAGGGTGTTATCTGCAACGTTCTGCCGGTCGAGGACATGCCCTACATGGCTGACGGTACCCCGATCGACGTTATCCTCAACCCGCTGGGCGTTCCTTCGCGTATGAACGTCGGCCAGCTGCTCGAGTGCCACCTTGGCTGGGCTGCTGCGTGCGGTTGGGATACCGAGCAGGCCGACTCCGACAAGTACGTCCCCGGTCCGTTCTTCACCGCCACGCCCGTCTTCGACGGCGCCAAGGAGGACGAGATCGCCGAGGTCATCCGTCGTGCCAACAAGAACATGCTCAACAAGGCTACCGCTGCCTTTGGCGATCACATGCGCCCCGAGTTCGTCACCCAGCTTGACGAGCGCGGCAAGACCCGCCTGTTCGACGGCCGCACCGGCGAGGAGTTCCGCGAGCCCATTACCGTGGGTACGTCCTACATCCTCAAGCTCGGCCACATGGTCGACGACAAGATCCACGCCCGTTCGACCGGCCCTTACAGCCTGGTTACCCAGCAGCCTCTGGGCGGCAAGGCTCAGTTCGGCGGCCAGCGCTTCGGCGAGATGGAAGTTTGGGCACTGTACGCTTACGGTGCTTCCAACGTCCTGCAGGAGATCCTGACCGTCAAGTCCGACGATACCGTGGGCCGTGTCAAGACCTACGAGTCCATCGTCAAGGGCGAGAACGTTCCTGTCCCGGGTATCCCCGAGTCCTTCAAGGTTCTCGTCAAGGAGATTCGCTCCCTCGCACTGGACATCGAGCCCATGCACGATGCCGACGAGGACGCCTCCGCCCCTGTGACCGCCGAGGAGACCTCTGCTCTCGACGACCTGGCTGCGCTCGCCGGCGTTGACGCCGACGTCGAGGCCGAGGATGCCGAGACCGCCGAGGCACCCGAGGCTGTCGCCGCCACGACCACTGATAAGGAGTAGTTGACTGTGGCAGATTTCGAAGCTACTGATTTTGACTCGGTAAAGATCTCCCTTGCCTCCGCCGACCAGATCCGTTCCTGGTCGCACGGTGAGGTCAAGAAGCCGGAGACCATCAATTACCGTACCCTCAAGCCCGAGAAGGACGGCCTGTTCTGCGAGAAGATCTTCGGTCCCGCCAAGGACTGGGAGTGCTCCTGCGGCAAGTACAAGGGCATCCGCTTTAAGGGCATCGTCTGCGAGCGCTGCGGCGTCGAGGTCACCTCGGCCAAGGTGCGTCGCGACCGCATGGGCCACATCGAGCTCGCCGCTCCCGTGTCCCACATCTGGTACTTCAAGAGCCCCACGAGCTTCCCGATGAGCCGTATGCTCGACATCAAGTCCAAGGACCTCGAGAAGGTTCTGTACTTTGCCAGCTACATCATCACCGAGGTCGACTACGAGGCTCGCGAGGCCGACGCTGACGACCTGCGCGAGGAGCTCGCCGCCGATCTGGAAGAGATCGATGCCGAGTGCGCCCGCCAGATCGAGTCCCTCAAGGAGCAGGGCAACCCCGAGAACTTTGACGAGTTCTCCGACGAGGAGCCGCTGACCCCCGAGGAGATCGCCTCCGGCATCGTTGACATCGAGGAAGAGTGCAAGGACGAGAAGCAGCTCCGCACGGACGCCTTCAACGCCTTCATGAAGCTCACCGAGCGCGACCTCATCTCCGATGAGCCGCTGTTCCGCGAGATGACCCGTTACTACTCCATGTACTTCAAGGGTGGTATGGGTGCCGAGGCCGTCCGCGACCTGCTCGCTGCCATCGACCTCCCCTCCGAGGCCGAGAAGCTCAAGGCCATCATCGCCGACGAGGATTCCCAGAAGCAGAAGCGCGAGAAGGCCGTCAAGCGCCTTGAGGTCGTTGACGCCTTCCTGAAGGGCGGCAACAGCCCCGCGAACATGATCCTGGACGTCATCCCGGTCATTCCGCCCGATCTGCGCCCGATGGTCCAGCTCGACGGTGGCCGTTTCGCCGCGTCCGACCTCAACGACCTGTACCGTCGCGTGATCAACCGTAACAACCGACTCAAGCGCCTGCTCGACCTGGACGCCCCTGCGATCATCGTGAACAACGAGAAGCGCATGCTCCAGGAGTCCGTGGACGCCCTGTTCGACAACGGCCGTCGTGGTCGCCCGGTCTCTGGCCGTGGCGGTCGCCCGCTCAAGTCGCTCGCCGAGGCCCTCAAGGGCAAGCAGGGTCGTTTCCGTCAGAACCTGCTGGGCAAGCGTGTCGACTACTCCGGCCGTTCGGTAATCGTTACCGACCCCAAGCTGCTGCTGCACCAGTGCGGTCTGCCCAAGACCATGGCGCTGGAGCTCTTCAAGCCCTTCGTCATGAAGCGCCTGGTCGAGCTTGGCAAGGTCGAGAACATCAAGGGTGCCAAGCGCGCTATCGACCGCGGTGCCACCTTTGTGTGGGACATCCTCGAAGAGGTCATCGACGGTCGCGTCGTGCTGCTCAACCGTGCACCGACCCTGCACCGTCTGTCCATCCAGGCCTTTGAGCCGGTGCTGGTCGAGGGCAAGGCTATTCACCTGCACCCGCTGGTCTGCTCGCCCTTCAACGCCGACTTCGACGGCGACCAGATGTCTGTCCACGTGCCGCTGTCCAGCCAGGCTCAGGCCGAGGCCCGCGTGCTCATGCTCTCTGCGAACAACCTGCGCTCGCCGGCATCCGGCAAGCCGGTCAACATCCCCTCGCAAGACATGATCATCGGTGTGTACTACCTGACCCAGGTCCGCGACGGTCTGCCGGGCGAGAACCACGTGTTCGCCAGCTTCGACGACGCGCTGCACGCCTATGACTGCCGCTCCGAGGTCGACATGCAGGCCAAGATTCAGGTCCGCGTGTCCGCTGCCGACGCCAATGTCATCAACGAGGACGGTACCCGTATCTTCCGTGTCAAGAACGGCAAGAACGAGTTCGTCGACTACGACGTCACCGGTAACAAGACCGCGCGCTTCGAGACCTCTATCGGCCGTATCATCTTCAACCGCCAGTGCCTGCCCGAAGACTATGAGTTCATGAACTACAAGATGGTCAAGGGCGACGTGGCCAAGCTGGTTGCCGACTGCTGCGATCGTTACCCCGAGGCCAAGGTCGGCCCGATCCTCGACGCCATCAAGTACTCCGGCTTCCACTACGCTACCCGCGCCGGCCTCACCATCTCGGTGTGGGACGCTCTCATCCCTGCCGAGAAGCAGGAGCTGCTCGACCGCGCCCAGGCCAACGTCGACCAGATTAACGAGTACTTCGAGGAGGGCTTCATCAACGAGACGGAGCGCCACATCGAAGTCGTTAACGAGTGGACCGCTTGTACCGACAAGGTCGCAGCGCTCATGCTCGACTTGTTCGACGAGGAGAACCCGCTCTACATGATGGCCGACTCCGGCGCCCGTGGTTCTAAGACCCAGCTGCGTCAGCTCGGCGGCATGCGTGGCCTGATGGCAGACATGTCCGGCGAGACGATCGACCTTCCCATTAAGGCGAACTTCCGCGAGGGCCTGCTGCCGCTCGAGTACTTCATTTCGACCTACGGCGCCCGTAAGGGCCTGGTCGATACCGCATCCCACACCTCGGACTCTGGTTACCTGACCCGTCGTCTGGTCGACGTGGCCCAGGACGTCATCGTCCGCGAGGAGGACTGCGGTACGCACGAGGGCGTCACCTACAACCTCATCATCCCCGGCACCACCGACCTCAACACCGACCTCGTCGGCCGTTGCTTCATCGAGGACGTCGTGGCTCCCGATGGCACCGTGCTCTTTGAGCAGGACGGCTACATCGAGAAGGTCGCCGACATCCAGAAGATGGTCGATGCAGGCCTCAAGAAGGTCAAGCTTCGCGCGCTGCTCACCTGCCGCTCCAAGTACGGCGTGTGCCAGAAGTGCTACGGCTGGGATCTTTCCACCCGTCGTCCGGTCGCCATCGGTACCGCGGTCGGCATTATTGCCGCCCAGTCCATCGGCGAGCCCGGTACGCAGCTTACGATGCGTACCATTCACTCCGGCGGCGTCGCTGGCGTCGACGATATTACGCAGGGCCTGCCTACGGTCAGCCGTATGTTCGATATCGTCGGCAACGTCAACGAGAAGATCCTGGGTCGCGAGGCCGAGCTGGCTCCGTACTCCGGTCACCTCTCGATTAAGCCCGAGAAGTCCGAGTACGTGCTGACGCTCACCGACTCCGAGGACCACACCCGTGTCCTCGACGAGCGCCGCGTCCCCGCTTCGGTGCGCTTTATGCCCGAGATCGAGGACGGCTGCGAGGTTCGCGCCGGTGACCAGATCACCAAGGGCTTCGTCAACTTCCGCAACCTGCGCAAGCTGACCGACATCGAGTCGACGATGCACACCTTCGTCGAGAGTGTTAAGGACGTCTACACCAGCCAGGGCGTCGACCTGAACGACAAGCACATCGAGGTGCTCGCACGTCAGATGCTGCGTCGCGTTCAGATCACCAACCCCGGCGACTCCAAGTACCTGCTTGGTCAGTACGTCGACCGCTACGAGTTCGCCGACGAGGTCGAGCGCGTTGCCCGTCTGGGCGGTCAGGCTCCCGTGGCCGAGCCCGTCATCCTGGGTACGCTCAAGGTCGCGTCCAACATCGACTCCTGGCTGTCGAGCGCTTCGTTTATCCGTACCGCCGGCGTCCTTACCGAGGCTGCCATTGAGGGCAAGGTCGACCACCTGCTCGACCTTAAGTCCAACGTCATCGTCGGTAAGAAGATTCCGGCCGGTACCGGCCTCAAGCCGTACGCCAACGCCAAGCTGACGTATCGCACGGCCGACGGCTACGTGGACATCGACGGCCCGGCTTCGCCCAACGCCAAGTCGCTGCCCGAGTGGGCTCCTGTGGAGCTCAAGGACCTAGACGAGCAGCTCCCGCAGCAGCTCGACTGGGCCGGCTACGACGAGTTCGGTGGTGCTGACGGTTCGTTCACCCGCAACGGCCACACCATCTCCGCCGAGAAGGCTCGCCTGTACCTGTTCGACGACCTGGGCGTGTCGCAGCGCTGGACCAACAAGTTCAGCGAGGTTGGCATCGAGACGGTCGGCGACCTGGTCGGCAAGTCCGAGGAAGATCTGCTGCGCATCGATGGCATCGGTGCCAAGGCGATCGAGGAGCTCCGTGACGGCCTCGAGGCCCACGACCTGCTCTACATCCTCGAGAACAACGACGACGTTGCCGACGAGGAAGACCTCTCGCAGCTGCTGCAGATGGTCTTCAGC
This sequence comes from uncultured Collinsella sp., assembly GCA_938005465.1. Taxonomy (GTDB): domain Bacteria; phylum Actinomycetota; class Coriobacteriia; order Coriobacteriales; family Coriobacteriaceae; genus Collinsella. The sequence continues at coordinate 15,118 of CALLNU010000030.1, forward strand.
CCCGACGGTCCGGACGATATCCTGCTGGGTACCTCCGCTCCGACGCATCACGCCGACGCCGACGAGGAGCTCCTGGGCGCCCCGATCGACGACAAGAAGGCTCCCGCCAACGGTGTCATCAACGAGGACATGGCTTCTCTCGATGAGCTGCTCAACCAGCTCGTGGACACCGACGACGTCGAAGAGGCCAAGGACAACGACGAGGAGTAATTTCCTAGTACGTTAACCGTCCTTCCAAAGACCCGCTTCCCAACAGGGGAGCGGGTCTTTTTTGTTGATGAAAACCTACCAAAAAGGGACAGGTTTATTTTGGTAGGTTTTTCCTGCTTGAATTTGAAACATTTCGTCCGGCAAGAGCGTATCTATGGTGAGGGCCTCATCAAGAATCATTGACGTCACCGGGAGGTGATTATGGAAGAACAAGCTTTTAGACAGGCGGTCGAAGATCACAGGGATGTCGTGTTTCGAATCGCATTGACGTATCTGCGCGATCGTGCCGATGCCGACGATGTCGCTCAAGACGTCTTTCTGAAGTTACTCAAAAGCGATGCGCAATTTGAAAGCTGGGAACATCTTCGTCGATGGCTTATCCGGGTCACGATCAATGAATGCAAATCTCTCTTTCGAAAGCCATGGAGGCGTGTGGAGGATATTGAGAACCTGGCCGATTCGCTTTCGACGGCGCAGGAGGAGACCAAGGCGGTCCTGTCAGACGTTATGCGACTTCCGGAACGATTCCGTGTTCCCATCATGCTCTATTACTATCTGGGCTTTTCGACCTCAGAGATTGCCGAGTTATTGCATGTGCCAGCCGCGACTGTTCGAACGCGTTTGGCTCGCGGCAGATCGAAGCTCAAGTTCATCCTAGAGGAGGGCGACCGTGAAATCCAATCAAATCAAGCAGGCCTTCGAGTCCATCCAAGCCGATAGCGATCTTGCCGATCGCGTTCTTAATGCAGCTGAAGGCGAGCCGCTTCGCAAAAGGGGTCATGCTAAGCCCCTCTATGTTGCGGTTATCGGGTATCTTGTCGGAGTGTTGGCGACCGGAGGGGTCGCCTACGCCGTTATCAATTCCAGCTATTTTGCCTCAGCCTGGGGAAACCACGGCAACGGGGATTCCATTACCTGGACAAACGGCGGCTCATCGGGGACTAAATATACCTACACCAGAGAGTTTGGTGATGGCATCGCGCCCCAAAGCCTGGAGGGTGCAGTCCAGGAGGTTAATCTGTCCGTCGAGGGCAACGGCTATACGCTTGATATCCATGAGATGGCAATCGACCAAAACGGCTGCGGAGCCGTGACGTTTACGTTGTCCAATCCAAATGGAGTTAACTACTACAAGCCAGCAGCAGAGATTGGCGAACTTGTTCTCTATGGTGAAGAAGAGCAGGGCATCGGCACGCCCGATATGAAGTTCGGCGAGGAATGGCCTGACACACGCAGCACAATTGATAAGGACACATCAAGCGATACTGTCATTAATGGCACGATGTACTTTGCCGCTATGGATCGCGAGCGAGATTTGCAACATGCTGTCACCTGGAATATCCACTGGACCGAGGGTGAAGGTGAGAGTGCGAGGCGGTTTGAGGCGTCGACACCCGAGTTCAATATTGGAGCGTACGTCGATACAAAGGAACTCCGCTCCGGTGACTCGCCTCTTGAGATTAGCCCGTTTTCCATCCAGACGCACATCGATGATTTGGGCTATGAAGCAGTTGATAATAAGCTGACCGTCAGCTACAAGGATGGATCGGAGCAGATTATCGAAGATGACGACGCAGGGGTGTTCAACTTATATTTTTCTTATGGGCGCAATAGCGGAGAGAACATCTGGGTGCCAACGAAGTTGATTGATGTCGATCAAGTGGTCTCAGTAACGCTTGAGGGCACGAGGTGCACGTCAACAGGAGAGACCGAAACGAAAGAGCCCTTTACCATCGTCTATTCGTAAGATTTGGGGTCGCTTCCTACTAGGGGAAGCGGCCTCTTTTGCGTTAAATGGAAACGCCGCCGATTTCCATGCGACAGATGAGAGCAGATCACCGCTGGAGCGCGACGTTTCCCCAGATAAAACCGACCAAAATAAACCTGTCCCTATTTGGAAGGGAACGTTGCCCCGACAAGCACGTCGGATTCCCGGTCCGGGCGGCCCGCTGTTTAAGTTTGTCGCGAGTTCCGCACGCAAAGGAAAGCACTTAATGTGCTTTCCGTCTTGCGCAGGACTGTAGAGCAGCAAACTTAAACAGCGGGCCGCCCGGGCCGGGAATCCGCCCCCGCGCACAGGAGGGGATTCCTTTTGTGTAGGCTTTGCGGAAATATGGCTATTTTGGGATACGCCCGGCGGCGTGGTCTGTTGACGGCACAGCTAACGCCACGTATCCTATCGAACTGCGTGTTTCGTAGGGGGATGCTGACCCCTCGATTCAAGCCGTTGCACTTTACAGAAAGCTGGAATCATTCGAGAAGGAGTACGCTTTGCCTACTATTAACCAGCTGGTTCGCCAGGGCCGTCGTTCCGTGCCCAAGAAGTCCAAGAACGCTGCCCTGCAGCACAACTCCCAGAAGCGCGGCGTGTGCACCCGCGTCTTCACCACGAGCCCCAAGAAGCCGAACTCGGCTCTTCGTAAGGTTGCCCGTGTTCGCCTTGTCAACGGCATCGAAGTTACTGCTTACATCCCGGGTGAGGGCCACAACCTGCAGGAGCACTCCATCGTGCTCGTCCGCGGCGGTCGTGTCCGTGACCTCCCTGGTGTCCGTTATCACGTCATCCGTGGCGCCTACGACGCTGCTCCGGTCCAGAACCGTATGCAGGCCCGTTCCAAGTACGGTGCTAAGCGCCCCAAGGCTAAATAAGCCAGATAACGTTTTGATACTTTCGCCGTGTGCCGCCTAAGCGCCGCACGGTAGACACTTAAGGAGATTTCACATGCCGCGTCGTGCAGCAGCTAATCGTCGTGAGGTTCAGCCTGACGCCGTTTACAACAACCGCCTGGTGACCCAGCTCATCAACAAGGTCCTTCTTGACGGCAAGAAGGCCACCGCTGAGCGCATCGTTTACACCGCTTTCGAGATCGTTGCCGAGAAGTCTGAGGGTGGCGACGCTCTCGCTACCTTCAAGAAGGCTATGGACAACGTCAAGCCCACGCTCGAGGTTAAGCCCAAGCGTGTCGGTGGCGCTACCTATCAGGTCCCGATGGAGGTCAACTCCCGTCGTTCCACCGCTCTGGGTATCCGCTGGATCGTCAACTTCTCCCGCGCTCGCAAGGAGAAGACCATGGCCGAGCGTCTCGCCAACGAGATTCTCGACGCCTCCAACGGCCTGGGCGCTTCCGTCAAGAAGCGTGAGGACGTCTTCAAGATGGCCGAGGCCAACCGCGCGTTCTCTCACTATCGTTGGTAAGTTAAGGTAAGGAACTAACATGGCTAAGCCTAAGTACAAGCTTTCCGATACCCGTAACATCGGCATCATGGCCCACATCGATGCCGGTAAGACCACCACGACCGAGCGTATTCTTTACTACACCGGTAAGACCCACAAGATCGGTGAGGTCCATGAGGGCGCTGCCACCATGGACTGGATGGTTCAGGAGCAGGAGCGCGGCGTAACCATTACCTCCGCTGCTACCACGTGCTTCTGGAACAAGGACGGTAAGGACTACCGCATCCAGATCATCGACACCCCGGGCCACGTTGACTTCACCGCCGAGGTCGAGCGCTGCCTGCGCGTCCTCGATGGCGCTGTCGCCGTCTTCGACGCCGTTGCCGGCGTTCAGCCCCAGTCTGAGACCGTTTGGCGTCAGGCTTCTACCTTCAACGTCCCCCGTATCGCCTTCATCAACAAGTATGACCGCGTGGGCGCTGACTTCTTCAACGCTATCGAGACCATGAAGGATCGTCTCGACGCTAACGCCGTGGCCGCTCAGGTCCCGATGGGCGCCGAGGACAACTTCTGGGGCGTCATCGACCTCGTTACCATGACTGCATGGGACTTCAAGGCCGACGAGAAGGGCATGACCTACCCCGAGCCGATGGACGAGATCCCGGCTGAGTTTGCCGACATCGCTGCCACCAAGCGCGAGGAGCTCCTCGACGCTGCTGCCAGCTTTGACGACGAGCTCATGGAGAAGATCCTCATGGAGGAGGACTTCACCGTCGAGGAGCTCAAGGCTGCTCTGCGCAAGGGCGTTCTGGCCAACGAGCTCAACCTCGTCTTCGTGGGCTCCGCCTACAAGAACAAGGGCGTCCAGGAGCTGCTCGACGCTGTCGTCGACTACCTGCCCAGCCCGCTCGACGTCGAGGCCGTCACCGGTACCGATCCGGACACCGGCGAGGAGATCCAGCGTCATCCTTCCTTCGACGAGCCCTTCTCCGGCCTGGTCTTCAAGATCATGACCGACCCGTTCGTCGGTAAGCTCACCTATGTCCGCGTTTACTCCGGCCGCGCCGAGTCCGGCTCCTACGTGGTCAACGCTTCCAACGGTCAGCGCGAGCGCCTCGGCCGCATCCTCGAGATGAACGCCGCCGAGCGTATCGACCGTGACGACGCTGCCGCTGGCGACATCGTCGCTTGCGTCGGCTTCAAGAACTCCACCACCGGTGACACCCTGTGCGCCGAGGGCAAGGAGATCGTCCTCGAGAAGATCGAGTTCGCTAAGCCCGTTATCGACGTTGCCATCGAGCCCAAGACCAAGGCCGAGCAGGACAAGATGTCCCTGGCTCTGACCAAGCTCGCCGAGGAGGACCCGACCTTCCAGGTGTCCACCAACCACGAGACCGGCCAGACCATCATCGCCGGCATGGGCGAGCTGCACCTCGAGATCATCGTCGACCGTCTGCTCCGCGAGTTCAAGGTTGACGCTAACGTTGGTAAGCCCCAGGTTGCCTACCGCGAGACCGCTGGTCACGACGTCGAGAAGGCTGAGGGCAAGTTCGTCCGTCAGTCCGGCGGTCGCGGTCAGTACGGCCACGCCGTCATCAAGCTCGAGAAGATGGAGGAGGGCTTCGGCTACGAGTTCGTCAACGCTATCGTCGGCGGCGTCGTGCCCAAGGAGTACATCCCGTCCATCGACAAGGGCATCCAGGAGGCCCTGAACACCGGTGTTATCGCCGGCTTCCCGGTCCTCGACGTTAAGGTCACCCTGTTCGACGGTTCTTACCACGAGGTCGACTCCTCCGAGGCCGCCTTCAAGATCGCCGGTTCCATGGCTATCAAGGACGCCCTCAAGAAGTCCGATCCGCAGCTGCTCGAGCCGATCATGGCTGTCGAGGTCGAGACCCCTGAGCAGTACATGGGCGACGTTATGGGCAACCTCTCCGGTCGCCGCGGCAAGATCGAGGGCATGGAGGATCGCAAGAACAGCAAGCTCATCCGTGCCAAGGTGCCGCTGGGCGAGATGTTCGGTTACGCTACCGACCTTCGCTCCCAGACCCAGGGCCGTGCATCCTACACGATGCAGTTCGACTCTTATGAGCCCGCGCCCAAGTCCATCGTGGACGAGGTCATGAGCAAGAACGCCTAAGTTCGAGCTCCCTGTTACGTAATCCGCGAGAACATCTCTCGCACTCTTTGGAGGTTTAAGTTGGCTACCCAGAAGATCCGCATTCGCCTCAAGGGCTATGATCACGAGGTCGTCGATCAGTCCGCGAAGCTCATCGTCGAGACCGCTCAGAAGACCGGCGCTCGCGTTTCCGGTCCTGTCCCCCTGCCCACCGAGCGCAACCTGTACACGGTTATCCGCTCGCCGCACGTGAACAAGGACTCCCGTGAGCAGTTCGAGATGCGCACCCACAAGCGCCTCATCGACATCCTCGACCCCACCTCGGGCACCGTTGATTCGCTCATGCGTCTCGACCTCCCCGCTGGCGTCGACATCGACATCAAGCTCTAAGCGATATCGCTCATAGCTTAAAGGGCCCCGCTGCCGTTACGGTAGCGGGGCCCTTTTGTTTTGAGTTTAGATTTTGGGATAGCGAATTCGTCTGCCGAGCCGACGGCTGCGGCGCCCTATTCGCTCAGGGGGCGCAAGGATGCTTCTTCGAAGTGGAAGACGCACAAGCCGCTCTCGGTCTCAATGCATGCGCGGCCGCAATCGTCGACCGTTCTAAATATGCCTCGTGCCAGCTCGTCTCCAGCGGGGGAGCGGGCGATAACGTGCTCCCCGATCCAATTGAGGTGACCGACATAGTCATCGCGGACGGGCGCGAGCGGTCCGGCGTCTTCTTCCATGGCGTTGAGGCGCTCTGACCATGTGTCTACAGCGTTCACGACTGCGTGATAGACCTCATCGAGGAGCATGTCGACGGCAGGAACGTTTTCGTTAAGGTCCGAGAGACCGATTGCCGGCAGGCCGCCATCGGGCACCTCTTGGGGCACATAGTTCACATTGACGCCAATGCCGCAGACGGCGAAAGGTTTGCCTTCGTTATCGCGTGCGGCCTCGACCAGAATGCCGCCGAGCTTGCGTCCTCGCGCGACAAGGTCGTTGGGCCATTTAAGGCGAATCTCGTTTGCAAGACCCTGCTTTTCGAGTGCTTCGAGCACCGCTAGGCCGCTGACGGCGGCAAGACCAGAGAACTTTGCAGGATTAACGCATGGGCGCAGGACAAGCGAAAGCAATAAGTTGCCGACGGTTGAGTCCCACTTGTGCCCGCGCCGGCCGCGCCCTGCTGTTTGAGCCCGGGCGGCAAGTCCTGTGCCGTGCGGCGCTCCCTGTTTTCCTGCTTCGAGCAGGTCATCGTTGGTCGATCCGGTTACGTCGACAATCGTTAATTGGGCATCCATAGCGGCTGCTACCTCCTTATTGAATAAGTGAATGACGCAATGGTGTCGAGAGATAGACACAATGTGAAGCCTTTGTCGCATTTGGACAATTTAATGTTAACACGTCAACAAAGACTGAAATGCGCTATCCTCTCTTGGTCGATGTAAACACGTCAACAACTCAAAGGAGGCTAGTGATGGGTTTCACGATTCTTGGAACAGGCTCGGCGCTTCCTGAGCGCAGTGTTTCCAATGACGAGCTGTCTGAGTTCCTCGATACCTCGGATGAGTGGATTTTTACCCGCACAGGTATCAAGAGCCGCCACGTCTGCACCACCGAGTCACTTGACGACCTTGCCGTAGCGGCGAGTGAGCGGGCACTTCAGGTGTCCGGAATCGACGCGAGCCAGCTGGATCTGATCGTCTGCTCGACGACGACGGGTGACCACCTTGTTCCCGCTGAGGCGTGTGCCGTTGCTGAGCGACTAGGTGCGACGTGCCCTGCCTTCGATGTTTCGGCGGCTTGTGCCGGCTTCGTATTTGCGCTTGATGTCGCCGAGGGCTATATCGCCCGCGGTCGCGCCGAGCGCGTGCTTGTCGTTGCTGCCGAGCAGATGACGCGCGCGCTCGACTGGACCGACCGTGCCACCTGTGTGCTCTTTGGCGATGGGGCAGGCGCCGCAGTGATTGAGACTGGGGGAGACAGTCCCCTTGCCGTTGAGCTTTCGACGGCGCCCGACGTCGAGACGTTGCGCGTTCCCGGTCTGGTCGGCACCTCGCCGTTTAAGGCTTCCGCAGATAGCGCGAGCGTGCTGTTCATGAATGGCCGCCGCGTGTTCAAGTTCGGCGTCAACGCCATCTGTGACACGGTCCATAAGCTTGCGAGCGATGCGGGCATTTCGGTCGAAGACATCGATCATTTTGTATTCCATCAGGCTAACGAACGAATCCTGAGCCAGGCGGTCAAGCGTCTGGGCGTGCCGGACGAGCGTGTGGTTCGCACGTTGCGCGAGACCGGCAACATTTCGAGCGCATGCATTCCGCTTGCCCTCGACCGGCTGGCAAACGCCGGTGCACTTCACACGGGCGACACCATCGCCCTCGTTGGATTTGGCGCCGGTCTGGATATAGGTGGCTATCTGCTTCGTTGGAAGTAGTCGCACATAGGAAATAAAAACGCCCTAGGGCACAACCAAAGGAGAACTACCATGGCAGATCAGAAGACCTTCGAGCGCGTTTGCGACGTTATCCGCGAGACCGCCGGTCTTGACGATGTCGAGATGAAGCCCGAGTCCACGCTCGAGGAGATTGGCCTCGACAGCCTGGGCACCGTCGAGATCCTCGTTGCCGTCGAGGACGAGTTTGGTATCCAGCTCGATACCGAGGAGAACCCCAAGACGGTCGGCGAGTTCGCCGATACGGTCGAGGCGGCATTGGAGAAGTAGAGATGCTCAAGACTCCTCTCTGCGATCTGCTCGGCATCGAAAAGCCCGTGTTCCAGGGCGGTATGGCCTGGATTGCCGATGCCTCGCTTGCCTCGGCTGTGTCCGAGGCCGGCGGGCTGGGAATCATCGCGGCCATGAATGCCGACGCCAACTGGCTGCGCGATCAGATTCACGAGCTGCGCACCAAGACGGATAAGCCCTTTGGCGTGAACGTCATGCTCATGAGCCCGTTTGCCGACGAGGTCGCACAGGTTGTAATCGACGGGCAAGTGCCGGTCGTCGTGACGGGTGCCGGCAATCCCACCAAGTACATGAAGGCTTGGAACGACGCCGGCATCAAGGTCATCCCGGTCGTTGCCTCGGTGGCGCTGGCCCGCCTCGTGGCACGTCGTGGAGCCACGGCGGTTGTTGCCGAGGGTACCGAATCGGGCGGCCATATTGGCGAGACCTCGACGATGGCACTGGTGCCGCAGGTCGTCGATGCGGTCGACATTCCCGTTGTGGCCGCCGGCGGTATTGCCGACGGCCGCGGCGTGGCGGCCGCCTTTATGCTGGGCGCCGAAGGCGTGCAAGTGGGTACGCGCTTTCTGGTCGCAGACGAGTGCACCGTCTCGGAGCAGTACAAAGAGATGGTCCTGAAGGCCAACGACACTTCGACGCGTGCGACCGGTCGCTCGACGGGACATCCGGTGCGCGCCCTCAAGAGCCCCTTCACCAACGCCTATGCCAAGAGCGAGGGTTCCGGTGCGAGTGCCGAGGAGCTCGGTGCTTTGGGAACCGGTGCACTTCGCAAGGCCGCCAAGGACGGCAATTACGAAGAGGGTTCGTTTTTGTGTGGACAGATTGCCGGCATGGTTAGCGAGCGCCAGAGCGCACGCGAAATCGTCGACGACCTGGTCGATGGCGCCGAGCGCGTCCTGAAGGGTGCGTCCGCATGGGTAGCGTAGCGTTTCTGTTTGCCGGCCAGGGTGCCCAACACCCCGCGATGGGCGTCGACCTGGTCGAGGCATCGCCGGCGGCTGCCGAGGTGTTCGCCATTGCCGACGAGGTGCGCCCGGGGACCAGCGAGCAATGCCGGAGTGCCTCCAAGGAGGAGCTGTCGCAGACCGAGAATACGCAGCCGTGTGTGTTCGTTCACGACCTGGCAGCGGCTGCCGCCCTGCGCGAGCGCGGCGTGGTGCCTGCCGCCTGTGCAGGATTCTCGCTGGGCGAGGTCGCCGCGCTCACCTTTGCGGGGGCATTCGATACGCGAGCGGGCTTTGAGCTCGTGTGCGAGCGCGCGGCTTTGATGGCCACGGCGGCCGAGCGTCACCCCGGCGGCATGCGCGCCGTCATCAAACTCGATGCGGTGCAAGTCGAGGGCCTGGCAAAACAGGCCGGCGAGGACTGCTGGCCGGTCAACTACAACAGCCCGCAGCAGACGGTTGTGGCCGGAACGCCCGAGGCGCTGCAGGAGCTCGACGCCTTGGTAAAAGAGGCTGGTGGCCGGGCCATGAAGGTCGCGGTGTCGGGTGCATTCCATAGCCCCTATATGGTCGAGGCGACCTGTGGCCTTGCTGCATATATTGAGGCCGGTCACGCGCCGTCCCCTTTGCTCATTCCTGTTATGGCAAATATGACGGCGGCGCCTTATCCGGCCGACCCGCAGGCGGCATCGGAGGTGCTGGCCAACCAGGTGAGTCATGCCGTGCGCTGGGTCGACACGCTGCATGCTCTGCAGGATCAAGGCGTCGACACGTTTATTGAGGTCGGCCCCGGCAAAACGCTGTCCGGCCTGGTTAAGCGTACGCTGAGCGATGTTCGCGTGTATTCGTGCGAAACGGCCGAGCAGGTCGCAGCTATTGCCGACGAACTCGTATAGCCCACAGGGCTGTAAACCGAAAGGAACGACATGGGCAACTTGAACAACGGCGCGTTCGAGCGCGACGGATCGCGCCGCGTGGCGCTGGTCACGGGCGGTTCGCGCGGCATCGGTCGCGCTTGTGCCGTGGGCTTGGCGGAGGATGGCTGCGATATCGCCGTCGTCTATGCCGGCAGCGTCGATGCGGCGCGCGAGACGTGCGACGCCTGCGAGGCGGCTGGCGCCACGGCGCGCTCATATCAATGCGACGTGGCCGACCCCGCTGCCGTCAACGCGTGCGTGGAAGCGGTCCTCAACGACTTTGGCTCCATTTGGGCGCTCGTCAACAACGCTGGCATCACCCGCGATGGCCTGCTCATGCGCATGGGCGATGACGCCTTCGATCGCGTGCTCGATGTCAATCTTAAAGGAACGTTTAACACGACGCGCGCGCTCACCAAGACCTTTATGCGCCAGCGCGGCGGCTGCGTCGTCAACATGAGCTCGGTCGTGGGCCTGATGGGCAATGCCGGGCAAGCCAACTACGCTGCCTCCAAGGCGGGCGTGATCGGCCTGACCAAGGCGGTGGCGCGCGAGCTTGCGCCCCGCGGCGTACGAGTGAACGCGGTTGCCCCCGGGTTTGTCGAGACGGATATGACGGCAAAGCTCTCGGAGAAGGTGCGTACGGTAACCGAGGAGCAGATTCCCCTTAAGCGTATGGCGCGCCCCGAGGAGGTGGCCGGCGTAGTGCGCTTTCTGGCGAGTGATGCGGCTGCCTACATTACGGGTGAGGTCGTGCGCGTCGACGGCGGAATGGCGATGTAGAAACCAGGGCCGAAGAACGGCTTGGATGAGGAGACCATGATGGAACAGAGAGTTGCAATCACCGGTATCGGTGCCGTGTCGCCGCTCGGCAACACCGCGCTTGCCACCTGGGCGGCAATGTGTGCTGGCACGTGCGGCATCGGCCCGATCACGCACTTCGATACCGATGCGTTTGCCGTCAAGGTGGCAGCCGAGGTCAAGGGCTTTGACGGCAACGAGTACTTTGGCAAGCGTGACGCCAAGCATCTCGACCCCTGCGTTCAGTTTGCGATGGCGGCTTCGGACGAAGCCATGCACGATGCGGGCTTTGATGTCGAAGGCGCCATTGATCGCGAGCGCCTGGGCGTCTACGTGGGCTCGGGCGTGGGCGGCATGACGACGCTCGTCGACAACGTCCATACGATTGCCGAACGTGGGCCCCGCCGCGCATCGCCCTATATGATCGCGATGATGATCCCCAACATGGCATCGGGCAATATCGCAATCCGCCACAAGGCAAAGGGCCCGACCCTGCCCGTGGTGACCGCGTGCGCAACCTCGGCCCATGCGGTGGGCGAGGCGTTCCGCGCCATAAAGCACGGCTATGCCGACGCGATCCTCGCGGGCGGCGCCGAGGCCGCAATTATCCCCGATGCCGTTGCGGGCTTTACGTCCTGCCGCGCATTGACCACCAACCCTGATCCCGCGACGGCTTGCCGCCCGTTCGATGCAGACCGCGATGGCTTTGTGATGGGCGAGGGCGCCTGCGTGCTCGTGCTCGAGAGCATGGAACATGCGCAGGCGCGCGGTGCGCACATTTATGCCGAGGTCGTGGGCTACGGCAACACCGATGATGCCTATCACATCACGAGCCCTGATCCCGAGGCTGCCGGCATTGCCCGCGCGATATCGCTGGCGGTGACCGAGGGCGACGTCAGGCCTTCCGAGGGCCTCTACATCAATGCCCACGGCACATCGACCAAGCTCAACGATTCGTCCGAGACGGCGGGCATTAAGCGTGCGCTCGGCGAGGACGCGGCGCGCGCCGCGCACGTCTCGTCGACTAAGTCGATGACCGGCCACATGATCGGTGCCACGGGCGCCATCGAGGTCATGGCCTGCGCCATGGCGCTCGAGCAGGGCGTGGTGCCGCCGACCATTAACTACCACACGCCCGATCCCGCCTGCGATCTTGACTACACGCCCAATCGCGCGGTTCGCGCTGACCTTACCTGGGCGCTTTCGACCAACCTGGGCTTTGGCGGACACAACGCCGCCATCGCGCTGCGTAGATATACGAGGAGCTAGAGCATGGATTCCAAAAGACTTGCCGAGATAGCCGATGTTATGGAGGACCGCGGCCTCACGCGCGTACGCGTTGAGGAGCCCGATGGCACCGCGGTCGAACTCGAGCGCGCGAGCGCCGCACAGCCGGTTGCCGTGCCCATGCCCATGCCGAGCGCTATGGCCGCTCCAGTTGCAGCTCCCACAGTCGCGCCTGCCGCACCGGAGCCCGCCGCGCAGACACCTGCCGCCGCACCGGAGCCCAAGGGCACCGAGGTGACCGCTCCCATGGTCGGCGTTTTCTATGCTGCCCCGGCGCCGGGCGACGAGCCGTTTGTGCACGTGGGCTCTAAGGTCAAGGCCGGCGAGACGCTCTGCATCATCGAGGCCATGAAGGTTCTCAACGAGGTAACGGCAGAGGCAGACGGCGAGGTGCTCGAGATCTGCGTGGCCGACGGCGACCTCGTGGAGTTCGGCAGCTGCCTCATGAGGATCGGATAGGTGATATCCATGAACAAAGAAGAGCTCAAGAAGCTGTTACCGCATCGCGAGCCGATGCTTTTGCTCGACGAAGCCGAGCTGGTGGGCGACGAGGCCCACGGCAAGATCACGATTACGGGCGACGAATACTTTTTGCAGGGGCATTTTCCGGGAAACCCGGTGGTCCCCGGCGTGATCCAGTGCGAGATGCTCGCCCAAAACTGCTGCGTGCTGCTGATGGGCGATGAGGAGGCGCGCGGCGCGACGCCGTTCTACACGAGTCTGGACAAGGTGCGCTTTAAGCGTCCGGTGCGCCCGGGCGACACGGTTGATCTGGTGTGCACCATCACGCGTGCGCGCGGGCCGTTCCGCTTTGCGACGGGTACTGCGAGCGTCAACGGTGAGGTTTGCTGCCGCGCCGATATGTCTTTTGCACTCATGCACGAAAGTTAAGGAAGGCTTCATGTTCGATAAAGTGCTCATCGCCAACCGCGGCGAAGTCGCGGTCCGTGTTATCCGCGCGTGCCGCGATATGGGCATCAAGACCGTCGCCGTTTATTCCACGGCCGATGCGGACGCGCTGCACGTGCAGCTTGCCGACGAGGCGTATTGCATCGGCGGTCCGCGTCTTGCCGAGAGCTACCTCAACGACGATGCTGTGCTCACCTGTGCCGTAAAGTCGGGAGCTAAGGCAATTCATCCCGGCTATGGCTTTTTCTCCGAGAAGGCGAGCTTCGTGCGCGACTGCGACAAGTATGGCCTGGCGTTTGTTGGTCCTTCGGCCAAGGTGATCGACAGCATGGGCGACAAGGACGCCGCACGTCGAACGGCTGCCGCGGCGGGCGTGCCCATCGTGCCGGGCTGCGATTTGCTCAAAAGTCCCGAGGAGGCAACGGCCGAGGCTGAGCGCATTGGCTGCCCCGTGCTTATTAAGGCGCGTGCGGGCGGCGGCGGTCGCGGTATTCGTAAGGTCGAGCGCGTGGAAGATGCGGCAAAGGCCTTTATTGAAGCACGCGCCGAGGGCGAGGCCGTTTTTGGCGACGGCGAGTGCTACATGGAGAAGTTCGTCGCGCCGGCGCATCACGTTGAGGTACAGATTATGGCCGATAAGCAGGGCCATGTGTTTTCGCTCGGCGAGCGCGAGTGCTCGGTGCAGCGTCGCAACCAAAAGCTGATCGAGGAGAGCCCCGCGCCGTGCCTCGACGGACACGACGACATTCGTGCTCGCATGCACAAGGCAGCGCGTGACCTGGCTCGTGCCGTCGGCTACGAAGGAGCCGGTACCATCGAGTTCCTGTATTCGGACGACGGCAATTTCTACTTTATGGAAATGAACACGCGCTTGCAGGTGGAGCATCCGGTTACGGAGTTTGTGACCGATACCGACTTGGTCAAGTGGCAGCTGCGCTTGGCAGCCGGCCAGCCTCTGCCCTTTGAGCAGGAGGATATGCCGGTCCGCAACCACGCCATGGAGTGCCGCATCAATGCCGAAACGCCGGACTTTCTGCCGTCATGCGGAACGGTCACCGCGTTGCGTGTGCCGGGTGGTCCGCGCGTGCGCTGGGATTCCGCCATGTTTACCGGTGCGAAAGTTCCGCCGTACTACGACTCCATGCTTGGCAAGCTCATCGTGTGTGCGCCCACGCGTGACGGCGCCATTCGCAAGATGCGCTCGGCCCTGGGCGAGCTCGTGATTGAGGGCGTGAGCGAAAACAGCGAGCTTCAGCTCGACGTGCTGGCAAACGACGAGTTCTTGTCGGGCATGTATCACACCGATCTGATGGGGCATCTCTATGCTGATGAATAGAAAAGCGAAGACGGTCAACGTCCTCGAGGGACCGATGACCGAGTCGTGCGCCGAGTTTCCCGCGCGCCACGTGTTTATCAAGTGCCCGGAGTGCCGCCGCGTGATCGATGAGGCACGCCTACACGACAACCTCGAGGTCTGCCCTCGTTGCGGCAAACACTTTCGCGTGAGCGGTCGCGCGCGCATGCGCATGACGGTCGACGAGGGCACGTTTGAGGAATGGGATGCCAGTCTGGCGCCGGAGGACTTCCTTTCGTTTCCCGGCTATGCCGACAAGCTCAAGAGCGTGAGCGAACGTTCGGGCGAGCGCGATGCCGTTGTGTGCGGCAAGGGCAAAATCTGCGGTTGCGATACGGCGCTCTTCTTTATGGACGCCAACTTTATGATGGGCTCGATGGGTTCCGTGGTGGGCGAGAAGATCTGTCGCACATTTGAGCATGCGATCGAGCTGGGATTGCCGGTTGTCGGCTTTACCGTTTCGGGCGGCGCGCGCATGCAAGAGGGCGTGACGTCGCTTATGCAGATGGCCAAGATTTCTGCGGCGGTTAGGCGCCACAGCGAGGCGGGCGGTCTGTATATCACGGTGCTCACTGACCCCACGACCGGAGGCGTAACCGCGAGCTTTGCAATGGAGGGCGATATTATCCTGGCCGAGCCCGATGCCCTGACGGCATTTGCCGGCCCGCGCGTGATCGAGCAGAACATGCACAAGCGCCTGCCCAAGGGATTCCAGCGCTCCGAGTTTTTGCTGGAGCACGGCTTTTGCGATGCCGTTGTTCCGCGTGGCGAGATTGCGCTCACGGTAGGCGAGCTGCTGGCGCTGCACGAAGGGCACGCGCCCGGCCTGGGGGCACCGCATGAGATCGTGCATACGGGTCGCCGCGGCAAAAAGTTGGGACACTTGTTCAAGCGCTCGGCCGCACCAAAAACCGCGCTCGAGATTGTCAAACAGACCCGCTCGGCAGATCGCGCCACGGCAGGCGAGATGATCTCGCTGGGCCTGGATGGATTTGTGGAGCTGCACGGCGACCGCTACTTTGGCGACGACGCCGCCGTGGTGGGTGGCATTGGCTGGAAAGACGGACGTCCTGTGACGGTTATCGCCATCGAGCGCGGCACCACGACCAAAGAGCGCATGCGTCGCAACTTTGGCATGGCACATCCCGAGGGCTACCGCAAAGCGCGTCGCCTTATGCGCCAGGCCGAAAAGTTTGGTCGACCGGTTCTGTGCCTGGTCGATACTTCGGGCGCGTTTTGCGGCATCGGTGCCGAGGAGCGCGGCCAGGGCGAGGCGATTGCTCAGAATCTCATGGAGATGAGCGGCCTTAAGACACCGATTGTCTCGGTGGTGACAGGCGAGGGCGGCTCTGGTGGCGCGCTGGCGCTGTCCGTGGCCGACCGCATCCTGATGCTCTCGAGCTCGGCCTATTCAGTCGTGAGCCCCGAGGCCTGTGCGTCGATCCTGTGGAAGGATACCGAGCGTGCGGATGAAGCCGCCGAGGCGCTTAAGCTCACGGCCCCCGATCTGCTGGCGCTCGGCATCATCGACGGCATTGTTGACGATAAGGGCCTGTCGCATGAGGAGATCGCCGGTGCCGTCATGTCCTCGGCATTTGATGCCTTCGATACGCTTGGGCAGCTCGACGACGCGACCCTCACAAACCTCCGCTACGAAAAGTACCGCGCAATCGGTCGATACCGCACGATGTGACAAAGGGACAGCCCGCATGTCATATTGGGAAAGGCGTTCCATGCTACAAGTTTCTAACACCTCGTTTACAACGTCGGTTTCATCAAACGCCATGGCCGTGGTGGACTATCTGTCCAAAAGCATGATGTCGGCGCTGCCGTTTATTGTCTGCGCGGCGTTGTTCCGCACCGTTGCCGTCATTATGGGCGAAGGTATGCTGGGCCTGTGGTCTGCCGATTCCGAAATCTATCGCCTGTTCTACAGTTGGCTCTATAACGCCGGCTACTACTTTTTGCCCATTTATCTTGGTTGGGCGGCCGC
This sequence comes from uncultured Collinsella sp., assembly GCA_938005465.1. Taxonomy (GTDB): domain Bacteria; phylum Actinomycetota; class Coriobacteriia; order Coriobacteriales; family Coriobacteriaceae; genus Collinsella. The sequence continues at coordinate 31,555 of CALLNU010000030.1, forward strand.
CCGCCAGCTCGGTTGCTCGGAGCAGCTAGGCATGATGCTGGGCGGCGTATTGATTGCGCCCGATCTGCTTAAGCTCGTCGATGCCGCATCGACGACGGGGGCATCGATGACTTCCGTGTATGGTCTGCTTCCCGCGCCGGTCAACGATTACACGACGACTGTTATTCCGGTTCTCATCTCGGTGCCCGTGCTATGGCGAGTGGAGTGTTTCTTTCGGCGCGTTATCCCTAAGGCCGTGGCGTTTTCGTTCGTTCCGTTTGCGACCATGCTTGTCATGGTTCCGGTTTCGCTGTGTATTACGGCGCCGGCGGGCAGCTATCTGGGCATGCTGTTGGGCCAGCTTATGTTTATGCCTGGCAATTCCGGTGGCATCGTGTCGCTGCTCACGCTCATGGGGCTTGCCGCGGGCTGGGAGTTCCTAAAGATCGCCGGCGTCAGCAACGTTGTCCTATCGCTTGCCTATGCTCAGTTTATGAGTGTGGGAACGGATTCGTGCATCCTGATCGCCGCGACGATGGCGACGTTCGCCGTTTGGGGCATGCCCTTTGGCGCGTCGCTCCGCGTTGCGGATAAGGACGAGAAGGCGCTCATGCTGGGCTATTCGATCTCGGGTGTGCTTGGTGGCGTAAGCGAGCCGGCGCTGTACGGTTGCGGCTTTAAATATGGCAGGTGCCTGACGTGCATGGCCATTGGCGGCGCCGTCGGAGGCCTTGTTGCGGCCGTGGGCCACGTTACGGCCTATACCATCGGCATGACGAATGTCCTCATGGTCATTGGCTTTGCCACGGGCGGCATCTCGAACCTGCTGTGGTGCTGCGCTGCCGGCGGCACGGCATTTGCGGTGTCTGCGGCGCTGAGCTACTGCTTTGGTGCGGTGCCGACGAAGGAACAGGCGACGGAGGACGGAGCCGATTCGCCCGAAACAGTGGCGAGCGCTGCTGAAGTAAGCGCATAAACCTGTGCGACAAAAGGACGATTCTTTTGTCATGCTCCAAGGCCGTGGCCCGTGCGGGCTGCGGCCTCTTTGTATCTGGGAGACAAAGTGGCTACACTACAATCCGTTTGAGCAATAGATATATAGGTAGTACCGTGGGGGCGGATGTAGATGGTCGAGTGGATTGTTAAACGTGCGCAGGGCGACCGTGCGCGCGTGGGCACGTTGACGGGCGTGGTGTGTATTCTCGCCAATGTTGCGCTTTGTGCTGCGAAGGGCGCAATTGGTGTGGTTTCGGGATCGGTTTCGATTGTGGCGGATGCCATGAACAACCTGTCCGATGCCAGCTCGAATATCGTGAGCGTGCTGGGCTTTAAGCTGGCGAGCAAGCCGGCCGACCCCGAGCATCCATACGGCCATGGTCGCTACGAGTACCTCTCGGGTCTTGTCGTGGCGGCGCTCGTGCTTCTCATTGGCCTTGAACTGGTGAAGTCCTCGTTTGAGCGCATCATCCACCCCGAACCTGTCGAGTTCTCGCTTGCCCTGGTGGCAGTCCTGGCGCTTTCGATGGTCGTAAAGCTCTGGATGGCGGCTCTCAACAAAAAGCTCGGCGACCGCATTGAGTCTGAGACGCTGCATGCGACCGCGCAGGATTCCAAGAACGATGTCCTTGCCACAGGCGCCGTGCTGGCGTGCGCGATTGTTTCCCAGGTGACGCATATCAATCTTGATGCATGGGTCGGCCTTGCCGTTGGCGTCTATATTGGCTGGAGCGGTTTTGAACTCATCCAGGATACGGTGAGCCCGCTTTTGGGCCAGTCGCCCGATCCTAAGCTGGTCAAGCACATTCGAGACAAGATCATGAGCTATCCCGGCGTTTTGGGCGTTCACGATTTGATGGTTCACGACTACGGCCCGGGCAGGAAGTTCGCAAGCGCTCACGCCGAGATGGCAGCCGAGGCCAGCCCTCTGGAAAGCCATGACACGCTCGATAACATCGAGCAAGCGTTTAGGGACGAGGACGGCATGATCGTCACGCTTCACTACGATCCCATCGTGACCGATGACCCCAAGGTGGCGAGCATGCGCTTGCGCATTCACGCCATGGCCCAACAGATCGATAGCCGCCTCTCGATTCATGACCTACGCTGTGTGCCGGGTCCTACGCACACCAACGTGATCTTTGACTGCGTGCGTCCCTCGGATCTGCAGATGAGTGCCGAAGACTTAAAGCACGCGCTGGCACAACGGGTCGAATCGGAATATCCCAAGTCGATTGCCAAGATTACGATCGACGAAGACTACGTAGGGCATACCCACGAGTAAGGCTGTGCCGGCAAAGCAGGTTATGCAGAAGGGGAGAGCATGAAGAAGCTGTATCTACTCCGCCACGGTCAGACGGAGTTCAACGTCAAAAAGCTGGTCCAGGGCCGCTGCGATTCGCCGCTGACCGACCTGGGCCGTCAGCAGGCGCGGGTGGCAGCCGCATGGCTCAAAGCCCACAACGTCGTTCCCGACAAGGTGGTCTCCTCCCCTTTGGGCCGAGCCATGGACACGGCAAGTCTCGTCGCAAACGAGCTCCTTGGCCCGGACGCAGCAGTCGATCCCTGCGAAGGCATCATCGAGCGCAGCTACGGCACCTTCGAAGAAGGCCCCCACGACGCCCTGCCCACCGACGTCTGGGATCCGGGCGAGGATCTGGTCCCCTTCGGAGGAGAAGGAAGCCGCACACTGCAAGAACGCATGGTAGGCGCCCTCACCAATCTCATGGGCTCCGAGGGCATCGAAACCCTCCTAGCAGTAAGCCACGGCAGCGCCAGCCGCCAATTTATCAAGGCCGCAGCCCCAGAGGGCTTTGAGCTCCCAACAAAACTCCCCAACTGCGCCATCATGATCTTCGGTTTTGACGATGCGCGAGAAGAGGACGATACGCCCCAATGCAAGTTCACCTTGCAACAAATTGTGGACCCTCAACAAAGTCATTAGCCTGAGCGAGCAAGGTTTAGCAGACATCAACGTGGCGTTCCCAGTGTGCGGCGGAGGGGGCGGGCCTGAGACATATTAAGGTTGCCACGAGTTCCGCACGAACAGGAGAGCACTTAATGTGCTCTCCGTCGTGAGCAGGACTGTAGAGCAGCAACCTTAATATGTCTCAGGCCCGCCCCCTCCGCCGCACACTGGGAACGTGCCACGCACTTTACCTGCGTAAACAATGTGAGTGAAATATGAATCTCGATGGATACGCCCGCAGCCGTGTATACTAAACAGCTGTGTGTAACCAGGGGAGTATTCTGGCTGGACAAAATGCCTGCTTAATAGGGTTGTCAGGTAGTCCGGGCGAAATACAAGGCTGGGGAGCACGTCGTGTAAGTAGTGGTCCTCTAGGGGCGTACGCTCGGTGGTGTACGCATTGTCCCAAGACCACGCGAGAGTTGGGATCATATCTTGATCAGCATGATTCTCGGCCGCAAGATTGGCATGACCCAGGTTTGGGACGAGGACGACAACGTCGTTCCCGTCACGGTCATCCAGGCTGGCCCCTGCGCTGTCTCGCAGGTTAAAACTCAGGCAACCGACGGCTATGACGCCGTCCAGATCGGTTTCGGCGACATCAAGGCCAAGAACGTGAACAAGCCCATGGCTGGTCACTTCGCCAAGGCTGGCGTCGAGCCTGTCCGTTTCCTTCGTGAGGTCCGCGTCGAGAACGGCGAGGAGCACAAGGTCGGCGAGGTCGTCACCGTCGCTGATTTCGCTGATGTCGAGAAGGTCGACGTCATCGGTACCTCCAAGGGTAAGGGCTTCCAGGGTCGCATCAAGCGCTGGGGTCAGCGCCGCGGTCCTATGACGCATGGTTCTCACTTCCAGCGTCACCCCGGTTCTATCGGTCAGTGCGCCTATCCTGCGCGCGTCCTCAAGGGCGTCAAGATGGCCGGTCACATGGGTAACGAGCGCGTTACCGTCAAGAACCTTTCCGTTGTCCGCATCGATGCCGAGCAGAACCTCATCTTGGTCAAGGGCGCTGTCCCGGGTGCCAAGAATGGTCTCGTCGCCATCCGTATGGCCTAAGGGCCCAGCCCATTTAGCCCAGCGTCATACCAAGGAGAACACTTAAATGGCAAAGTTTGAAGTAAAGAACAGCGAGGGCGTACAGCAGCTGAACCTTGTGCTTGCGGCACTGCTTGCCGAGGATGAAACCGTAAACGAGATAATGGAGGGCGAACCGCTTGTTACCGATACAGTAACCGCCACTGCTTATGCCGCTTCGGACGATGACAGATTAAAGGATTTCTCGGACTATTCACGTCCTAAAGAGGATACGCTCAAGAGTATCGCCGCAAGTCTTGCTATCGGTCTTTCCGTATCCGTAAAGGTCGGTGAAGCAGAAAATGATAACTTTACTACCGTTAATCCAGATTACTGGTCGGTCATTACATTCGAGTTGAATTATAAGACTACCATTAAGAAAAAACTCAAGGTAGATGCAACATTTACAGTAAGCGAATATCTTAATGTTTCATTCCAGGGCTATAATTCATTCGAATTCAAGTGGTTTGAGCTGCCTGAGCTTGAATTCAACTATGCGGCTAATATCTATACGCAGACGGATATTGAACTTAAAGTTCTTGTCTGCTCGGTAGGCGCAAACAGCTACAGGAATATCACGAGCGAAGTCGCAAAGATGCTTGGCAGTGATGAGAAGAACGATACCGCAGGTCTTGTAAAGGATGTCAAGGATATGCTTAACAAGAAGGGCGGAGAGATAGAAATATGCCGTATACCGTTCTTCACGGCATTTAAACCGCTGTCGCTGTTCCAGCTTAACTTTGAACTCAGCCTTGTTGTAAAGATGAGCTTTGCAGGCGGTATAGGAAGTAAGTTCTCGATACTTGACGCAACGCAGGTAGGTACACACGGCAACTCAAAGGATAAAGAGTTCAGTATGTACAAAAACAAGCTGGTCGAGGGCGACAGGTACAGCTTTGATCTTACGGTATTCGGATATGTCGGTGTCAAGATGGGCGTTTCCGGACAGCTTACCGTTTCGTTCACGGGTTTAAGGCGACTGGGCGAGGTCGGCGTTGAGGTCCAGGTAGGCGCATATCTTGATATATACGGCCTGGCAAAATATCACGTCGTCAAACCGGATCACCGATACAGTACGGTATACCGGACGCTGACTGGCGGATTTTATCTTGAAGCGGGAATTTATCTCGAGGTAAATCTTGTCGCGGAATCAAAGGTATTCAGATTGCGGCTTGAAGCACCGCTGATACCCGAAATCAAATGGCCGTTGTTCTCAATGGGCGACAAAAACCTTGTTATATGCCTTAACGATGTGACAACTCCGATATTATTCAGCTCAAACGGCACTTATTGGGGAGAAGTCAATATTGATAATCTTCCGGCAGTGTCCGCACAGACGCTTGATATTACAACAGGCGTGATAAATTACAATGCATCTGTACCGTGGAGCAAGCTGTCGATGAATGTTTCGGGCGAAGGCTTCAGAATGCTCTATGACAGGAGAGGAACATTTATCCGTTACGAGCAGCCATTCAGTATGTCCGGCTTCTACAAGAACAGTACAGCCGAAGGTGTCGGTCAGATACACTATACAGGCACGTCACTTCAGTTCACAAAGACCGCCGACCCCGAAATGAGCCTTACAAAGTCGGTAAAGGTCATCTGGTACGATGAGTCGAGAGTTAAGGAAGAGGACGTAGGCAAGATATTCACTGTCAATTTCTACAGAGAGGTTGAC
>CALLNU010000031.1 GCA_938005465.1 uncultured Collinsella sp.
GGGAGACGGCGAGATAGCCGGCAGGCCGGTATGTCAATCCTGGTCTAACAGAGCCAAAAGAAAAGGGCCCCATTGGGGCCCTTTGCAGTTGCACTTAGATGCGGTTCATCTGAGCGGCGACTTTGTTGTACCAGTCCTGCCACGTGGGCGGGCAGTACTTTTTGGCTGCTGCCGGGGTAAGGGTGGAGCCGTAGTTGGCGCCCAGATAGGCAACGTGAGCGGAGATGCCCTCGCTCCAGCTGCCAAAGCTGCGCCAACCGCCGCCACGTGCACTCCAGCCCCAGGCGTTGTAAGAATTGGCGCAATAAGCACCCTTGGTGCTCTCGATGCAGGCGATGGCGGGGGACCAACGGGGGTCGACACCGGTATTCCAAGCGGCGACGGCAAAGTTATAGCCCTGGCCTGCCATGGGGGAGCCGGCGAGATAATTGTCGATGCGGCCTGTCCACTCATTAATGAACGAATCGTAATCGGAGTTACCAGTATTGGAGCTGTTCACCGTGGTGTCGATGGTGGTGTTGGTGTTGGTGGCCTGGCTGCTGGAATTGCTGCCGCTTACGCCCTCGCCCGAGAGCTTCTCGGCGGCAGCGGCCTTATCGGCCTCAAGCTTGGCAAGCTCGGCGGCATTTTCCTGCTCGGCTTTTGCCTGCGCCTCGCTGCGGAGCTGCTGGGCCTGCGCCAGCGCGTCCTCGGCGTTTTTCTGCTCTGCCTCAAGTTGAGACTTGGCCTGCTGGAGCTCAGCCTTGTTCTGCTCGAGTTCGGTTTGCATGTTATTGAGCTCTTCGATCTCGTCGACGCTCGAGCTCGTGATCTGGTTGGTGTATTTGCAGGTCGTGATGAACTCACCCAGGCTCTGCGCGTTGACCAGGAAGCTCACGATGGGATTGGTGCCCTTCTGATACTTGTACAGATCGCGCATGGCGGAGCTTGCCTTGGCCTGCTGCTCGGGAAGCTTGGCCTCGATTTCCTCGATGCTTGCCTCATTGGAGTCAATCTGCTTTTGCAGGTCATCGAGTTTGGTGCGGGCGTCGTTGTAGGCGCTCGTGGCGGCTTCGATCTTCTGCTGGGCTGCGGAAAGCTGGTCCTGCGTTGCCTGCGAGGCGGCATACGCCGCAACGGGGGAGAGCATCGGCGTGGCCGTCAGCGCAACGGCGAGAGCGGCGCTCGTGATGATACGAGCCGGCTTCGACGCAATGAGCGCTGCGGTGCGATGATTCGAATGCTGCATCCAGTCCCTCTGCAATCAATCGTAGGTTATGGTTCGAACGGTATTCTACTACTGCTTTCGACCTCAACTTGAACCTTAAAGGTTCCAAAGGGTCAAGTTGAACTTGAGGCTTTGGCTTTGACCTGCAGTTATGATGAATTGTTGAGAAACCATAGAGTTCAACTTTAACGTTACAGAGCTCTGTTTGAGAGGAGTTTTGGGCTGTAAAAGCCATCTCAACGTGGGGTTTTATAACTACAGCGTGCCCTTCTGGCGAGCCTGCTCAATCTCTTCGAGGGCCTCGGCGGGGGTGAACGAACAGGTGCCGTCGCCGAGTTTGATTACCTGGATATCGTCGCCGGCGTAGACCTCTCCGCCCTTTAGTGCCACGCCAAAAACGCCCTCGTGGGGAAAGATGCAGTCGCCGGCGAGATAGTAGATGGCACAGCGTGTGTGGCAGACCTTGCCGATTTGGCTGATTTCGACAAGCACCTCGCTGCCAAGCTTGAGCTGTGTGCCCAAGGGGAGCGAGAGCAGGTTGATGCCCCGGGTTGTGAAGTTCTCTCCGAAGTCGCCCTCGTGCACATCGAGCCCGCGCGCCTGCGCCGTCTGGATAGACTCTGCAGCTAAAAAGGAAACCTGGCGGTGCCAATGCCCGGCGTGTGCGTCGGAGGCGAGGCCAAATTGCTCTATAACGGTGTCGTGCCCGTCGGCGACGGGCGACTTGCGCGTGCCCTTGTGTGCCGACGTGTTGATCGAGACGATGCGGGCGGGTCCGTTGTAGGCGTCGTTTGCCGTGCACAGGGGAGCGGTCGCTTTCGCACGTTCCGCCAGCTCGCGCCTCGCGGCATTGAGGATGGGATTATCGGTCGGATGGTCTTGGGGCACGTGTGCACCTTTCGCTCGAAGATGTCAATACGCTGAATCCTACAACAACGGTAGGTTCATTGCCCATTGTCATACAACGGTGGGCGCCGTCTTCGTGCTGGACGATTACGTCGATTGCCATAGATACGGTGGAGCTTTGGGCGCCGGCGGCTTGGCACGCTAGAATAAATCAGTTGCGCAAAGACCGCCCGTTGTGTGGGCAGTTCATGATAGGAAGTTTCCATGGCATTGCAATTTACAGAGCGCGAGTTCATTCCCGTGCTGCTCGGTGGCGACATCAACGCCTATTCGGTGGCGCGCGCCTTCTACGAGGAGTACCAGGTCAAGAGTCTGGTCTTTGGCAAGTATCAGACGGGTCCCGCGTACCGCAGCCAGATTATCGACTACACGCCCAACGTGGATATCGACACTATGCCCGTGATGCTCAAAACCGTCAACGGCATTGCCCAAGCGCATGCCGACAAGACGATTGTCCTTGTGGGCTGTGGCGACAACTATGTTGCCCTCGTGGCTCAGGCCAAGGATGCTCATGAGCTGGCGGACAACATTGTCGCTCCCTACGCGCCCTACAGCATGCTCGAGCAGTGCCAGAAGAAGGAGATCTTCTACGAGCTGTGCGAGAAGCATGGCGTGCCCTATCCGCACACGTTTACCTTTACCAAGGCGATGCTCAATGCCCAGGGTGAGGCGCCTGCCGAAGTGCTCGACCAGATCGATTTTCCCTACCCGATGATTCTGAAGCCTTCTGACGGCATCATGTGGTGGCAGCACGAGTTCGAGGGCCAGAAAAAGGCCTATGAGATTGCCGACCGCGCCGAGCTGGAACAGGTCATTCGCGATTCGTATGCCAGCGGCTACACCGACGATCTGATCTTGCAGGATCGCGTGCCCGGCAACGACGAGTACATGCGCGTGCTCACCAGCTATTCCGACCGCAACGGCAAGGTGCGCATGATGTGCCTGGGCCATGTGCTGCTCGAGGAGCATCAGCCCCACGGTGTCGGCAACCATGCCTGTATCATTACCGAGCCCAACGACGAGCTCATGGACGGCGTGCGCAAGTTGCTCGAGGACCTTCACTTTGTGGGCTATTCCAACTTTGACGTTAAGTACGACGAGCGCGACGGCTCGTTTAAGTTCTTCGATTTCAACACGCGCCAGGGCCGCAGCAACTACTACGTCACTAACAGTGGCTTTAACGTTGCCAAGTATGTGGTGGACGAGTATGTGTTCAACCGCCCGTTTGAGCCGGAGTTTGTGACGGCACAGGACGAGGCGCTGTGGATGGTCGTCCCCATGGGCGTCGTCGACAAGTACGTCAAGGATCCCGAGCTGCGCGCTAAGGTGCATCGCCTGGACAAGGAAGGCAAGGGCGCCGACCCTTCGTTTATGAAGGGCGACTTTGTCTTTAACCGCTGGCTGCGCATGTGGCACACCAAGCTGCGCCACTTTAAGCTGTTCAAGACGTATTACAAGTAGATGAGTGCGGCGCCCGTCCGGTTTACATCGGGCGGGCGCGGGTATGATACGCGCAATTGCGCAAGCGTCACCAAGGAGGCGGCGATGGAAAAGCTGGGAGTTATCGGCGGCATGGGCGCCGAGGCCACGTCGTATTACTACGACCAGGTGGTGCGTCATACGGCTGCTGCCTGCGATCAGGAACATATCGACATGGTGGTGCTCTCCAAGTCGACCATGCCCGACCGCACGCTGGCCATTAAGACCGGCGAGCATGCCAAGCTGCTGGCGACCATGAAAGAGTGTGCCCAGGCACTCGAGTCGCTGGGCTGTGCGCACATTGCCATTCCCTGCAACACGTCGCACTACTTCTACGACCAGATCCAGTCGTTTACGAAGGTGCCGATTATCCACATGCCGCGTGAGTCGGTGCGCTATGCTCTGGCCGGTGCGGTGATGGGGGAGTGCGAGTTCGATCCCAACCTGAGTATGCCGGCCGAGCCGGTGCACAAGATTGGCATCATGGGCACCGACGGAACCGTGGGCGCGGGCGTCTACGGCCGCGAATGTAAGGCTGCGGGTGTTGAGGTTGTCTATCCCAGCGAGAAACGTCAGAACGATGTGATGTCGCTTATCTACGATGATGTGAAGGCCGGACGCGAGCCCGATATGGATAAGTTCGACCGCGTGATGTGGGAGTTCGCCCGTAGCGGCTGCGACCGCGTCATTCTGGCCTGCACCGAGCTATCGGTGCTGCAGAAGTACCGAGAGATGCCCGAGATCACCCTCGACGCCATGGACGTCCTGGTGCGTGAATCCATCATCCGCAGCGGCGCCCCCTACCGCCTCTAGCTTCCGACCTGTCAAAAAGGGACAGGTTAATTTTGGTAGGTTTTATCTGGTGAAACAGTAAAGGCCTCGGCTCGTTTGGTGCGAGCCGAGGCCTTTTGCGTTGGGCGGTTGCTGTCAGTGGTGAACTAGAACAGGAAGCCGATGGCGATGAGGGCGATGCTGACGATGAGCACGGCGATGTCCAGGCCTTTGATGGGGTAGCGCTTGTACGAGCTGGCGCGCGTACGCAGGTAGAAGCCGCGCTGTTCTGCCGCCAAGGCTGTGGCATCGGTCTTGCCCACGCTCGAGATGAGCAGCGGCACGCACAGTGGCAGCATGAGCTTAAGCTTCTTGATGGGGTTCTTGGTGTCGTACTCGACGCCGCGTGCGGTCTGCGCCTCCATGATGGCGTTCATCTCCTGACCAAACACCGGCACAAAGCGCAACGCCGTGGTAAAGGTGAAGGCATAGCGATACGGCACGTGCAGCACCTCGACGCAGGCGTTGGCAAGGTCGTTGAGCTTGGTCACCATGAGCATGAGGATGAGTGGTAACGCCACACCCAGCAGGCGCAGGCAGGCCTTCGATCCTGTGATGAGGCCCGTGTCGGTGATAAAGCCCCACACCACGTTGCCATCGCGCATAAAGGCCAGCTGGAGCACCAGCATGATAAGCGCGAGCGGAATCAGCAACTTGAGCAGCGAGAACAGACGGTCGACGACGCCGGCATAGGCACCCAGTGCAAGGGTGAGTGCCAAAAAGCCCAGCAGCGCCACGTAGGTGTCGGACAAGAAGATGCCGACGATGATGGCGGCGGCGAGGCCCAGTTTGACGACGGGATTCAGGCGATGCAGCAGCGTATCGCCCGGCATGTAGTCGATGACGTTAACCACGGTGGACCATCTCCTTGGTAATTCGAACGACATCGGTGACCTCGCTCACCTGCGCAAAAGCGGGCGAGACGGAAGATGCCAGACGGCGCGAGAGTTCAATAACCTGGGGAGGCTCCACGTAGGCACGCCGCATGAGATCGATGTTCGAGAATAGCTCGTGCGTGCGACCGCGGTCGAGGATGCGACCGTCGGCCATTACCACAATGCGCTCGGCAAAATCCGAGACGACTTCCATATCGTGGCAGACCATGATTACGGCGCAGCCGCGCTCGGCCATGGTGCGCACTGTTTCCATGACGGTCATGCACTCGCGGTAATCAAGGCCGCTCGTGGGCTCGTCGAGCACCACGATTTTGGGCTCTACGACCACGACGGAGGCGAGTGCCACCATCTGGCGCTGACCGCGCGAGAGCGAGAAGGGCGCCTCGTCGGCCGGCAGGCCAAAGCGGTCGATGACGAGTTGAGCACGACGCAGCGCCTCGGCACGGTCGATGCCGGCAAGCTCCAGGCCAAAGGCGACCTCGTCGAGCACGGTGTCCTTGCAGATCTGGCGGTCGGGGTTTTGGAAGAGGGTCGCGACCTCGCGAGCGATGCGGCTCGTGGGAACGGCTGCGGTATCCAGTCCCGTGACGCGCACGCTGCCCGAGGCGGGCTTAAGCAGGCCTGTGAGCAGTTTGGTGAGCGTGGTCTTGCCGGCGCCGTTTTGGCCGACGATGCCCACGAGCTCGCCGGGATAGAGCGTCAGGCTAAGGTCGTGTACGGCGGCGCCGCCATTGGGATAGGCAAACTCAGCATGGTCAAAGGTGAGTACGGGTTCTGCGTCCTTGGCATGAGGGCGCAACGACGGTGCATGCGGGGAACCGGCGGGCGCCTGGGCTTCGATGGCCGCGTGTGCGGGGTCGACGATGCCCGAAATCATGCGCTCGGCCTCATCGACATCCAAGCAGGGGGTACCGCTTACCAGGCCATCGGCCTCGAGGCTATTGAAGATGCGCGTGACGCGAGGGCAGTCGACGCCGATGGCACGGAGCTCGTCGGTATGCGCGAAGACCTCGTGTGGCTCGCCCTGCAGCGCGATTTCGCCATGGTTGAGCACGAGCACGCGGTTGCAGTACTCCGAGAGCAGGGCGACCTTTTGCTCAACGACGACGATGGTGATTCCAAGTGCGCGGTTTGCCTCACGCAGCGTCTCGAAGACCAACGTGGAGCTGGCGGGGTCGAGTGCCGCGGTGGGCTCGTCGAGAACCAAGACGCGCGGACGCATGGCGAGGATGGCGGCGATGGCTACCTTTTGCTTCTGTCCGCCCGAGAGGGTGGCGATCTCGCGGTCGCGCAGGTCGCTGATGCCGACGGTCTCGAGCGTTTCGCTCACGCGCTGCTCGATCTGGTCGTGGGGAACGCCAAAGTTCTCGAGGCCAAAGAGCATCTCGTCCTCGACGACCGAGGCGACCATCTGCGTGTCGATGTCCTGCAGCACGCTGCCGACGATCTGCGACACATCGGTGAGCGAGACTTCGCAGGTGTCGTGGCCGTCGACCATGACGGACCCAAAGAACGTGCCGGTGTAGTGGTGGGGCACGGCACCCGACAGGCAGGCGGCAAGCGTGGACTTGCCGGCGCCCGAGGGCCCGATGATACCGATGAAATCTCCCTTGTTCACGCCGAGCGAGATGTGGCTGAGCGCCTGCTCGGTCTGCGTGCCATAGGAGAACGAGACATCGTCGACGTTGATGATCGTTTCCATGGATACCTTTCATAGTCATTGGGGACGTTCTTTAATGACTAGTCGTTTAAGAACGTCCCCAAAAGCTAGCCGTTTGGGACAGTCTTTACCGATGGGGCACTGTGGGTTAGTTGAGCTTCAGGGCCTTCTGGATGGGCAGATAGAGGGCGCCGACCAGAATGGCGTTAAAGACGGCGGTCATGGCGACGACGGGCAGCATGGCGGCGGCGAGCTCGCCGACCACGCCGAGCATGGCCATCTTGATGATCATGAAGATGACGCCGGAGACAAAGGTGGTCAGGAAGGTTGCGACAATGGCGATGGCGGGCTTGACCTGACCGTTCTTGCCAGCGGCGTTGACGATGCCGGCCATGAGCATGGCGGCGATGCCCTCGGCGGCAAAATCGATGAACGGCGAAGTGGTGGTGATCTGGATCACGGCAGCCGAGATGAGGCCAATAACGAGCGCCTGGCCGATGTTGGGGCGAACGACCAGGATGGTGAGGCAGAAGGCCGAGATGATGAACTCGGGGCTGATCATGCCGCCCGAGATGCCCGAGATGGCCTTGCCGACGGTGAAGTTGAGGATGAAGCCGGCGGCGAGCAGGATGGCAAGCAGGACGAGGGCGCGGACATCGAGTTTGCCGCGGTCGGCGGTCTGGACAGTGCGGGGCTGGGTGGCGGCGGTGTTCTGAGACATGGTGAAAATCCTTTCGGAAGGGGAGTGCAAGAGAAAAGCGGAGGCGCGTGATGCGAATGCGATCGGGCTCGAGATAGAAAAAGGCCCCCGGTCGAAACCGGAGGCCTTCCAATCACCTAGAGCGCAAAAACAGGCGTGAGGGACTCACTGTCGACCGATCGTATTCGCATCACGCCACCACCAGTTGTTAAGAGACTTCATCGTGTTCTTCATGTCGGTGGCTCCTTTCGTGATGCCATGGCGCGGTCGCACCTAGTTGCTGTTGCGCTGCACTATAGCACAGCAAAGTGTGTGCGGGGAAATCTTTTTTGAAAAGATTTCAGGCGGGTTTCCCGCCGGTCAAAAGAGTGGGCTGAGCGGGCGAGAGGCTGCCATTGCTGCCTTGCCCGCTCAGCTAAGACGTTACTCCTTATTGCGACGGTAGAGGAAGTAACCGCCCGCGGAGATGACGGCAACGCCAGCGATGGCGAATGCGGCCACCATGCGGCCATCAAAACGATCGCCAGTGGTGGGCAGGCCGCCCTTGGTGTTCGTCTTGTTAGTGGTTACCGTGGTCGTGGTGTCGGACTTGCCAGGCTTCTCAGGCTTGGCGGCCGGCTGCTCGGGCTTAGCGGGCTGCTCGGGAGTGCCAGGCTGCTCAGGAGTGCCGGGCTGATCCGGGGTGACCGGATCGGTGGCAAGAGCATCCTTGGCGTAGGTGATGGACACCTTGAGGCCGTTGGTCTCGGTGTTCAGGTCGCTTGGGGTAAAGGGCTGGTCGAAGTTTTCGGCCTTCTGATAGGCGCGCATCTCCTGGAGCAGTGCCTTGCACTTCTTGTAGGTGTTCTCGGTAGCAGCCTTGCTGGCCTTGTTGGCCAGGGCAGTGCGGCCCTCGGTGGTCGTCTCGGCCTGCATGGCGGCGTCAACTTCCTTGTTCTGCTCGATAAGCTCGTTCTGGAGCGCATCGAGGTAGGCACGGACGCTGACACCAAGGGTGTCAGGGTTCTCGAAGCAGAGCGAGCTGATGTCCATGAGGACGTAGTTGATTGAGTACTCGGGCTCCTCGTTGTACACGACGTCAGTCTGGTTGCAGTGATCGAAGGAGACGGTCTGATCGCTGAAGTACGGGCTGACCTCAGTTATCAGAGCGGAGTACAACGGGATGGCGACGGAGTACGCGGCGCGGGAGAGCATTTCCCACTGGATGGTAGCGACTTCGGGGTCATACCCGCGACGAATCTGGAAGAGGTTGATCTCGGTGTTGCGCTCGCTGCCGATGCAATAAACACCATCAGTGTTCGCGTTGAGGCCAGGGACGTTCTCGCCGCGGTTGCCAAAGGCACGAATCAGCTCAAAGGTGCTCCAGCCAGACTTGCCAGGCCTGAAGAACAGGGGCTGGATTTCGCTGACCATGGCTCCCTTTTGGTCAGGTTTTCCATCCTTCTTTACTGTGATAATGTCGTAATCTGTGCCTTCGGTCAGCTGACTACCAAAATAATCGCGGCCTTGCACATAGCGGGACCACTGGTTTACGCCGGAATCGGCGAGGCTTTCGCCATACGTTTGGGCGACATCGAATTTGCCGTCAGCGGAGTATTTGGCGAAGCCCTTCTCCACGGGCATGGACTCGATGCCCTCGGAGTGTAGGCAGTTCTCGGGGTCATCAAGGTCGACATCGTAGTTGAGGCTCCCGATATTAGGGTTGAGCGACGCGACGTCGTCAGCGAGCTTCATGGCGATCCACTGATGGGCGGAAAGTGTGGCGAACAGCCAGGTCTCGTTGTTGTCGGCGATGATGATCTGGTCGTTGGTGCAGACGCCTTGATCATCGATCAGTCTGCCGAGAAGCTCGACGCCCTCGCGGGCCGTGGCGCTCTCGCCCAGGATGATGCTGCCGTAACTGTACTCGCCCAGACCCACTTTCTCATCGATGCGGTCTGCTGCATCGGCCTCCTCGTTATAGGAAGTGCTTAGCGTGGCAGAGCAGGAGACGCCCTTCTCGTTGATTCCGGCCTCGGAATAGGCGTCGGTGCGACCCATCCAGTTGGAGGGGTGGTCGCGTACATAGCTGTAACGATAGGTAGGCTTGTTCGAAGTGTATTCAAAAGCAGATTCAATCGAGCTGTACTTAAAGCCAGGTTCGTGGGCAGGTTCGATGCCGTAGTGCTTAAGATAGCGCTTGCCAAAGTCCTCGGCGCGGCCGTAGTACGTATTGCCGTCGGCCGTATAGTTTTTGCCCATGTATATCTGCGTGCAGGCGAGCGCGGATGTCGGCATGGACATGATGGTTGCAGCTCCAAAGGCGAGGCCTATGCCTAGCTTCTTGAGCGCGTTGACGGGGTGAGTTTTCCTCATTTTCCCTCCCAGCGTGCGAAAGCCCTCTGTCGCCAGAGGGCTTCAGCCAATAAAGACACCCCATTAGCGTAACGAACTGGAAACAATATTCATCTATGAAAGACACTTACTCGATAAGCGTGATGAAATATGCGACGAGCGGTTAATTGTACTCAGTTTGTAGCTTTACTTTAATAAAGACGCCCTGTAATTACTGTAGCCGAATAAAGTAGCTGGGAATGCCTGAAATGAAAATCCCCTGCTGTTTGGCAAATGCATAAACAGCAGGGGAGACGATAATTGGATGAATATCATACCAATGTGGAATTACTTCTTCCGGCGGTGGATCACGTTGATCGCATAGCCGACGAGCATGGCCAAAACGATGACGATAAAGCCAAGGATGGGGTTGTCGTTCACGGGGGTCCTCCTATTTTCCGAGCGGCGAGAATTCGTCGACGATGATATCAAGGCATTGCGGTAGCGCGCGGGCGACAAAGACGCCGGAGTTGCTGGAGATGATCTCGCCATCAAACTGCATGCCGAGCGATGGCGTGCAGGTAATCTTGGCTTCTTTGGTCTGGATGATCTTAAACTGCGGGCGGCCGAGTACCTTGCCGGCGGGGTCGAGCGCGGCGGTGATTACCGTGGGGAGCAACTGCACCGTGCGCACGGGCTCAATAACGACGATGTCGACCATGCCGTCGTTCATACGGCAGTTGGGGAACAGGTTGATGTCGTTTTGGATGACAGACGTGTTGCCCGCCATGCAGCAGATGCCGTCGAGCTCCTCAACAATGCCATCATGCTCAATGGTAAAGTGCGCCACCGTGGGGTTGGGCGTGGCGAGAGCGGAGAGGAAGTAGGCGATCTCGCCGATGTCGTTTTTGGTGGGGGCGGCCTTCATCATGATCTCGGCGTCAAAGCCCGAACCGGCGATGATGATAAAGCCATGGCGCTTTTCGTTGCCGTTCTCGTCGAGCCAAAAGAGCTCGCCCATGTCTACTTTGACCGTGCGGCCGGCGCGACATGCCTTGGCAAGCGCCGCTGCCTCGGGGGCATTGCCGATGTTGTTAAAGAACAGGCAGGCCGTGCCGGAGGGGAAAACGAGCGTGGGGACGCCGCAGCCGCGCATCTGGTCGAGCACGTTGGAGACGGTGCCGTCGCCGCCCGAGACGACCACGCGGTCGAACTCGCGAACGTCTGCCACGGCGTCCTCGGGCTCCATGCCATCGCCGATAAAGCGCATCACGACTTCGTCGCCGCCCTGTACAAGGGCGTGCGTGAATGCGTAGATTTCATCTGAGCTGGGGCCCGATGCCGGGTTGTGGATGATAAGGTAGCGCATACTTACGTTCCCGTTCTGTGACTAACCGAGTATAGTTGTAAGGCAATGCCGATATCCTACCCGTGTTTTTCGGGCCTAACCTTATTCGATGGGTTGATATGTACATTTCCACACATCAGGCTCTACTCGACTTTTGCCAGCGCGCCCGTGAGTTCGACGCGATTGCCGTCGATACCGAGTTTTTGCGCGAGCGCACGTTCCATCCGCGTCTGTGTTTGGTTCAGATTGCCACCCCTGCCGAGAGTGTAGCGGTCGATCCCCTGGTAATCGACGACCTATCGCCGCTGGCCGAGCTTATGGCCGACGAGAGCGTGACCAAGGTCTTCCACGCCTGCTCGCAGGATATGGAGGTCATGCTCCATACCGTAGGCGTGCTGCCGCGTCCGATTTTTGACACGCAGGTGGCCGCCGCCTTTTTGGGCGAGCGTCAGCAGATTTCCTACGGCGCGCTCGTGCAGACGTTTTGCGGCGTCTCATTGCCCAAGACCGAGTCACTGACCGACTGGTCGCGTCGCCCGCTGACCGATAAGCAGATTGAGTACGCGATCGATGACGTCAAGTATCTGATCGTCGCCTATACCGAGATGATGAGCCGCCTGCGCGAGCTGGGCCGCGTGGACTGGGTGCTCGACGAGCTGCGCCCGCTGGCTGACGAGTCGCACTATCGCGCCGATCGCCACGAGGCGTTCCGCAAGGTCAAACGCATCAACTCGTGCAGTCGTCACCAGCTGGGTATCGCGCGCGAGCTCGCCGCCTGGCGTGAGGACCGCGCCGAGCGCCGCAACATCCCGCGCAAATGGGTCATGTCCGACGACACGCTGCTTGCGCTCGTTAAACGCAATCCCGTGCGCGTTGAGGAGTTCCGCAGCATTCGCGGTACCGATCAGTTGGGGGAGCGCGACGTGGACGGTGCGCTCATGGCCATCAAGCGCGGCGCAAGCTGCCCGCACGATCGCCTGCCGCTCATGGTGCGCGGGCATCGCCAGATCTCTCCGGAGTTGGAGAGCGTGACGGATCTCATGTACGCGCTCATCCGCCTGGTTGCCGAACGCTCGGGAGTGGCGACCTCGGTCATTGCCTCGCGCGATGACCTGGCCGACTACATTGAGCATCCCGAGCAGAGCCCCTTGCGCGAAGGCTGGCGCTTTGAGCTTGTGGGCTCGCGCCTGGACGATCTGCTCTCGGGCAACATGGGGTTGACGGTCAAAGATGGCAAAATTGAATTGCTGTAAGGAAGCCTAGCCGCTTGAGTGGGTAGAATGCCTCCAACGTGTAACTCGATTCGGAGGAATTCGCATGCCTTATTACTATGGATACGGCTTTGGCATCGACCCGCTGTACCTGCTGGTTGTTCTTGTCTGCACGGTGATTGGCCTTGCCGCACAGAACTATATCAACTCGACGTACAAAACCTGGTCCAAGGTTCGCTCGGACGGCGACACGGGCGCCACGGTCGCTCGCCGCATGCTCGACGCCAACGGCTGCAACGCCGTGGGTATCAAGGGTGTCGCCGGCGAGCTCACCGACCATTACAACCCACAGGACAATAACCTGTATCTCTCGGATGCCAACCGTTCGGGCGGGTCGGTCGCAAGCGTTGCCGTCGCCTGCCACGAGGCGGGCCATGCCGCCCAGCGTCAAAGCGGTTACGCCATGATGAAGGTTCGCACCGCCCTCGTGCCGGTCGTCAACTTTACCCAGAACACCTGGACCATCGTGTTGCTCTTGGGCCTGTTTATGAACATCGCGGGACTCACGACCCTCGCACTGATCTTCTTCTCGTTTAGCGTGCTGTTCCAACTGGTTACGCTGCCGGTCGAGATTGATGCCAGCCGCCGCGCCGTGGCGTACATCGAGCAGTCGGGCATGAGCTCCAAGCAGGTCAATGGTGCCAAGAAGGTCCTGACGGCAGCCGCGCTTACCTATGTTGCTGCAGCGCTCACTTCGATCATTCAGCTGCTCTACCTGATGGCTCGCTACAATAGAAACTCCAACCGATAACAAATTGGCTTGACAGGCGCCGCGGAGATTTGTGTCCCCGCGGCGCTGTACTATGTGTTGGACTTGAATTTGCGCAGGGCCGGAGCCCTTGTGCACGATAACGAAAGGAGGCTGCGTGGCAGGCTGGAATCTGACCGGCAATGCCGTTTCCGCCGAGTTCGACGGTTCGGACGAGCAGGAGCGTAAGGAACTCAGCGTGAGCCAGGCGGTGGAGATCGCCGCCGGCGCGCTCGATGCCATTCCGCAGCTGAGCGTTTTGGGCGAGGTCACGGGCTTCCGTGGCCCCAATGCCCGAAGCGGCCACTGCTACTTTCAGATCAAGGACGACTCGGCGGCCGTCGACTGCATCATCTGGAAGGGTGCCTATCTCAAGCGCACGTTCGATCTGCGCGACGGCATGCAGGTGAGCTTTAAGGGCAGCTTCAATCTTTATAAGGCCACGGGCCGCATGAGCTTTGTCGCTCGCTCATTCTCGCTGGCGGGGGAGGGTCTGCTGCGTCAACAAGTGGCGCAACTGGCCGAAAAGCTGCGTCGCGAGGGCCTGATGGACGAAGCGCGCAAGCGCCGTATTCCGGTGTTCTGCTCCCGCGTGGCGGTCGTCACCTCGCTTTCGGGTGCCGTAATCGACGACGTCAAGCGCACATTGCGTCGTCGCAACCCGCTCGTCGAGCTCGTCTGCGTGGGCGCCAAGGTTCAAGGTGAGGGTGCGCCGGCTGAGCTCATTGAGGGGTTGCGCCGCGCCGCCGCCATCACG
Source organism: uncultured Collinsella sp. (assembly GCA_938005465.1). Lineage (GTDB taxonomy): Bacteria > Actinomycetota > Coriobacteriia > Coriobacteriales > Coriobacteriaceae > Collinsella. Next base: position 14,117 of record CALLNU010000031.1, read on the forward strand.
CCGGCGCCCGACTGTATTTTGCTGGTGCGCGGCGGCGGCTCCTTTGAGGACCTCATGACCTTTAACGACGAGGAGCTTGCTCGCGCGGTGGCGGCTTGTCCTGTGCCCGTGGTGACCGGCATTGGCCATGAGCCTGATACCTCGATTTGCGACATGGTGAGCGACCGCCGCGCCTCCACGCCCACGGCGGCGGCAGAATCGGTGGCGCCGGCTATGACGGAGTTGGCCGATGTGCTCGAGGCGCGCCATCAGCGTCTGGGTGCCGCGATGGCATCGATGATTGGGTCGAATCAGGTTGATCTGGAGATGCTCGACCAGCGCGGTCGCCGCGCCTGGGATACCTATACGGCCCGCTTGGGCGATGCGCTCGATGCGGCTGCGTGCCGCCCGTGCCTCAACGACCCAACGTTTATGGTCGAGCGTCGCGAGTCTGAGCTTGCCCTGACGGCCGATCGCCTGTCGGGCGCCATAGTACGCTCGGTCGGGACATTCCGTTCCAACTTTGAGCGCCTGCCCGAGCGTCTGGTTGCAAGCACCTCGGGACTCGATGGCAAGCGCCATGCGCTCGCGCTTGCGAGTTCCCGTCTGGAGCATCAGGGGCGCACGATGCTCAACAAGCCCGCGTCCGACCTGGGCCGTGCGGCAGCCTCGCTAGATGCCCTGTCGCCGCTCAAGGTGCTTGCCCGTGGTTATTCCATCGCGTACAGCGATGATGGGGTGGCCACGAGCGCCAAGACCTTTAAGGCCGGTGACGCCATCCGCGTGCGCATGGCAGACGGCAACGTGACGGCAACGGTCGATACGGTCGAGTAGGCCGCGTTTCATAGCGATAAACCTTTAGGAAAGGAAACAGATATGGCAGAGAAAACCCCGGTCGAGCAGCTTACGTACAAGCAGGCTTCGCAGGAGTTGGAGCTCATCATCCGCAGCTTGGAGTCGGGCGATATGGAGCTCGAGGAGTCGCTCGAGAGCTATACCCGCGGCGTCGAGCTCCTCAAGAGCCTGCGCACCCGCCTGTCCGATGCCGAGCAGAAGGTCTCGGTGCTTCTTAAGGACGTCGACGGCAACGACGTGCTCGCCGACGGCGAAGCCGCCAACACCGACGACAACCTCTCGTTCTAACCATCCCGACCAAATATAATTACCTTGGTCTGTGAGAAAGGAACCAACCATGTGCGATTGCATCTTCTGCAAAATTGCCAACCACGAGATCCCCTCGACCGTTGTCTATGAGGACGACCAGGTCATCGCCTTCGACGACCTCAATCCCCAGGCGCCGGTCCATACGCTCGTGATCCCCAAAAAGCACTACAGCGATATCGCCGATAACGTGCCGGCCGAGACCATGGGTGCAATGGCTCACGCCATCCAGGAGGTCGCTAAGGCCAAGGGCTTGGCGGACGGTTTCCGCGTCATCTCCAACAAGGGCGTCAACGCCGGCCAGACCGTCATGCACTTCCATATGCACGTCCTCGGCGGCAAAAACCTGGGCGAGAACCTCATCTGAGGGCGCTTCTTCCTTGCAATGAAACGGAAGCTCAAGCACCGATAACTTATATATCAACGCAATAAACCCGAGCGCGAGGGCGTTTGGGTTTATTATTGAAGCGTATGTAACCTGGCGGCGCCACACCGCCTGTTAGTAGGGAGACACATGAACGTTCTGGTCGTCAACGCAGGATCTTCGACCCTTAAGTATCAGGTCATCGATACCAAGTCCCACAAGGTGTCCGCAAAGGGCTCCTGCGAGCGCGTCTGCTTTACCGGCGGTACCTTCACCCACGCTGCCAACGGTTCCAAGAAGGTGACCGAGAACATCGAGTTCCCCGACCACAAGGTCGCCATCGAGGTCGTCCTGAAGGACCTCGAGGCCAACGGCGTCAAGATCGAGGGCATTGGTCACCGTATCGTTCAGGGTGGCTGGTACTTTGGTGATTCCTCCCTCGTCGACGAGGACGTTCTCGCCAAGATCCGCGAGGTCGCCCCGCTGGCGCCGCTGCACAACAACCCCGAGGCCAACGTTATCGAGTACTGCCTGGAGCAGTATCCCGATCTGCCCAACGTTACGGTCTACGACACCGCTTTCCACTTCAACATGCCCGAGGTCGCTAAGACCTACGCCCTGCCCAAGGACGTCTGCGACAAGCTGCACATCCGTAAGTACGGCGCCCACGGCACCAGCTACCGCTACATCTCCAAGAAGGTTGCCGAGATGACCAACGGCGAGGCTCGCAAGGTCGTCGTGTGCCACATCGGTTCCGGCGCTTCCCTGTGCGCCATCGAGGACGGCAAGTGCATGGACACCACCATGGGCTTGACGCCGCTCGACGGTGTCATGATGGGCACCCGCTGCGGCTCCATCGACCCTGCTACCGTGTGCTACCTGCAGCGCGAAGGCGGCTACACCTTCGACGAGGTCGACGAGATGATGAACAAGAAGTCCGGCCTTTTGGCTGTGACCGGCGGCAAGACCAACGACTGCCGCAACGTTGAGGAGCTCGCCGCTGCCGGTGACCCCGAGGCTCAGCTCGCCTTCGATATGTTCGTCTACAAGATTGCCGCCAAGGCCGCCGAGATGGCCACTTCCATGTGCGGCATGGACACCCTGGTCTTTACCGCCGGCATCGGCGAGCACGCTCCGGCTGTCCGCGCTGGCGTGGCCGACCGTCTGGCCTTTATGGGCGTCAAGATGGACCATGCCCGCAACGCCCTGCGCGGCGACGGCGCTTGGTGCCTGTCCGCCAAGGATTCCAAGGTCAAGATCTTCGTCATCCCCACGGATGAAGAGTTCATGATCGCCTCCGACGTCGAGCGCATCGTCAGCGGCAAGTAATTGATGCAAGGGGAGGGGACTGGATGGCCTTGTGCCGTTCAGCCTCCTTTTATGCTCTTTGGGCGAAGAGTTTAATAGTTATTTATTGAATTCTGATAACTTCTTATTAAGGGTACGGTCGCCTTATAGGTTTGCTGACCGTACTGTAATCACGAAGGAGTCTCATGAACGTACTTGTTGTCAACGCCGGCAGCTCGAGCCTTAAATATCAGCTTTTGGATACCGATACCCGCGAGGTTTTCGCCAAGGGCAATTGCGAGCGTATCGGATCGGAGATGGGCATCTTTGGTCACTCCGAGAACGGTGGCACCAAGCAGACCGAGGAGGTTCCCTTCCCCGATCATCGCTCTGCTATCGCTCGCGTGCTCGAGGAGCTCGAGAAGACCGACTTTACGATTGATGGCATTGGGCATCGTATCGTTCAGGGCGGCTGGCACTTCGATGATTCCGCAGTCGTTGACGACGAGGTCATGGCTAAGATCCTTGAGGTGGCCCCGCTCGCTCCGCTGCACAATTACGGCGAGGCGGCGGCAATCGAATATTGCCGCGAGAAGTATCCGGAGCTGCCCAACGTGGCCGTCTTCGACACCTCCTTCCACATGACCATGCCCGAGGTCGCCTACACCTACGCCCTGCCCAAGGACGTGTGCGACAAGTACCACGTGCGAAAGTACGGTGCCCACGGTACGAGCCACCGTTACGAGTGGATGATGGCCAAGGAAATCCTGGGCTCGCGCTGCCATCGCCTGCTTTCGTGCCATCTGGGCAACGGTGCTTCGCTTGCCGCCATTGAGGACGGTGTGTGCCGCGATACCACGATGGGCCTCACGCCGCTTGACGGCCTGATGATGGGTACCCGTTGCGGTTCCATCGACCCGGCCACCGTGTGCTACCTGCAGCGCGAGGGCGGCTACAGTTACCAGGAAGTCGACGACATGATGAACAAGCAGTCGGGCTTGCTTGCCATCTCGGGCATCTCCAACGACGCCCGCGACATCCGTACGCGCGCCTCCGAGGGCGACGAGCGCTGCCTGCTCGCCTTCGATATGTTCGCATACAAGGCCATGCAGCAGGCCGGTTCCATGATCGCTTCCATGGCGGGCGTGGATACCATCACCTTTACCGCGGGCATCGGCGAGAACGACTGGTCGATTCGCAAGGCCTTCTGCGACTGCTTTGAGTGGCTGGGCGTGCGCATCGACAACAACAAGAACCGCGAGGCCGTGGGCAACGGCCCGCAGGTCATCAGCGCCGCCGGCTCTTCCGTCACGGTCATGGTCATCCCCACCGACGAGGAATACATGATCGCCCACGACGTCGAGCGTCTGACCAAGAACAGCTAACGCATTCGTCTGTAATTGAAAAAAGGCCTCCAGAGCAACAGCTCCGGAGGCCTTTTTGCTAGCAAGCGGAAATCCGAGTCCCAAAGTGATCGCCACCAGCAACGCCTGCGCTCCCAGCAACGACACCCATCCGTTCAGATTTTCAGCCCCAATTCGTAGCCAAGCCGCCGTCCACTCCAGATTCCCTGAGCACCACGTAGCGGCAGGGACCCTACAGGGTAAAGCTCTGAAAACAATCCGCAAGGCGCGAGAAGCCCCGCCGCACGTAGTGCGCAGCGGGGCTTCTCGCATGCCTGAGGACGTTTTCAGAGCTTTACCCTGTAGGGTCCCGAGCGGATCAGTACGCTACTCAGCCATCTGAGCCTGGACGGCGGTGATGGCCACGACACCCACGATGTCGTCGGCAGAGCAGCCGCGCGAAAGGTCGTTGACCGGCTTGGCGATGCCCTGCAGGATGGGGCCGTAAGCGTCGGCGCCGGCGAAGCGCTGGACCAGCTTGTAGCCGATGTTGCCGGCCTCGAGGTCGGGGAACACGAGCACGTTGGCCTTACCGGCGACGGAGGAGCCGGGAGCCTTGAGCTGGGCGACGGTGGGGACGATGGCGGCGTCGAGCTGCAGGTCGCCGTCGATGGCGAGCTCGGGAGCCTTCTCCTTGCAGAACTTCACGGCCTCCTGGACCTTCTTGGCGACCTCGCCACCGGCGGAGCCCATGGTGGAGTAGGAGAGCATGGCCACGTGCGGCTCAACATTGCCCATGAAGGTGGACCAGGAGTGAGCGGAGGCGATGGCGATCTCGGAGAGCTCGTCGGAGGACGGGTTGATGTTGAGGCCGCAGTCGGCGAAGATCAGCGTGCCGTCGGTGCCGAACTGCGGGGTGTCGGTGCACATCACGAAGAAGGCCGAGACCAGCTTGGTGCCCGGGGCGGTCTTGAGGATCTGAAGCGCAGGGCGCAGGGTGTCGGCGGTGGAGTGGCAGGCGCCGGAGACCAGGCCGTCGGCGTCGCCCATCTTGACCATCATGGTGCCAAAGTAGGTGGCATCCATCACCTGGGCGCGAGCCTGCTCGATGGTAACGCCTTTCTTGGCGCGGAGCTCGGCAAACTTTTGCGCATACTCCTCGTGCTTCTCGGCATTGCGCGGGTCGATGACGGTGGCGCCGGGAACGTTGATCTCGTCGGGGTTGCCCAGGATGACGATCTTTGCCAGGCCCTCCTCGATGATCTTGGTGGCCGCGACGATAGTGCGCGGATCCTCGCCCTCGGGCAGGACGATCGTCTTAAGGTCAGCCTTGGCGGCAGACTTCATACGGTTTAGGAAATCGCTCATGTTACTCCTTACAAGCGTTTCGCTAAGCTCCAGGCGCCCGGCTGTTCACGAATAAACCCGCTGCTAGCGGGTCTACCTTTCAATTATGTTCGCCGCGGTGCTTGAGCTTTCCTTGTGTGGCAAGCTCATTATAGGACGCATTAGCGCTATAATCGCTCTGATAAATATGTCTCGAAGAATGTTCGAGAAAAGCCCAGCTAACGAGCCCGTGGCTTTTGACAAGGAGTATCGATGCAGATTACCTCAGGCCTGCCTGAAGGCTTTAACGCCGGCGCGTACGACATGATTGTCGTCGGTGCTGGATATGCCGGTGCCGTTTGCGCCCGCCGTCTTGCCGAGACCATCGGCTATCGTGTTGCCGTTTTGGAGCGCCGTAGCCACATTGCGGGCAATGCCTATGACTGCACTGACGAGGCCGGAATCCTGATCCACGAGTACGGTCCGCATATCTATCACACCTTTAACGAGCGCGTGCACAATTTCCTGTCGCGCTTTACCAAGTGGACGGATTATCAGCACAAGGTGCTCGCCAACATCAACGGTACCCTTATGCCCGTGCCCTTCAACCATGCGAGTCTCAAGCTCGCCTTTGGTGACGAGCGCGGCGAGGAGCTGTATCAGAAGCTCGTGGAGACCTTTGGCAAGGATGTCAAGGTGCCCATTATGGAGCTGCGTAAGAAGAACGACCCGGATCTTGCCGAGGTCGCCGATTACGTCTACGAGAACGTCTTTTTGCATTACACCATGAAGCAGTGGGGCCAGACGCCCGATCAGATCGACCCCTCGATCACCGGCCGCGTTCCCGTCTTTGTGGGCGATGATGACCGCTACTTCCCGCAAGCTCCCTTCCAGGGCATGCCGCAGGAGGGCTACACGGCGCTCTTTGAGCACATGCTCGACCACGACCTGATCGACGTGTTCTGCGACGTGGACGCCCGCGATCTCTTTGAGATCGACGAGACCACCGTCAAGATCGACGGCAAGGTCTATGGTGGCGAGATTGTCTATACCGGTCCACTCGACGAGCTGTTCAACCTCGACTTGGGTGCGTTGCCGTACCGCACGCTCGATATGAAGTTCGAGACGCTCGATACGGACCAGTTCCAGCCCGTGGGCACCGTCAACTACACCACGAGCGAGGACTACACGCGCATCACCGAGTTCAAGAACATGACCGGTCAGGTCCTGCCCGGCAAGACCACCATCATGAAGGAGTACTCCAAGGCCTATACGCCCGGCTCGGGCGAGACGCCGTACTACGCCATTCTTGAGCCCGAGAACCGTGAGCTCTATGAGCGCTATCTTGAGCGCGTCCAGAACCTGACGAACTTCCACCCGGTGGGTCGTCTGGCCGAGTATCGTTACTACGATATGGACGCCGTGACCAATTCCGCCCTCGATCTTTCGGATGAGATTATCGCCTGCCATGCATAAAGTCATAACATTCGGTATTCCCTCGTATAACGCCGCCAAGGACATGGACCATTGCATCACCTCCATCTTGGAGGGGAGCAATTACGCCACCGATATCGAGATCATCGTGGTGGACGACGGCTCCAAGGACGAGACGGCCGCCAAGGCCGACGAGTGGGAGGCGCGTTATCCCGGTATCATTCGCGCGGTACACCAGGAGAACGGCGGCCACGGTATTGCCGTCCTTTCGGGTCTGCGCGAGGCACAGGGCACTTACTACAAGGTCGTCGACTCGGACGACTGGCTCGACGCTGCGGCTCTTTCGACTATGCTGTCGATTCTGCGTGGCTTTGAAGAGCGCGATCAGCGCGTTGACCTGTTTATCTCGAACTACGTGTACGAGAAGGTTTACGAGGGCACGCATACCGCTATTGGCTACAAATTTGCCCTGCCGCGCAAAAAGATCTTTTCCTGGGATCAGATCGGTCATTTCCGCCTGGACCAGAACCTACTCATGCACAGCCTGTGCTATCGCACGGATGTGCTGCGCGAGTCCAACCTTCCCATGCCGCCGCACACGTTCTATGTGGACAACATCTACGCCTATGTGCCGTTGCCGCGTTGCAAGACCATGTACTACGCCGACATCGACCTCTATCGCTACTTTATCGGTCGCGAGGGCCAGAGTGTCAACGAGGCCACGATGGTCAAGCGTCTGGACCAGCAGTTCCGTGTTACGCGTATCATGATGGAGTCGTACCACCTGTACAGCGATGTCGAGTCGTCGCGCCTGCGTTCGTACATGATGGGCTACTTCACCATGATGGCGGCGATCTGCTCGGTTCTCACCAAGCTTTCCGAGGAAGATTGCGCCGACGAGCGCCTAAAGATGCTGTGGAATGATTTGAAGGCCTACGACGAGCGCATGTATCGTCGTGCCCGCTACGGCGTGGTCGGGTTCTTCACCAATCTGCGCGGACGGGCCGGAGACAAAACCACGCTCGGCCTATACCGTCTTGCCTCTAAGATCTTCAAATTCAACTAACTGTTGAGTAATCGCTGCTGATAGGTTGACTGGGCCCCTTGGCCTTTAGTTTGCTACTGCGAACAGTCCTGCTCGCACGGAAAGCACATTAAGTGCTTTCCGGCTCGTGCGGAACTTGTATCAAACTAAAGGCCAAGGGGCCTCTGCTATAAGAATCGATTGTCAGGCTGCCTGAATTTGAAGATCTTCGACGCGCGGTACACAGGGGCCTGGGCTGAAAAGAATTTGGTTGGTAGTCGGTTGGGGACGGGCGGGCGTTACGTTTGTCGCGAGTTCCGCATGCAAAGAAGGCCACTTAATGTGGCCTTCGTCTTGCATAGGACTGTAGAGCAGCAAACGTAACGCCCGCCCGCCTCCGACCGACGGTCGAGTGGACTACTTTGCGGCGCTGGGGATGCCGTGGGAGGTTTTGGCGGTTTTGGCTCCGTTTACGATGGCGGTTTGCAAAGCCCTTACGGCGAGCATTCCCAGCAGGTCTAGGGGAACGGCGGCGCTTGTCTGAGCGTCTAGTTTGCCGCTGGCGAGGGTGTAGATGGCGTCACCGTCGTTCGTGGTGTGCGTGGGGCGGATGGCGTGCGCATAGGCGTCTGCGGCCATCTGGGAGACCTTGGTGGCCTGAGCCTTGGTGAGCTCAACGTTGGTGACGATGCAGCTGATGGTGGTGTTGGTGCGGTCGAGTGGCATTTGCATGGAGCCGGCGGCGGCAAAGGCTGCGAGCTCCATGTCGACGATCTGGTTGCTATCGGCTGCGGCGCGCATGCCAGCGACCCACTCGCCAGTGAGGGGGTCGACGACGTTGCCGCAGGCGTTGACCGAAACCACAGCGCCTACCTTAACGGGACCGAGCGCCACGGCGGCAGCGCCAAGGCCGGCCTTCATGCAGGTGGCGGGCCCCATGAGCTTTCCGACGGTGGCACCCGTGCCGGCACCCACGTTGCCCTGCTCGAGCGTGGTGGGGGTATTGTCGAGCGCTTCGCGCACGGCGGTGATACCGGCCTCAATGTCGGGACGCACGGTGGGGTCGCCAAAGGCGAGGTCGAAGATGCAGCTGGAGCACACGATAGGCACCTGGGTGGGGCCGACGGGAAGGCCGATGCCGCGGCTCTCGAGCTCGCGGGCGACGCCGCTTGCGGCCTCCAGACCAAAGGCCGATCCACCCGAAAGGCAGACGGCGTGGACTTTGTCCACGGTGTTCTCGGGACGCAGCAGGTCGGTCTCGCGCGATGCCGGGGCACCGCCGCGAACGTCAACACCGCCGGTGGCGCCCTCGGGTGCCACGATTACGGTGCAACCGGTGCCGGCCTCCTCGTCCGTATAGTTGCCAAAGCAAAAGCCATCGACATCGCAAACGTCAATGGCCTCAAGCAGTGTGTCCATGTTTTACTCCTATCGGTTTTCCGCCGGGCCTTATGCCCGGTCGGGATCCGTACGGTACGCCGAAATTGTAGGCGCTGGGGGATACCCAGCGCCAGATGCAATTACGATAGTTTTTGAATCGCGCGTGCGACGCGAGCGATGGGCAGGCCCACCACGTTATAGAAGTCGCCCGAAATATCGTGCACGAGCATGCGGCCGCCTGTGCCTTGGATGCCGTAGGCGCCGGCTTTGTCCATGGGCTCGCCGGAGGCGACGTAGCGCTCGACCTGCTCGTCGGTGAGCTCATAGAACGTCACGTCGGTCACATCGACAAACGACAGGCTCTCGGCGGCATGCGGAGCCGTAGCATCGCCGGCTTTAACGATACAGACGCCGGTTGCGACCTGGTGCGTGCGCCCCGAGAGCTCGTGGAGCATGGTGCGGGCTTCGTCCTCGTTTGCCGGCTTACCCAAAAGCTTACCATCGAAGGTGACGATGGTGTCGGCCGCGATGGTCAGCTCATTGGGCTCGGCGTGCTCGGCGGCAACGGCGGCAGCCTTAGCGCGTGCTAAGCGCTCGACAAGCGTAAGCGGGGTCTCGTCATCAAAAGGAGTCTCGTCGATGTCAGCGGGAATGACGCGGATGTCGTAGCCCGCTTCGCGCATCAACTCGATGCGGCGCGGTGATTGCGAAGCCAAAATCATAGCTGAATGCCCTCGGCAACCTTCTCGACAGCCTTGTCGCCGGCGAGCGTACGCAGCAGCTCAAGCGCAAAGGGGAGCGACTGGGCCATGCCGCTGGCAGTGATGATGTTGCCGTCGTGTGTGACCTTGTCGCCGGTATAGGCACCCTCGGGGAAGCTCTTCTCAAAGCCGGGGAAGCACGTGGCGTGGCGTCCCTCGAGCAGGTCAAGCTCGCCCAGGATAAACGGGGCGGCGCAGATGGCGGCAACATGCTTGGTCGCGGCGAACTCACAGACTACGTCGCAGACGCGCTGGTCGGCGCGCAGGTTGGTGGCGCCGGGCAGACCGCCGGGCAGCACGACGCAGTCATACTCGTCAAAGTTAATCTCGTCAAAGAGTGCGTCGCAAGTGACGGGAATCTGCAGCGAGCTTACGACCTCGCGGGTGGGCATGATCGAGACGAGCGTGGCACGCACACCGCCGCGACGCATGACATCGACCATGGTCAGGCATTCAATCGTTTCAAAGCCATCGGCGGCAAGAACGGCAACGCTGGGCATAAGGGTTCCTTTCAAAAAGCGGCATACAATTAGCCGTCTTATACCCCGAAGACATACGCTTGCCACGCCCCAATCTCAAAAAGACTGGTCGTGCCTGGGTGTTGCGCACTAGGAGGGGCTTGCGGTGCGGCGATAAAATCTCGGCATCCGTCATCTTTCGCAACATGAGGAGCTGATTTGCGATGATAGGCCTTAGGGTATTCGATCTTCTCGTTTTGCTAGTTGTATTTGGTGGTGTCGCGGCTGTTGCCTTTGCCGTTATCTTGAACAAGGAATCGTCGAATAAGCCTCAGCCTCCGCAGTCCAATTCGTACCAGCAAATGCCTCCTGTGCAACAGGTCCCGCCGACGCAGCAGGTGCCGACGGCAATCGATGATGCTCAGCCAGTTGAGTCCGCTCATTTTTGCCCACAGTGTGGCTCAATGTTGGAGGCAAACGCATCCTTCTGCCAAAACTGCGGCGCTCCAGTTAACCACCGGTAAACCAGCAGCGAAATGGGGCGGGGGTTCAGCAATCATTCACCACTCGATGATTGCTGAACCCCCGCCCCTCAAACAGATTAGGTTAGTTGCGCTTGAGGTGGACGACGGTTTCGCAGTGGAAGGTTTGCGGGAATAGGTCGACCGGCGTGATCTTGACGGGGGAGAAGGTGCCCTCCTCGACAAAGCGCTTGAGGTCGCGGGCCAGAGTCGCTGGGTCGCAGCTCACGTAGGCGACATCGCGGGCGCTCGTGCTCGCGATGAGGTCGATCGCCTCGGGCGCCAAGCCTGCGCGCGGCGGATCGACTACCAAGACATCGGCATCCTGATCGGGGAACTCGCGCACCGCGTCGCCGCCGATGACGTCGACGTTGTCGAGCTTGTTGATCTCGAGGTTACGGCGTAGATCGCGCACGGCCGGGCCATAGGCTTCGACGGCGGCGACAAAATCACAGCGGCGCGCGAGCGGCAGGGTAAAGGTGCCGGCACCGCAGTACAGGTCCACGGCCAGTTCGTCTTCCTGCGGGTCGAGAGCGTCCATAACGAGCTCAATCAGAATCTCGGCGCCCTTGGTATTGACCTGGAAAAACGACGGGGCAGATAAGCGCATCTGGCCTTCGGCGATATTCTCGGTCCACGAGCCCTCGCCGGCGAGCATCTCGACTTTGGAGACACGGCGGGCTTTCTTTTCGCCCTTGCTCATCACACGCACCACGCTCGTGGGATGAGCGGCGTCCGCCAGCACGCGGGAGACCTGCGAGCGCGGGAAGGAACCCGTGGGCGTCCAGAGTGCGACCTCGAGCGCCTTGGTGCGACGCGAGGCACGAATGCCCACGCGCTCGAGGCCCAAATCATGGCTGCCGCTTAGATAGTTGAGTGCGCCGACGACCGATTTGAGCGCCTTGGGAAAACGCTTATCGAACAGCGGGCACGCATCGACGGTCACGATTTTGCTGGGATCGACGCCGTGCATGCCAAGGCGCACGCGACCGTTGACGACGGTCGGTTCGAGCTCGATTTTATTGCGGTAGCCCCAGTCGTCCTTGGTATGGCGGATGGGCTGCACCAGCTCATCGACCTGCTCAGGAGCGAACTTGCCGATGCGCTCGAGCGTGGAACGCAGGTTTTGCTCCTTGGCGGCGAGCTGTGTCGCGCGTGAGAGATTGCCCCACGAGCAGCCGCCGCAGATGCCCACGAAGGGGCAGGGAGGCTGAACGCGATCGGGGCTTGGCTCCAGAATCTCGGTGGTGCGGGCGCGCATGAACGACTTGCCGTCCTGTACGACCTCGGCCTCGACGGTGTCGCCTGCCACGGCGCCCTGCACAAAGACGGCCTTGCCGTTGTCGGCGTGCGCCAGCCCATCGGCGCCGTAGGTCATCGATTCTATAGTGAGCTTCATATCCCTGCCTGTCATTCGCGTTGTTGTCCGCACCATGGTAGCAGGGAAAAGCGCCCCGCATCCGAGGCTTTCCTCAAATGCGGGGCGCTTCTACAAACGTCTATTTCGTCTTGCCGGTAATGAGCGTCTTAAGACCCAGGCCGATCAGACCCAGTCCCATGCGCACACGACCGGGGCGATGGCGCTCGATGGCCTTGGTCTTGCCAGCGGGCTTCTCGCGGCGGGCACTCGTCTCGGGTGCGGGTTTGGTGACCTGCGGCTCGGGCTGAGGTGCAGGTGCAGGCTCGGGCTCAATGACGGTCGCCTGGACCTTCTGAACCTCGGGCGCTTTCTCCACGGCGGGCTCTGCGGCAGCCACGGGTTCATTCACCGGGGGAGCGGCAACCGTTTCCGGTTTGGCAACTGCCCCATGTTCAACCTCGGCCTGAATAGCTTCTTCGGCCACGCGTTCCTTCTCCTGTGCGCGCTGCTGCCCGGCGGACTCGGCGTTGCGATAGGCACGCTCCAGCAGAGCTTCCTGCGAGTTGAAGGGCTTCTCGTCCTCTTTGCGCTCCACGGGGACCCAGGTGCCGTCGCTCGTGAGGCTGCGTGCCTTTACGTTGTCGCGCAGCTGCATGCCCATGTATTCGTGCACCAGGGCGCGGCAGGTGGGGTCGAGCACGGGGAAGGCGATCTCCACGCGGTGCTCGGTGTTGCGCGTCATCATGTCGGCCGAGCTCAGATAGATCATGTCCGAGTCCACGCCAAAGGCGTAAACGCGCGCATGCTCCAAAAAGCGTCCGACGATAGAACGGACATGCACGTTCTCGGTCTTGCCCGGAACGCCCGGCTTGAGGCACGAGATGCCGCGGATGATCATGTCTACGCGGACTCCTGCGCACGATGCCTCAGCGATCTTGTCGATGACCTCGCGGTCGGTGAGCGAGTTGAGCTTAAAGAACACACGGGCGGGCTCGCCAGCGAGGGCACGCTGGATCTCGCGATCCAGGCCGCGCATAATGAGTGGCTTCAGGCCGACCGGCGCCACGCCCAGGAAGCGGTAATCGCCGCGCAGGTTGCCCAGCGACAGGTTGCGGAAGAACAAGTTGGCGTCCTCGCCGATGCCGGGATGGGCGGTCATGAGCATAAAGTCGCTGTAGAGCTTGGCCGTCTTCTCGTTAAAGTTGCCGGTGCCCAACAGCGTCAGGCGTGTAAGCGCCATGCCCTCGCGATAGGTGAGCTGGCAGATCTTGGAGTGGCACTTAAAGCCTTCGGAGCCGTAGATGACGGTGCAGCCTGCCTCTTCCAGACGCTCGGCCCACTCGATGTTGTTCTGCTCGTCGAAGCGGGCGCGGAGCTCCATGAGCACCGTGACCTCTTTGCCGTTCTCGGCGGCATCGATCAGCGACTCGCACAGGCGGCTCTGCTTGGCCACGCGGTAGAGCGTGATGCGCAGCGAGATGCACTCGGGGTCGTAGGCGGCCTCGTGTACCAGATCCAGGAAGGGGTTCATGGCCTCATAGGGATAAAAGAGCAGTTTGTCGTGCTGAAGCACCTGCTCGCGGATGGAGCGGGACATATCGATGGTGGGGTTGGGCTGCGGCTTAAATGGCGTAAAGAGCAGCTCGTTGCGCAGGTGCTCGGGAATCTTGCCCTCAATGCCAAAGACATAGCCCAGGTTGAGCGGGATATCGCAGGTAAAGACCGAGCGACGCGAGAGCTCGAGCGCCTTGCGGATAGTCTTGAGCGTCTGCTTCTCGAGTGAGCCCGAGACGGCGAGCACTACCGGCTGCAGGCGCAGGCGCTTCTTGAGGATGCGCTTCATGTGCTGGCGGTAATCCTCTTCCTCCTCGACGCCCTCGCCGTCCGGGTCGATGTCGGCGTTGCGGGTGACGCGGATGAGCGCGCGGTCGAGCGGCTTATAGGAGCCAAAGCAGCTGTCCAGGCAGGCGAGGATGACGTCCTCGAGCAAGATGTAGGAGTAGATGCCGGTGGGTGAGGGGATCTCGACCACGCGGTTCATCGAGGCGGGAATCTCGATCAGGCCCAGCAGACTTTCCTCGTCGGTGACGCCGTCCAGGCCGCACGCCAGGTAGAGCGCGCCGTTGCGCAGGTTGGGGAAGGGGTGGCGCGGGTCGATCACCAGCGGTGAGATGACCGGCGACACGTAGGCCTGGAAGTAGCGGGTTACAAAGGTGCGCTCCTCGGGCGTAAGCGAATCGACACGCGCGCGGTGAACGCCCAGGGTGTCGAGCTTGCCCTCGATGTTCTTAAAGATGGACTCCCAACGGGTAAGGAGCCCGGGCATTTCGGCCATGACAGCATCGACCTGTTCGGAGGCGGTCATATTGCTCTTGTTGTCGACAGGCTGTTTTTTGAGCTCTGCCAGATCGGACAGGCCGCCCACACGCACCATGAGAAACTCGTCGAGGTTTGACTCGAAGATCGAGACGAACTTAAGGCGCTCGAACAGCGGCACGGACTCATCAAAAGCCTCGTCGAGCACACGGTTGTCAAAGCGCAGCCAGCTGAGCTCTCGGTTCTGCGTGTACGAGAAGTCGCGCGGCGGTTTGCGCAGCTTTGCGGCGGCTTGCTTTTTTTCGATTTTGCTCGGCATATGCATCTGTCCGTTCAGTCCCCGCAGGGGACGGTAGCCTAACCCTATTCACTATTGTCTCAATTTAGTCGACTTGTGGCACGGACGTATTGTGCGAACGGTATCTTTACCTACTTCTTACGCCGTCAAGGCATGCAACTAACTGCCCGACTCGTTTTGAAAACAATCTATATCCATACTCAACTGATGAGGATGTATGAATAAGAATGATTGCGAGCTGAATATAATCGAATCCAAATCGAATCGTGGACAAACGACAAATATATGCAGAAAACCGTTTTAGCTATGCAATTCTAAAACATGAAAATAATTGTGCAATCTAGCTTAATTCCTTAGAAAAAAGAACGTTTACCTGTGAAAATATGCTTTAGAGAACTGAAGTGCATCATGGGGGAATCATATGCGATATACCGTTCATCGCACTTTGCTGACCGTTCGGGGGCGAGGTGGAATTGCGGGTGGTTTTTGGATATAAATAGAGCTGTCAGCAAGCAGCGTCCCATACGGAGGGGCGCTGATACATTCGGCCAGTAAGGCCCGAAAGAAAGGTAGGAGGCCATGACGAAAGGTCTGCACGTGCCTTCCGAGATCGGCAAGCTCAGGAAGGTCTGCCTGCACCGTCCCGGCGACGAGCTCCTCAACCTGCCGCCCGACGAGCTCGAGCGACTCCTGTTCGACGACGTCCCGTTCCTGGAGGTCGCACAGCAGGAGCACGACACCTTCGCCCAGATCCTGAGGGACCAGGGCGTGGAGGTCCTCTACCTCGAGAACCTCGTCGCCGAGGTGTTCGACCAGGTCCCCGGCGCCCGCGCCGAGTTCACCGACCAGTACATCGCCGAGGCCGGCATCCGCGGCCAGCACATGCCGCAGATCGTCCGCGAGAAGCTGGACTCCATCGAGGACAACCTCGAGTTCGTCAAGAAGACCATGGCCGGCATGACCAAGGCCGAGATCGACATGCCCCTCACGGCGTCCACGACCCTCGACTCCCTGGTCAACTCCGAGTCCGAGTCCGACCTGATCATCGACCCGATGCCCAACCTCTACTTCACCCGCGACCCGTTCGCGGTCGTCGGCGAGGGCGTCAACCTCAACCGCATGTACTCGGTCACCCGCAACCGCGAGACCCTGTACGGCAAGTACGTCTTCAAGTACCACCCCGACTACAAGGACGTCTCCCTGTACTTCCGCCGCGACTGCCAGTTCCACACCGAGGGCGGCGACGTGCTGAACATCAACGAGAAGACCCTCGCCGTCGGCATCTCCCAGCGCACCCAGGCCGCGGCTATCGACGTCATGGCCCAGAACATCTTCTGGAACTCCGACTCCAAGGTCGAGCGCATCCTGGCCTTCGACATCCCGGTCTCGCGCGCCTTCATGCACCTCGACACGGTCTTCACCCAGATCGACGTCGATAAGTTCACGATCCACCCCGCCATCATGGGCACCCTGCGCGTCTACGAGCTGACCGCCGGCAAGAACCCGGGCGACGTGAACATCCGCCTGATCGAGGACACCCTCGAGCACGTCCTGGAGGACGCCACCGGCGTCGACCAGGTCAAGCTGATCCCCTGCGGCGGCGGCGACCCGATCGCGGCCTCCCGCGAGCAGTGGAACGACGGCTCCAACACCCTGTGCGTCGAGCCCGGCAAGATCTGCGTCTACGCCCGCAACACCGTCACCAACGACGTGCTGTACAAGGAGGGCCTGGACCTTCTCGTCGTGCCCTCCGCCGAGCTCTCCCGCGGCCGCGGCGGCCCGCGCTGCATGAGCATGCCCTTCTGGCGCGAGGACCTCTAAGGTCTTCAAGGACCCGTATAGGTCTTAATACATACATCTAGCTGCCATTAGATGTCTCCCAATGGGGCGGTGCGGGTATTCGCACCGCCCCAATCTTGTTTGAGGAGCGTCAACACGATTGGATGACTGCTTTTGTAAGGAGCTTGGCCATGGATATCAAGACGATCGGCGTTGAGGAATGGCTTAACGTTTGGGAGAAGAGCGCTACGTGGGATATCGCCCAGTCGACGATTTCGTCGCTTACCATGGGCGAGCTGCGCGCGCTCGACGATCAAGATGGTGCCACGTTCTACGAGCGCCTGGACCGCGAGAAGATGAACTACGGCTGGATCGAGGGTTCGCCCGACTTTAAGGCCGAGGTCGCCAAACTGTATCGTCGCGAGGTCAATCCCCATCTCATTCTGCAGACCAATGGCTGCACGGGCGCCAATCTCAACGCCATCATGGCTGTAGTCGAGCCCGGCGACCACGTTATCGCCGAGTGGCCTACCTATGCGCCGCTCTACGAGATTCCGCGCACGCTGGGTGCCGAGGTCGAGTACTGGGAGCTTCGCGAGGAGCTCGGATGGAAGCCCGATATCGAGGAGCTCAAGCGCATCGTTCGTCCCAACACGAAGCTTATCTGCATCAACAACGCATCGAACCCCATCGGTACCGTGCTCGATGCCGATACGCTCGGCCAGATTGCCGAGATCGCCCGCTCGGTGGGCGCCTATGTGCTGTGCGACGAGGTGTACCTGCCGCTTGAGAACACCGAGGACTTTTTGTCGATGGCCGATGTGTACGAGAAAGCCATCGTCACCAACTCGGTGTCCAAGACCTATTCGACGCCTGCTGCCCGCGTGGGCTGGGTTGTGGCAGACGAAGAGGTATCTAATCGCATTCGCACGTACCGCGACTACACCATGATTTGCGGCGGCGTGTTCAACGACGCCCTGGCGACCTATGTGCTCAAGCACAAGGACAAGATCCTCGAGCGCAACCGCAAGATCGTGTTTGGAAACCGCGATATCGCGCAGGCTTGGATCGACACGCAGCATCGTGTCTCCTGGACGGCCCCGCAGGGTGTGTCCACCTCGTTTATCCAGCTGGACATTCCCGAGGATGACGAGGAGTTCTGCAAGCGCCTGCTGTCCGAGAGGGGAGTGCTGCTGGTACCTGGCTGCCGCTTTGAGCTTCCCTGCGGCGCACGCCTGGGCTACTGCGCGAGCGAGGACGTTCTGCGCGAGGGCCTGAGGCTTTTGGGCGAGGCGCTGGCGGAGTTCGATCGCTAGGATTCCGACGGCTCTCAAGGCCGCTCAAATCTGCCTACGATTATCGATAACAGTCCCGTTTCCCATGAGGGGAGCGGGACTTTTTTCTATACCGAGAAGTCAAGTTGTTACAAATGAGGCCGTAAGGTGAGCCGGTATTCGCTGGGCCTTATACTGAGCTTCCGGTGAACGGTATCAAGTGTCTGGTAAACGGTAATTTGTTACCAGAAATGAATAGGACAAACTTTTTTCTGAATAAAAATGAAAATGGTTGAGACGTGGTATGAATCGCTAATTCTATTCATAGCTTTATTAGAAATATGCAATTTGAGGGTGGTTTAATAAAGTTTAGTTCCATTTGCTATCTGGATTGAAAACGCGTTTAAGCACGTAAATAAACTTTATTAAATCAAAGTGTGCCATGCGTGAAGTATATGTGTATGCCGTTCACCCCTCATATAAAACCGTTCGGGGGCGAGGTGGAAGTATGAACTGATTTTGGATATAAATATGTCGTCAGCAATAACGCCTCACACGGAGGGGCGCTAACGAATCGGCCCTGACAGGGGCCCGAAAGAAAGGTAGGAGGCCATGACGAAAGGTCTGCACGTGCCTTCCGAGATCGGCAAGCTCAGGAAGGTCTGCCTGCACCGTCCCGGCGACGAGCTCCTCAACCTGCCGCCCGACGAGCTCGAGCGACTCCTGTTCGACGACGTCCCGTTCCTGGAGGTCGCACAGCAGGAGCACGACACCTTCGCCCAGATCCTGAGGGACCAGGGCGTGGAGGTCCTCTACCTCGAGAACCTCGTCGCCGAGGTGTTCGACCAGGTCCCCGGCGCCCGCGCCGAGTTCACCGACCAGTACATCGCCGAGGCCGGCATCCGCGGCCAGCACATGCCGCAGATCGTCCGCGAGAAGCTGGACTCCATCGAGGACAACCTCGAGTTCGTCAAGAAGACCATGGCCGGCATGACCAAGGCCGAGATCGACATGCCCCTCACGGCGTCCACGACCCTCGACTCCCTGGTCAACTCCGAGTCCGAGTCCGACCTGATCATCGACCCGATGCCCAACCTCTACTTCACCCGCGACCCGTTCGCGGTCGTCGGCGAGGGCGTCAACCTCAACCGCATGTACTCGGTCACCCGCAACCGCGAGACCCTGTACGGCAAGTACGTCTTCAAGTACCACCCCGACTACAAGGACGTCTCCCTGTACTTCCGCCGCGACTGCCAGTTCCACACCGAGGGCGGCGACGTGCTGAACATCAACGAGAAGACCCTCGCCGTCGGCATCTCCCAGCGCACCCAGGCCGCGGCTATCGACGTCATGGCCCAGAACATCTTCTGGAACTCCGACTCCAAGGTCGAGCGCATCCTGGCCTTCGACATCCCGGTCTCGCGCGCCTTCATGCACCTCGACACGGTCTTCACCCAGATCGACGTCGATAAGTTCACGATCCACCCCGCCATCATGGGCACCCTGCGCGTCTACGAGCTGACCGCCGGCAAGAACCCGGGCGACGTGAACATCCGCCTGATCGAGGACACCCTCGAGCACGTCCTGGAGGACGCCACCGGCGTCGACCAGGTCAAGCTGATCCCCTGCGGCGGCGGCGACCCGATCGCGGCCTCCCGCGAGCAGTGGAACGACGGCTCCAACACCCTGTGCGTCGAGCCCGGCAAGATCTGCGTCTACGCCCGCAACACCGTCACCAACGACGTGCTGTACAAGGAGGGCCTGGACCTTCTCGTCGTGCCCTCCGCCGAGCTCTCCCGCGGCCGCGGCGGCCCGCGCTGCATGAGCATGCCCTTCTGGCGCGAGGACCTCTAAGTCTTTCCGTTTCCGGTGCGGTCCCCCTACAACCGCACCGGTTTCGCCCGTCAAACGGGCAACACTAATACTTACGTAATTCATTTCTTCGAAAGGAAACGAACCATGGGTGTTAACCTCTCCGGCCGTAGCTTCCTCAAGCTCCTCGACCTCTCCACCGAGGAGATCGAGTACTTGCTCAAGCTTTCCAAGAACTTCAAGGACATGAAGCGCGCTGGCGTTCCGCACCGCTATCTCGAGGGCAAGAACATCGTTCTGCTCTTCCAGAAGACCTCCACTCGTACCCGCTGCGCCTTCGAGGTCGGCGGCATGGATCTGGGCATGGGCGTGACCTACCTAGATCCGGGTTCGTCGCAGATGGGCAAGAAGGAGTCCATCGAGGACACCGCTCGCGTTCTCGGCCGCATGTATGACGGCATCGAGTTCCGTGGCTTTGCCCAGGACGACGTCGAGGAGCTCGCTGCTAAGTCCGGCGTGCCCGTGTGGAACGGCCTGACCACTGAGTGGCATCCCACCCAGATGCTCGCCGACATCCTGACCGTCCAGGAGAACTTCAACTACGACATCAAGGGCAAGACCCTCGTCTTCATGGGCGACTGCAAGAACAACGTTGCTCGCTCCCTCATGGTTGTCTGCTCCAAGCTCGGCATGAACTTCGTGGCCTGCGGCCCCGAGGAGTGCATGCCCGCCGACGACGTCATCGAGGCCTGCAAGCCCATCGCCGAGGCCAACGGCTGCACCATCAAGCTGACCACCGACGTCAAGGACGGCGTCACCGGTGCCGACGTTATCTACACCGACGTGTGGGTCTCCATGGGCGAGCCCGACGAGGTCTGGGCCGAGCGCATCGCTCAGCTCACCCCGTATCGTGTCACCTCCGAGGTCATGGCTATGGCCAACCCGGGTGCCATCTTCCTGCACTGCCTGCCCAGCTTCCACGACACCAACACCACGATTGGCGCCGAGAAGTGCGAGCAGTTCGGCATCACCGAGCAGGAGGTCACCGACGAGGTCTTCGAGAGCCCCGCTTCCAAGGTCTTCGACGAGGCCGAGAACCGCATGCACACCATCAAGGCTGTCATGTACGCCACGCTCAAGTAAGAGCATCTAGCATCTCGCTCGGGGTGTCTTGCTGCACACCCCGAGCGGCTTTGTCTGGTAAATATCTCGCGTCGGGCGGTGGGCACGGCACGGAAGATCCGCTTCGCGCGAGAAAGTTAAATGATTTATGAAGGGGGGATGAGAACTATGATTGAGACCGCTAAGAAAAAGCGCGATATGCCTTCATCGTTCACCATTCTTCTTGCTCTGCTGGCAATTGTTGCAGTTGTTACCGTTATCGTCTCCGGCACGTCCGGCGGCGCGGTTACTGCCGCCCGTCTGAGCGATTTCTGCACCGCCCCGATTAAGGGCTTCGCTGACGCTCTGCCCGTCTGCCTCTTCGTTATGATCCTGGGCGGCTTCCTCGGTATGATGACCGAGACCGGCGCTCTGGACAACGGCATCGCCGTCCTGGTGCAGAAGCTTAAGGGCAACGAGATCATGCTCATTCCCGTGCTGATGCTCATCTTCTCCCTCGGTGGTACCACCTATGGTATGTGCGAGGAGACCGTTCCCTTCTACGCCCTGCTCGCCGCTACCATGATGGCTGCCGGCTTCGACCCGATGGTCGGCGCCGCTACCGTCCTGCTCGGCGCTGGCTGCGGCTGCCTCGGCTCCACGGTTAACCCGTTCGCCGTCGGCGCTGCCGTCGACGCCCTGACCGGCGTTGACATTGCCGTGAACCAGTCCATCATCATCGGCCTCGGTGCTGTCCTGTGGCTTGTTACCACCGTCATGTCCATCGTCTTCGTGATGAACTATGCCAAGAAGGTCAAGGCTGACAAGGGTTCCACCATCCTCTCGATGCAGGAACTCAAGGACGCCGAAGAGGCACATGGCAAGGCTGCTTCCGAGGTCCACAAGGAGGTCAAGCTCACCGGTCGTCAGAAGGGTGTTCTGATCGCCTTCGCCTTCACCTTCGTCGTCATGATCGTCGGCTTCATCCCGCTGGCCGACCTCAACGAGGGCGTCGCCAACTTCTTTGACGCTGGCGCTGTCTACGACGCCGACGGTAATGCCGTCGTCCAGGGCTGGTCTGCCCTGATCACCGGCCTGCCCATTGGCCAGTGGTACTTCGACGAGGCTTCCACCTGGTTCTTCCTCATGGCTATTCTGATCGGTATCATCGGTGGCCTGTCCGAGAAGCAGATCGTCAACACCTTCATCACCGGCGCTGCCGACATGATGTCCGTTGTTCTCGTCATCGCCCTCGCCCGTGGCATCTCCGTCCTCATGGCTAGCACCGGCCTCGACGTTTACGTCCTCGACGCTGCCGCCAATGCCCTGGCTGGCCTGTCCGGCGTGATCTTCGCTCCCATGAGCTTCCTGGTCTACTTCGGCCTGTCCTTCCTGATCCCCTCGACCTCCGGTATGGCCACCGTCTCCATGCCCATCATGGGACCGCTGGCTGTTAAGCTCGGCTTCTCGCCCGAGGTCATGGTCATGATCTTCTCCGCCGCCATCGGTGTCGTGAACCTGTTCACCCCGACCTCCGGCGCCATCATGGGCGGTCTCGCCCTGGCCAAGATCGAGTGGACGACCTGGCTCAAGTTTGCCCTTAAGCTCATCGTCGCGCTCTCCGTCGTCTGCGCCATCATCCTGACCGTCGCCTGCGTGTTGCTCTAAGTACCCAACGGGTACCCCACGGAAACCTTGACGATCCTGTAAAGGATCATCTGGTCATCGTCTGTCCGGTGGGGTCAACCCACCGGTAGACTCCTACCTTTAGCCCCCTCCCGTTCCGTGCGCGGGAGGGGGCGCTCTCATGTTGCGCGGTTCTACGAACCGCGCAACCAGTCGACGCTGCGCGCCGCCCAGAACGACAATTTGTCATTCAAAAGGCAAGGCATGACCAGAAGGTCTATGCCTTGCCTTTTTCATGCCAACTTGTACGTCCTGGACGGCGCTCGCTGACTTATGCTCAACCTGCGGCGCTGCCATTGTTGCAGGCAGGGGGTAGCTTGCTCGCTCCGGTGCACGTTTGCTGGCTTTGGCTCTGCCTGTGACGTTTCCATTGTTGGTGCGGAGTGACTTGTTCCCTGCTCCAAATTAGCTATCCCGGGTCCCCGGTGGTTGCGGTGGGCGTGTTTGGTTAGTGCCTGTTGATGGTCTGGGTATCGGGGAGGGCGGGCTCCGTTATAATCGCCTAGAACATTAAATGGAAACGGGACGGGAGCCATATATGCGCCAGGGTTTCGACAACGCGAAGTATATCGAGCTGCAGGCTGCTCACATTAAGGAGCGCATCTCACAGTTTGGTGGCAAGCTCTATTTGGAGTTTGGCGGCAAGCTGTTCGATGACTATCATGCGAGCCGCGTGCTGCCGGGTTTTGAACCGGACAGCAAGTTCCGCATGCTCAAGAGCATCGCCGACGATGTCGAGGTTATCATCGCGATCAACGCGAACCACATCGAGAAAAACAAGGCTCGTGGTGACCTTGGCATTACCTATGACGAGGATGTGCTGCGCCTGGTTGACCTGTTCCGCGGCAACGGCTTTGCCGTCGCGGCTGTGGTCATCACCCAGTACGCCGGCCAGCCTGCTGCCGATGTGTTCCGCAACCGCTTGAACGCGCTCGGTATTCCCGCCAAGCTGCACTATCCCATCGAGGGGTATCCGCACGATGTCGATCTGATCGTGTCCGACGATGGCTACGGCAAGAACGAGTTTGTCGAGACCACGCGTCCGCTCGTTGTCGTGACGGCACCCGGCCCCGGCTCGGGCAAGCTCGCTACTTGCCTCTCGCAGCTGTATCACGAGCATAAGCACGGTACCGCCGCCGGCTATGCCAAGTTCGAGACCTTCCCGGTCTGGAATCTTCCTCTGACGCATCCGGTCAATATTGCCTACGAGGCCGCCACGGCTGACCTCGACGACGCCAATATCATCGATTCGTTCCACCTTGAGGCCTACAACAAGACCACGGTCAACTACAACCGCGACGTCGAGGCCTTCCCGGTAGTCCGTGCCCTGATGGAAAAGATCCTGGGCAAGAGCCCCTACCAGAGCCCTACGGACATGGGCGTCAATATGGTCGGCTTTGCCATCACCGATGACGATGCCTGCCGCGACGCTTCCAAGATGGAGATTGTCCGCCGCTACTTTACCGCGGTCGAAAATGTGCGCCGTACCGGCGTGGGCGATGAGCAAGTCGACCGTCTCAAGATTATTATGAAGAAAGCCGGCATCGATAAAAACTACTCACCGGCGCGCTCGGCGGCCCTCACCAGGGAGCAACTGACGGGTGGTCCCGTGGGTGCCATGGTCATGCCCGATGGCTCCGTGGTGACCGGTAAGACCTCCACGCGCCTGGGCGCCGCAAGTTCGCTCATTATGAACGCCCTCAAGCACGTCTCGGGCGTCGACCTTGAGCTCGAGGTTATCAGCGATGAGGCGATCGAGCCCATCAGCAAGCTCAAGACGCATTTCCTGGGCAGCAAAAACCCGCGCCTCCACACCGACGAGACGCTTATGGCGCTGTCGATCACCTCGGCCACGAGTGAGACGGCCGCTCGCGTCCTTTCGGGCCTGGAGCAGCTGCGCGGTTGCGATGCCTTCTTTAGCGTGATTATCTCGCCGACGGACGAGACGGTACTGCGCAAACTGGGTATCAACGTGTGCTGCGAGCCCAAGTTTGAGCGCCGCGGTTTCTTCCATCGCTAAGTTTGAAGCACCGCGGTAATTGCATTGCATTTTGGCCGTATCGGGTTAGCGCCCGGTACGGCTTTTTGATCAATAAAGCGCCTATTTCGGCGAAAAATAGCTGTTTACCTGCCTAGAAACAATTTGAGCGGTATACAATAACCGTAACTGTTTCATCCTTAGCGGGATGCCGCATGATGGATATTACCTGCCATCGTGAGGTGTGTCGGTCTCGCACGGCGCGTTAGATGCTCGTGCTCGGTTTGAGGAGGCTGCTATGGCGGGCAAGGGTCGTGCGAGTGTCAACGATATGAAGCGTGTCGAGGTGCTGGTGTTGATGGAGATCGACCAGCAAACCGAAGACAATGGCGGGCCGTATGGTTTCTCGCGCAAAACGCTTGCCGAGCGCGTGGGGGTTTCGCCGTATCGTGTCCGCGCCGCAATCGATCGCTTGGATTCCGAAGGCATGATTGATGTCGTCTCGCGTTATAGCGACGACGGCGGTCAGCTTGCAAATGGCATTTGCCTCACCGAACGTGGCGAGTGGTATCTTGAGGGCGTCCGTACCGGCATGCTCGTTCAAGAAATGCTTGAGGACGAGGTTGCTGATCGATAGCAGCATGTAACCCTTGCCACAGCGACGCCGCCTGGGAAACCGGGCGGCGTTTTGTTTCAAGATTGAGAAATGCAATCGCACGCGAGAAAAATTGCGAACGGTCCGCGGCGCGAGTATTACAATGAAGACCCGTAAGATGTGGATAAACAACTTCTACGGGAAGCGCAGGTAACTCAATATGACCAAGCATGTGTTCGTAACCGGTGGCGTGGTTTCGTCCCTGGGCAAGGGTATCACCGCGGCCTCGCTGGGCCGTCTGCTCAAGTCGCGTGGCTACAAAGTAACGATGCAGAAGGCCGACCCGTATCTGAACGTCGACCCCGGTACCATGAGCCCCTTCCAGCATGGTGAGGTCTTCGTTACCGAGGATGGTTACGAGTCCGACTTGGACCTGGGTCATTACGAGCGCTTTATTGATGAGAACCTGACCCGCGATTCCAACTTTACGACCGGCGCCATCTATAAGAGCTTGATCGCCCGCGAGCGTCGCGGCGACTTTTTGGGCGGTACCGTGCAGGTGATTCCTCACGTCACCAATGCCATTAAGGACAAGTTCCGCCGCATCGAGGAGCAGACCGGCTCCGATGTAGTCATCACCGAGCTGGGCGGCACGATCGGCGACATCGAGTCGCAGCCGTTTGTCGAGGCCATCCGCCAGTACCGCAAGGAGGCCGGCCCCGAGAACGTCTGCTACATCCACGTGTCGCTCGTTCCCTATATCGCCGCCGCCCACGAGGTCAAGACCAAGCCCACGCAGCATTCCGTCAAGGAGCTCCGCAGCTTTGGCATCCAGCCCGATATCATCGTGCTGCGCTCCGACCACCATATCGATGACGCTATCCGCGGAAAGATCGCAAGCTTCTGCGACGTCGACACCGATTGCGTCTTTACCAACGAGGACTGCGCGAGCATTTACGATGTTCCGCAGCTGCTTGCCGAGCAGGACTTTGACCTGCGCATTTGCGAACGCCTGGGTCTGGATCCGCGTGAGCGCGACATGAGCGAGTGGAACGAGTTCCTGCGCAAACAGAATCACGCCAACCATCACGCCGACAAGGTGAAGATCGCCGTCGTGGGTAAGTACACGCAGCTGCCCGATGCGTACCTGTCGGTTATCGAGGCCCTGCACCATGCGGGCGTCTTCTACGATCGCCATGTGGACGTCCAGCTGGTCGACGGCGAGAGCCTCGACGAGCAGAATGTCTCCGAGGTTTTGGGCGACGCCTCGGGCATCCTGGTCCCCGGCGGCTTTGGCAAGCGCGCCCTGGAGGGCAAGATCCTCGCGGCCGAGTTTGCCCGTGAGCACAAGATTCCGTATCTGGGCATTTGCCTGGGTATGCAGGTGGCCGTGTGCGAGTTCGCCCGCAACGTCGTCGGCCTTGCCGGCGCCAGCTCCTCCGAGTTCGATCCGGACGGCCCGTTTAGCGTCATCGATCTGATGAGCTCGCAGGAGGACGTGACCGAGAAGGGCGGCACCATGCGCCTGGGCGCCTATCCGTGCAAGCTCGCCGCCGATACCCTTGCTCGCGAGGCATATGGCGAGGAGCTCGTCTACGAGCGTCACCGTCACCGCTTTGAGTTCAACAACGCCTTCCGTGACCAGCTCGAGGACGCCGGTTTGGTTATCTCGGGTCTGTCGCCCGACGAGCGCCTGGTCGAGATGGTCGAGCTGCCGCGCGACGTGCATCCGTGGTATGTGGCAACCCAGGCTCATCCCGAGTTCAAGAGCCGCCCGACCAACCCGCAGCCGCTGTTCCGCGAGTTCGTGCGCGCTTCGATCGGCCAGCACGAGGGTGTCGACCGTCTGCAGGTGACGCCCATGAACCTCGCTACGGACTAAGGGTGCCGGCGAATAAGGAACATACCGAAGCTACTCCCTCGTCGCTCGCCGTGGCGGCGGGGGAGTATCTCGATTACCTCGCGGTCGAGCGGGGTTTGGCGCGCAACACGATTGCGGCCTATCGTCGTGACCTGACGACGTACTGCGCCTATCTGGAGCGGGCGGGTATTGTGTCTTTTGAAGAGGTGACCCGTCAGGTCGTGGAGGGCTTTGTTGCCGACCGTCGCGATGGGGGCTATTCCGATGCTTCGGTGGAGCGTGCGCTTGCGGCCGTGAAGGGCCTGCATGCCTTTTTGGTGCGCGATGGGGCTGTGGCCCAAAATCCAACGGCGGCGTTGCGCCTGCCTAAAAAGGCTGAGCGTTTGCCGGAGTATCTATCGGTGGAGGATGTCTCGGCGCTGCTCGATCAAGACTTCCCCGAGGGCGAGATGGGCTTGCGCGACCATGCCATCTTGGAAGTGCTCTACGGATGCGGTTTACGTGTGAGCGAGTTGGTGGGGCTCGATGTGGGCGATATCCATATCGACGATGGCTTTGTGCTCGTTCGCGGTAAGGGCTCAAAGGAACGCCTGTCACCGCTGGTGGGAAGCGCGGCGCGAGCTCTGACGCTCTATGTAACTGAGGGGCGTTCTCGCTTGGCGGCCCATGCCCGCGGAACCGAGACCTCGGCGGTCTTTTTAAATAAGAACGGCCGCCGTCTGTCGCGCCAGGGCATTCATGCCATCTGTGAGCGCTACGGGCGCCAGGTGGGGCTGGTGGGACTCCATCCCCACACGCTGCGTCACTCCTTTGCCACCCATATGCTTGCGGGCGGCGCAGACCTCCGTGTGCTACAGGAGATCTTGGGACATGCCGATATATCGACCACGCAGGTCTACACGCATGTCGACCGAACGCAACTGACCGAGGTCTATCTGGCGGCGCATCCGCTAGCACATCGCTAGCACCTCGCTGACCTGCATATTTATAAATATTAAATGGGACGGGCCCCAGATTGCCGAGACGCACTTTTGCGCGCATGGGCAATCTGAGGCCCGTCCCATTTTTCGCCAGACACCGACGCGGTGGTGGGCCGTGTGTACCGTGGGCGGGGGAGTTTGGGGGCGATGTGAACGGCGTGTAAAGGGACGTAAAAATCGCCTCAAGGTCAACTTGAAGGTTGAGGTTCGCGGGCGTGGTTCTACAGGTGGCATCACGCCTTTGCTGCAAACACAACATATTGTGTTTTCGAACATATGCTCGGGGGTGTTTTACAACATATTGAGGGTGGAGTGGTGGGGC
>CALLNU010000032.1 GCA_938005465.1 uncultured Collinsella sp.
GTCATGCCTTGCCTTTTGAATGACAAATTGTCGCTCTGGGCGGCGCGCAGCGTCGGCCCGTTACGCGGGTTGGTAAACCCGCGTAACTACAAATCTCCTCCCGCGCCTAGCAGCTTGCGCATGACCTGTTCGGGGTTAACCGAGCCGTCGCGCGGGGCCAGGGCGGTGATCTTCTTCTGCATCTTGTACTCGTGCAGCTCGTCCTCGAGCTGGCGCACGCGGGCGCGGAGCTTTTCGTTCTCGCGCTCGCGCTCCTCGGCACGCTCCTTCATATCGAGGATGCGCACCACGCCGGCAAGGTTGATGCCCTCGTCAGTCAGCTGGTTGATGAGCTCCAGGCGCTCGATATCGGCACGCGAATACAGACGCGTGTTGCCGCCCGAGCGCTGGGGGTTCACCAAGCCCTTGGACTCGTAGACGCGCAGAGTCTGCGGATGCATGCCGGTCAGCTCGGCCGCCACGCTGATCATGTACAGCGGTTTGTTCCTATTGTCCTCGGCCATGCTACCTGACCCCTTTCCGTCTCGTTATCGTCCATCATAAGCCCGCGGGCGCGGGCGTGCGCCACGACCGCCCTAGTACGTCGCCTTGTAACGGTTGACCTTCTCGCGATAGTCGCGCGTGTCGACCTCACGCAACTTGGCCATGGCGTCGCGCTCATCATCGGATAGGTTCGTGGGAACCTGCACCTTGATCTCGACAAGCAGTGCACCCGTGCGGCCGCGATGCTTAACGTCGGGCGCCCCCATTTCCTTAAAGCGGAACTTCTTGCCCGTCTGGGTGCCAGCGGGCACCTTCAGACGAACCGTCGCGCCGCCGGGCGTGGGCACGTCAACCGTGCAGCCGAGCGCCGCCTCGTAGACCGAGACCGGTACCTCCATGGTCACGTCGGCGCCCTTGCGCTTAAACAGCGGGTGCTCCTCCACATGCGTGGTCACGACCAGGTCGCCGCGCTCGCCACCCGCAACGCCATACTCGCCGCGACGCTTGTAGCGCAGCTTGCCGCCGTCGACCGCACCCGCAGGCACCGAAACCGTGATGGTCTGCTGCTCGCCCGTCGAGGGAATGCGGTAGGTGACCTTGTGCGTCACGCCGCGAAACGCGTCCTCGGCCGTCACATCGACGGTCAACGACAGGTCGCCGCCCTTGCGAGCGCGGCTGCGGCCAGCGCCGGCACCGGCAGCGCCCGCAGCCCCGGCAAAGCCCGAGCCCCAATCGCTGCCCCAGGCGCCGTTGCCGCTAAAGATGCTGTCGAAGATGTCGCCCCAGCCGCTGGCACCCGCGCCGGCACCGTAGCCGCCGCCATACGCGCCGCCTGCGCCCGGCATGCCGCCAAACATGAGCATCTGGTCGTACTCTTTGCGCTTCTTCTCGTCCGAAAGCGTCTCGTAGGCCTCGCTGATCTCCTTGAACTTGGCCTCGTCGCCGCCGGCATCGGGGTGATATTTTTGCGCGAGCTTGCGAAACGCACTCTTGATCTCTTTGTCGGAGGCGCTCTTGGATACGCCCAGGATGTCATAGAAGGTTTTGCCTGCAGCCATCGTAGCTCCTCTCCTGTTACGTCCGCCGCCCATGCAGACGACGGCTCATGCTTTCATATGGCACTAGGCCAGAAAGGGCCCCGGGTGTTGCCCCGGGGCCCTTCTCAATTACTCCTCGGTGCTCTCGGCCGTATCGGCCGCAGCATCCTCGGGCGCCGCTTCGGGCTCCGGTGCGGGGCGCTTCTCGCCACCGTAGGTCACCGTCACCATCGCGGAACGCAGGATGCGATCCGCCATGCGGTAGCCCTTCTGGTACACGTCGTTGACGGTCTCGTCGTACTGCGATGCGTCCTCGACGCGACCCACAGCCTGGTGCTCGAGCGGATCGAACGCCTCGCCCTTGGGGTCGATGGGCTCAACGCCCTCATGCGCAAACACGTCGAGCAGCTTGGCATGTACCGCGTCAACGCCATCGACGAACTGCTTAAAGTCGTCGGAAAGCTCTTGGCTGCGGGCATGGTCGATCGCGCGCTCGATATCGTCGATCACCGGCAACAGCGCGGTGACAAGCTTCTCGGTCGCGCGCTCGCGCTCGGCGATGCGCTCGTTGGCGGTGCGGCGACGGAAGTTCTCCCAGTCGGCCTGCAGACGGGCGGTGCGCTCGGTGGCGTCCTTTGCCTTGTCCTCGGCGGCCTTCTGAGCCTCTGCCGCAGCATCGAGCTCATTGCGCACGTCGGCAAGCTCTTTCTGAGCCTGCTCGAACTTGAGCTTAAAGTCGTTGTCGGCGGCTTCTTCACCGGCGCGGATAGCGGCTTCCACCATCTCGTCCTCGGTCATCGTCGCCTCCTTGTTGGAATCCTCTACTTGGTTCTCGGCAGCCTCGGCGGCCGGGGCCTCGTTGGCCTCGGTAACGTCTGCGGCCTCTACGGGAATCTTCACGTCCTTCTCCTCAGAGTCAACGGGGGCGGCGCCAGCGGCGGCCGCCTCCGTGCGAGCTTTACGGGCGGACATGATTATTTGTCCTCGTCGTCCACAACCTCGTAGTCGGCGTCGACAACGTCATCGTCGGCAGGCTGGGCACCGGCGGCACCGTCGGTCTGCTGCTGAGCGTCGGCGTAGACAACCTGGGCCAGCTCGTAGGCCACGGACTGCAGGGACTCGCCGGCGGCCTTGATAGCCTCGACGTCAGAGCCCTCGAGCGCCTTCTTGGCGTCGGCGATAGCGGTCTCGGCCTTGGACTTCACGTCGGCGGAAACCTTGTCGCCCAGCTCGTTGAGGGTCTGCTCGGTGGAGTAGCACAGGCTGTCGGTCTGGTTGCGGACCTCGACCTCTTCCTTCTGCTTCTTGTCCTCCTCGGCATGAGCCTCGGCGTCCTTGACCATACGATCGACTTCGTCGTCGGAAAGCGCGGTGGAGCCGGAAATGGTGATCTGCTGCTCCTTGCCGGTGCCCTTGTCCTTAGCGGAGACCTTGACGATGCCGTTGGCGTCGATGTCGAAGGTAACCTCGATCTGCGGCACGCCGCGGCGGGCAGCCGGGATGCCGGTCAGCTGGAACTTACCGAGCGACTTGTTGTCGCGAGCAAGCTCGCGCTCGCCCTGGAGCACGTTGATCTCGACGCTGGTCTGGTTGTCGGCAGCGGTGGAGTAGACCTCGGTCTTG
The DNA here is from genome assembly GCA_938005465.1 of uncultured Collinsella sp. Lineage (GTDB taxonomy): Bacteria > Actinomycetota > Coriobacteriia > Coriobacteriales > Coriobacteriaceae > Collinsella. The sequence continues at coordinate 3,144 of CALLNU010000032.1, forward strand.
GAGGTCGGGATCGTGGTGTTGCGGTCGATCATCTTGGTCATGATGCCGCCCATGGTCTCGACGCCCAGCGACAGCGGGGTAACGTCGAGCAGCAGGATGCCCTCGACGTCGCCGGTGAGCACGCCGCCCTGGACGGCAGCACCGTCGGCAACGACCTCGTCGGGGTTCACGGACATGTTGGGCTGCTTGCCGGTCATGGTCTTGACGAGCTCCTGAACAGCGGGCATACGGGTGGACCCGCCGACGAGGATGACCTCGGTCAAATCGGAGAGCTTGAGCTTAGCGTCGCGCAGGGCGTTGGTGACAGGCTGCTTGCAGCGCTCGAGCAGGTCGCGGGTGATCTTCTCGAACTCGGCGCGGGTCAGCGTGTAGTTGAGGTGCAGCGGGCCGGACTGGTTCATGGTAATGAACGGCAGGTTGATGGTGGTCTGCTGGGCGGCGGAGAGCTCCTTCTTGGCGTTCTCGGCGGCCTCCTTCAGACGCTGCAGGGCCATGGGGTCCTGACGCAGGTCGACACCGTTCTCCTGCTGGAACTTATCGGCCATCCAGTCGATGACGCGCTGATCCCAGTCGTCGCCGCCCAGGTGGTTGTCGCCCGAGGTGGACAGAACCTCAAACACGCCGTCGGCGAGGTCGAGGATGGAGACGTCGAAGGTGCCGCCGCCCAGGTCAAAGACCAGGATGCGCTGGTCGGTGCCCTGCTTGTCCAGGCCATAGGCCAGAGCAGCAGCGGTCGGCTCGTTGACGATACGCTTGACGTTGAGGCCGGCAATCTTACCGGCGTCCTTGGTGGCCTGACGCTGGGCGTCGTTGAAGTAGGCCGGGACGGTGATGACGGCGTCGGTGACGGTCTCGCCCAGATACTTCTCGGCGTCGGCCTTCATCTTTGCGAGCGTCATGGCGCTCACCTGCTCGGCGGTGTAATCCTTGCCCTCGATGTCGACGACGGCACGGCCACCCTGGCCCTCCTTGACCTCATACGGCACGGTCTTGATCTCGGAGGTGCACTCGGAGTACTTGCGGCCCATGAAGCGCTTGATGGAGAACACGGTGTTCTTGGGGTTGGTGACAGCCTGGTTCTTAGCGGCCTTACCCACGACGCGGTCGCCGTCGGCACGGAAGCCCACGACGGACGGGGTGGTGCGGTCGCCCTCGGCGTTCACGATAATGGTCGGAGAACCGCCCTCGAGGACGGCCATTGCGGAGTTAGTAGTACCAAGGTCGATACCAAGAATCTTACTCATTAGAAATTCCCTCTCTCTTTTGCGTTCGCGCCGCCTCGACGATCTGTCGCGCGGCGCTTCGGCTTGTCTTTCAGGATGTAGTGTATCCCCTTATGGGCCGGAATATACAAAATCTAAGTCAATTCATATAAGATTTCTTATTGCTGAGAGTTTAGGTTCTTAAATGCGCAGGTAGACGCACTGTTTGAGTTCTCGGCAAATCTATCGAGATCTATGTAGAGATGGCTGAGGTTTGCGTCCGGGGGTGCCTGGGGGCCGTCTTGCGGAAAGCTCATCCCGGTTTGAGCGTGGATTCCGGGTCGCAGTTTCCGTCTGAAGGCTCAACCGGAAACCGTATCCCGTTTTGAGAGCTGATACCGGCTCGCATTTTCCGCTAGCGGGCCTAACCGGAAACTGCAACCCGTTTTTCGACAAAATAATGGGATGTGGTTTCCGCAAGCACGCTCAATCGCCCTATATTTCAAGTCACCTTTAGCTAACATTTATGCAGCTCAACGGCCCCACCTGCGCGTTTTTTAGTAAACCTTGGCATACTCGGCGAACGGTATGAAGATGCCGGCCAGAGGGTATTGCAAACGGTCGCTCCCGTGGTATGTTTTTGCCCGAATCAAACCGGCGCGCATCGCCTGTAGCGTCGGTCAACAGAGAGGAAACTACCATGGCTCATCCCGTAATTGATGCCGACGAGTGCATCGCTTGTGGCGTTTGCGTCGACTCCTGCCCCGCTGGCGTTCTGGAGCTCCAGGACGTCGCTACCGTCGCTGACGAGGACTCCTGCGTCGCCTGTGGCGCTTGCCAGGACGCTTGCCCCGCTGGCGCGATCACCGAGATCGTCGAGGAGTAACAACTCCCCCACTTGCACACTCAAAAGTACACCGTGCACAAAAAAGGAGGCTTCCGCATCGCCGCGGAGGCCTCCTTTTGCATATGTGGGCAGCTAATTTGGAGCGGGACCCTTGGCAGTTGCGGTGGAATAGTTCCTGTTTTATGTCTTGGATGCCGATTTTAGGAACTATTTCACCGCAACTTATAGATGCGGCGTCGACTAGGACAAATCGTCTTCGTAGGGCATCAGGTCTGCTAGGTAGCCTTTTTCCTTGAGCATCGCCTCGATCTCGTCGAGGGTCTGTTCGTCCTCCGCCGCAATGCGATGGAAGTGGTAGCCGCTGGTCACCGTCAGCAGCGGAAAGCTCTTGCCGCTCTCGATATCGCGCAGATAGCGCTCGACATCGCGACGATTGCGGATGTCCAGGTCGGCCGTAATCTTACCGTACACGCGGTGATTGACAATCACGTTGAGCACGGCGCCGCCGGCGTCGACGATACTCGTGAGCTCATCGCCTGCCTGCTCCACGCTGTGGCGAACCTTGACCAAGCGCGTAGGCACGGCGGGGCTGCTGGGGGCCTCCTGCAGCACGTAGCCGCGGTTGGTCGCCACGATATCGTGCCCATCGGCGCGCAGCAGGGCGATGTCCTGCACCACGATCTGGCGGCTCACACCCACCTCGCGGGCAAGCGCGCTGCCCGATACGGGCCCCTTGGCCCCCTCGAGCACGGCCATGATGGCACGGCGACGCTCGCGGGCGTTCATTATTTACCGTCCAGCAGACGCAGGTGCTTAAGCGAGAGGTCGAGGATCGGCGCGGAGTGCGTCAGGGCGCCCGAGCTAATAAAGTCAACGCCCAGGTCGGCAAGCGCGCGGATATTGCTGGCATCCACGTTGCCCGAGCACTCGGTCTTGGCGCGGCCGGCGATAAGTTCAATAGCGGCGGCCATGTCGTCATGGGTCATGTTGTCGAACATGATGATGTCGGCGCCGGCCTCCACGGCCTCGCGCACCATGTCCAGGTTCTCGCACTCGATCTCGACCGTCGTGGTAAACGATGCGTGGGCGCGCGCCATCTCGATCGCGCGCGTCACGCCACCGGCGGCATCGACGTGGTTGTCCTTGAGCATGACAGCCGTCGACAGGTTATAGCGGTGGTTGCTGCCACCGCCAATCTCGACTGCCGCCTTTTCAAACACACGCATGCCCGGTGTGGTCTTGCGCGTGTCGACAAGCACGGTCTTGGTGCCCTCGAGCGCAGCCGCCATCCGATGCGTGTAAGTAGCGATGCCGCTCATGCGCTGCAGGTAGTTGAGCGCCACGCGCTCGCCCGAAAGCAACACGCGCGCGTCGCCGCGCACCTGGCCCACGTGATCGCCGGCATGCACCTCGTCGCCATCCGAGACATCGAACAACACGGAGTTCTGCGGATCCAGCAGCTCAAAGGTGCGGGCGAATACGTCCAGGCCGGCGATAATGCCGTCGGCCTTGGCGATAAGCTCCACCGTGGCGGGACGCGCCGTGGGGCACACGCTCGCCGTGCTCACGTCCTCAAACGTGATGTCCTCGCGCAGGGCCTGCAGAATCAGATCATCGACGACGAGCTTCATGGTAATGGGATTCATGGTCTACTCCTCCACGGCCTGCGTGCCGGCGGCACAGGCCAAATCATCGATTGCCAGGGCGTCGGCGCTCAGGGCGCGATGACGGCCATCGAGCGCGGGATCGCCCGCCTGCTCCACGGCCAGCGACTCGCCGGTACGCATGTACCACGCGGCGCGACGACCCCAGACCAGTGCTTCGAGCAGACTGTTTGATGCAAGGCGGTTCTTGCCGTGAACGCCGTTGCAGGCCGTCTCGCCCGCGGCGTAGAGTTCGGGCATCGAGGTGCGGCCGTCCTTGTCGACCCACACGCCGCCCATAAAGTAGTGCTGCGTCGGCGTAACGGGAATGGGCTCGTCCAAGATGTCGCGGCCGTCCTCCAGGCAGCGCGCGCGAATGTTGGCAAAGTGCCCGGTCACCACGTCGCGCTCGACGGGGGCAAAGCTCAGCCACTCGTGCTCGGTACCGTCCCGCTTCATCTGCTCGCGAATAGCGGCGGCGACCACATCGCGCGGCTGAAGCTCGTCGGTAAAACGCTCGCCGGCGGCGTTGAGCAAAATCGCGCCCTCGCCACGGCAGCTCTCGCTGATCAGGAAGGTGCGGCCCGGCTGCGGCGAGAACAGGCCCGTGGGGTGGATCTGCACGTAGTCCAGATGCTCCATCCTAATGCCGTGCTCCTGCGCGATGTAGCAGGCGTCACCGGTGAGCTGCGGGTAGTTGGTCGAGTGGTCGTACACGCCGCCGATACCGCCCGTAGCCCACAGCGTGTGGCGGGCATGGATCTTAAACGGTTCGCCGGCATGCACGCCCTCGGCGGCGTTTGCCAGCTCGTCGGCGGGACGAACCGAGTTGTCCTCGTCCACGGAAACGGCAACGACGCCGGTGCACACCGTGGCGCCATCACGCTCGCCCGTCAGGATGTCGGTCATGGCCACGTGCTCAAAAATCTGCACGTTATCCAGCTTGCGGACAGCCTGAAGCAGCTTGGTCGTAATCTCCTTGCCGGTGATATCGGCATGGAAGGCAATGCGCGGACGGCTGTGCGCGCCCTCGCGGGTAAAGTCGAGGCTGCCGTCGGCCTTGCGCTCAAAATCCACGCCCATCGCTAGCAGGTCGTTGATGACCGAGCGGCTCGAGCGAATCATGATGTCGACGCTCTCGCGGCGGTTCTCGTAGTGGCCGGCGTGCATGGTGTCCTCAAAGAAGACATCGTAGTCCGAGCCCTCGGGCAGCACGCAGATGCCGCCCTGCGCGAGCATCGAATCGCACTCGTCGACAGCGCCCTTGGAGAGCATGATCACGCGCGTGCTCGTCGGCAGGTTGAGAGCCGCGTACAAGCCCGCTACGCCGCAGCCGGCAATAACGACGTCGCACTCCATGTCGGGGTATTGTTTGGTTTCCACAGGAATCCTCTCCCTTGTAATGTGGCATAAGGGACTGCCCCTCATGTCACATTGGCTTAGCGCGCAGCGTACTCGAGCATACGGTCGAGCGTGAGCTTGGCCTGGTCTGCTGCCTCGTCCGAGACGCCGATCTGCACCTCGCCCTCGCCCGTCTCCAGGCAGCGCACGAGCTTTTCGAGCGTGATGAGGTCCATGTTGACGCAGGTGGGCTGCACCGCGGGGAAATAGAACTTCTTGCCGGTGCCCTGGCAGCGGCGCTCGAGCTCGTAGAGCACGCCGCGGACCGTCACGATAATGAACTCGCTCGCGTCCGACTCCTCGGCATACTTGATGATGCCGGCGGTGGAGCCGATGTAGTCGGCCTCGGCCAGAACGTCGGCCTTGCACTCAGGATGCGCCAGCACGAGCGCGTCGGGGTGGGCCTCCGTCGCGTCGACGATCTGCTCGACGGTGATGATGTGATGGCGTGGGCAGTAGCCGTTGTTGAGGATGACGTGCTTTTGCGGCACCTGCTCGGCTACGAAGCGTCCCAGGTTTTGGTCGGGAATGAACAGGACATGCTGCTGCGGCAGCTCGGACACGATCTTAACGGCGTTGGAGCTGGTGACGCACACGTCGCTCCAGCTCTTGATCTCGACCGTGGAGTTGACGTAGCAGACGACAGCCAGGTCGTCGCCGTACTCGGCGCGCGCCGCGTCGACCGTCTCGCGCTTGACCATGTGCGCCATAGGGCAGTCCGCGCCCGGCTCGGGCAGCAGCACAGTCTTGGTGGGGTTGAGCAGCTTGGCGCTCTCGCCCATAAACTCCACGCCGCACAGCACGATGGTCTGCTGCGGCAGGCTCTTGGCGAGCTTGGCCAGGTAGAAGCTGTCGCCGACGTAATCGGCAACGGCTTGGACCTCGGGCGCCACGTAATAGTGCGCTAGGATCACCGCGTCACGTTGGGTTTTTAGTTGCTGAATGGCCTCGACGAGCTCTGCGGGCACCAGTGCCGCACGCTCCGTTGCCGTCGTTGCCGATGCCAAGCCGGCCGCGATATCGCGTGCAAGCTCCGACGCATCCATGTTCGCGCTCTGTGCCATCAAGGCCCCTCTCTTTTGGCGAATCTTGGGGCTTTAGTATGACACCTAGGTTTACAGCTGACAAGACAGCTGTAAACCTAGGTGTAAAGTTGAAATAAAGATTCAATCATGTGGCAGGTCCATATTCGAACTGGCAAGCTGAGGATAGCTGAGCTCTCGATGGCGCAGGAGGCATCTTTGGACGGCCGCCGCGCATGGTCGACGGCATGCCCGCCAGGCAATCGCTCGCCGGCGCCAATCCGCTACAGTGGAGCAGCCGCCGGGGTCAGCTGCTTGATATAGGCCCACATGCGCTGCTTGGCCGCTTTGTCGGTCAGCGCCGCCTCAAAGCCATCGAGCGCGAGCACGCGGCGGCCCTGCACATGGGCGATCAGACCGGGCTTGAGCATGGCGGTGTCGAAGTCATCAATCGCCACGAGCATGTCGGCGTAGGTTTCGCGCATGACATCGGCCGCGCTGTTATCGAGCAGCAGCACCGCCTCGGGGTCCAAGGCCTCAAGCGCCTCGCGGAACAGGTCGCACGGCAGGGCGTGGCCCACCGCCACAGCTCCGTCGCCTGCGCCGGCAACACTCGCCAGCACACAAAAATCTTCGGGCGCGTAACCGATTGCCCCGAGCGCCTTGCGCAATGCGGCACCATCCGCGCCGGCGGCAAGTTCGCCGCCCGAACGCTCGGCATCATCCAAATCGCCTTTGACCAGTACGATCGGCGAGCACGCGTTGCCCGCGATACGCACGCCACGGGCCGCAAGCGATGCAAGCTCCTGCTCGGCCGCCTGGGCGATGGCTTCTTTTTTCTGGCTTTGTGACGTGGGCATGCGCTCTCCAATCGTTTGCGTGCCCACCATTATATAAAAGAGCCGCCCGCGAGTGGTTGCTTTGCGGGCCGCTGGGTATAAGCACGGTCGTACTGAGTTTTACGCGGCCGAGCCGCGTCGCATCATGGAGGTCACCATGGCTGACATTAAGCAGATTACCCCCGAGAACTTCGATTCCGTCGTTAGCGACAACCTTCCCGTACTGGTTGATTTTTGGGCGCCCTGGTGCGGGCCCTGCCGATCGCTCTCGCCCATCGTTGACGAGGTGGCAGACGAGCTGGCCGGCAAGCTGGCTGTAGCCAAGTGCAACGTCGATGACAATCAGGACCTGGCCATGAAGTTTGGCGTCATGAGCATCCCCACGCTGATTGTCTTTAAGAACGGTGAGGAGGTCGACCGCTCGGTCGGCGCGCTGCCCAAGGCAAGGCTGCAGGCACTGCTGGAGAAGCACCTGTAATACGCTGGTTACATTTTGGCGTCCTGCCGCCGTCCATGAGCGCTTTTGCACCGCTAGCCGGACTTCTGGGTGTACCGCGTGCGACCACGGATAGTATGGTAGATACAAACAGCCCCCAGTGAACGGGTGCGGGTCACACAGACTCGCACCCGTTTTCTTATGCGGTAGCGCCCCGCGCGGACGTAGTAGAATCTGAACCACTGGATTGCCCCGAACATAAGGAGATCTCACATGCATGACGTCGGAATGAACATGAGCCAGCTTGCCATGAGCGTCAAGCAGGTCGACGACACCATCGAGCTCGCCCACGAGTGGAGCCATCAGCTGCTGCATGCGACCGAGAATTTTGACATGGAGCGCATTGGCGCCAAGCTCGAAGCTGCCATGACCGCACTGCACGAGGCGCATGACGCGCTCGAGGGCTACGAGGAAGCCATCGAGGCTGACCACAACTCCGTCGGCTCCGTAAAGCTGGTGTAGGGTGTCCGAACACGAACACGAGCACGGCTGCGGGCACGACCACCGCAACGGCACGGGCGACGAGGCGAGCTGCCGTTGCGGCGGCGGCTCCGAGCTGGTCCGTTTTTCGGTCACCGCGCCCGATGACCTACTGCGCCGCTTTGACGAGCAGATCGCACGCCGCGGCGACGTGGCCAACCGCTCCGAGGCAGTGCGCGATTTGATTCGCGCCTCAATCGCCAAAGAGCAAATGCGCACGCCCGATGAGCACGTTATCGGGTCGCTCACCATGATCTACGACCATCACACCGGCGACCTGACGCGCCGCCTGGACGAGGTGCAGCACGACTACACCGACGAGATCGTATCGACGATGCACGTGCATCTGGATCACCACAACTGTCTGGAGATTCTGGCACTCAAGGGTCGCGGCGAGCGCGTCTACGAACTGGCCGACCGCCTGCTGGGCCTGCGCGGCGTTAAGCACGGCGAGCTCACCTGCGCCGCCACCAGGCAAAGTCTGGGGCTATAGCGGGATTTCCCGCAGCGCACCTGCCAAAAAGGGACAGGTTTGTTTTGGCGGGTTTAGAAGTTTTACCTACCAAAATAAACCTGTCCCTTTTTGGTCGGTTTTGATGAGGGGTGTCGCATGCGGCATGTGCATATTCATGTGACGGGCATTGTGCAGGGCGTTGGCATGCGGCCATTTGTGTATCGCGAGGCTATGGCGCATGGCATTTGCGGCTGGGTACTCAATGCGGGCGACGGCGTGCACATCGAGGCGCACGCTCCGGCCGATGCACTCGATGCTTTTGTTGCCGCGCTTTCTGAGCATGCGCCTGCGGCAGCCCGCGTAGAGCATGTCGAGACTATGGACCTGGCAGCCAACGATTGGGATGCCGCCAATGAACAGGGTTTCCGCATCGTAGCATCGCAGGACCAGACTGCGCACACGACGCTCGTCTCCCCCGATATCGCCACCTGTGACGACTGCCTGCGCGAACTGTTCGACCCCGCCGACCGACGCTATCACTACCCCTTTATCAACTGCACTAACTGCGGCCCGCGCTTTACCATCATCCGATCGCTGCCTTATGACCGAGCGGCCACGTCGATGGATTGTTTTCCCATGTGCCCCAAGTGCGCCGCAGAATATGCCGACCCGCTCAATCGGCGGTTTCACGCACAGCCCGATGCCTGCTTTGATTGCGGGCCGCATATTACCTGGCGCGAGGCGGGCGTGGGCAATGAGTCGGGCGAAGCCGCCGCGTCGCCGGCCGTCGGCACCACGCGTGAGACCAGCGACGCCATTATCGACCGCTGTGTTGAGCTGCTGGCCGACGGCGGTATCGTCGCCATCAAGGGTCTGGGCGGATTTCACTTGGCATGCGATGCCTCCAACGAGCAGGCGGTAGCCGAGCTTCGCCGCCGCAAACGCCGTAGCAATAAGCCGCTTGCCGTTATGGTGCGCGACCTTGCCGACGTTGAACGCCTGTGCCATGTCAACGACGTTGAGCGCGGCTTGCTGGCCGGCAGCATTCGCCCCATTGCGCTGCTGCGCCGACGTGCTATTTGCGAGAGCGGCGGCTCCCCCGACGCCCTCGCGCTCGCGCCGTCCGTCGCGCACGACCTTCCCGAGCTCGGCGTCATGCTCCCCTACACCCCGCTTCAGCATCTGTTGCTTGCCGCGGCAGAAGCCCGCGGTATGCACGCGCTCGTCATGACCAGCGGAAACCTGAGCGAAGGACCCATCGAGACCGACGACGACCTTGCCTGGGAACACCTCGTTGCCGCCGGCATCGCCGATGCGCTGCTCGGTAACGACCGCGCAATTCTGTCGCGCTACGACGACTCTGTGGTACGCGTGGTCGACAGCGCCGTTATGCCCGTTCGCCGCGCTCGCGGATATGCACCCCAGCCGCTGCCGTTGCCGGCGCTCAACGGCGCTCCGTCCTGCGTGCTCGCCTGCGGGCCACAACAAAAGGCCACGATTGCGCTCACGCGTGAAGGGACGAACGGCGAGGCAACCTGTTTTGTGTCGCAGCATATCGGCGATGTTGAAAACGGCGGGACCTTCGATGCCTGGAACGCCGCGCGCACGCGCTTGGAAAATCTCTTTGACTTGGCGCCCGCCGCCTTGGTCTGCGATGTACACCCCAGTTATCTATCGAGCCAGTGGGCGCGCGATCAGGCGCGAAAATGCAATCTGCCGCTCGTCGAGGTGCAGCACCATCATGCGCATATCGCGAGTGTAATGGCCGAGGCGATTGTCGCAGGCCGGCTTGCGCCCGATGCACGCGTCCTCGGCATCGCCTTCGATGGCACGGGCGCCGGTACCGATGGCACCATATGGGGCGGTGAGTTTCTTGTCGCCCGTCTCGCCGATTTTGAGCGCGTCGCGCATCTGCGCACCTGGGCGCTTCCCGGTGGCGCCGCATCCGTACACGATGCCCGCCGCAACGCCTTTGCCCTGTTGAGCGAACTCAACCTGCTCGAGCACCCGGGAGCCGTGGGGCTTTTGGACAGCCTTGACGAACAGACGCGCAGCATAACGGCAACGATGATCGAGCGCGGCATCAACAGCCCGCGCACCAGCAGCATGGGTCGCTTGTTTGATGCCGCAGCCGCGATTCTGGGCATTTGCGGCCAGGCGACCTACGAGGGTGAACCCGCCATCGAGCTTGAGGGCGCCGCCTGGCGCGCGCTCGGCAGCGAAAGTATCTGCCCCACCGGCAATATGACCAGCTTTTCCGTAACCGAATCTTCCCGTCCGGACGACTGCCATGTTCTGAACTCCAGATCGCTTATTGAGGAGCTTTTGGAGGGAATCAGGGCCGGCGTGCCCGCCGGCCAGCTCGCGCTCGACTTCCACGTCACCATCGCACGCGCGTCGGCCCGCATCGCAAACGAGATCTGCGCCCGTGAAGGCCTCGACACCGTCGCACTCTCGGGCGGTGTGTTCATGAACCGACTTTTGCTCCAGTTCCTCACCCGCGAGCTCAAAAGCATGGGTCTCACCGTCTTGGTTCCCCACTCCGTGCCCGTCAACGACGGCTGCATCGCCTACGGTCAGGCGGCAATCGCGCGCGCCCACCTCGCGCAGATCGCATCGCAGTAGCCCGATCTCGCTCGTCGCCGCGCCAACTGTCTCACGGGCGTAACGCGTTTGCCCGCGAACCCCGCGAGCGCTACCATCAAGCAATGGATTATCAAGCGCCTATCCAGCGCAAAGCGTATAAAAGGGGAACAATATGTGCCTTGCCGTTCCCGGCAAAGTAGTCAAACGCGACGACGACCTCAAGGCCACCGTCGACATGATGGGCATCGAGCGTCCGGTGTCGCTACGACTCGTGCCGACGGCACAAGTAGGCGACTATATTCTGGTGCACGCTGGATTTGGCATCCAGATCGTCGACGAGCAGGAAGCGCAGGAGACGCTCGACCTGGTCAACACCATGACCGAACTGGTCGAAGAAGACCAACTGGCCAGCAACCCGGCCGAGGCATACTAGTGGCGGCCGGACAGCCGGCTCGCTCCGGTATCGACTTTTCGGCATTTCGCGATTCCAAGCTGGCCCGCGAGCTCATCGAACGCATCCGTGAACTCGTCGGCAACCGCACCATCAACCTTATGGAAGTCTGCGGCACGCACACCGTGAGCATCGGTCGCTATGGCTTTCGCTCCATTATGCCGGCGGGACTCAAGCTGCTGAGCGGCCCGGGTTGCCCCGTCTGCGTTACCGCCAACCGCGATATAGACCATGCAATCGCGCTCGCCAACATAGACGGCGCCATCATCACCACCTTTGGCGATATGATGCGCGTTCCCGGATCGTCCACCTCACTCGCCGCGCAAAAGGCGGCAGGGCGCGACATCCGCATCGTCTACTCACCACTCGACGCACTCGACATCGCTGAGCAAAACCCCGACCGCCCGGTCATCTTTATGGGTGTGGGCTTTGAGACCACCACTCCCACCATCGCCGCCGCCATCCTGGAGGCAGACGCACGCGGGCTGCAGAACTTCTCGGTCTACTGCGCCCATAAGACCACGCCGCCGGCGCTGCGCGCTATCGCCAACGATCCCGAGGCCACTATCGACGGCTTTATCCTGCCGGGCCACGTCGCCACTATCACGGGTTTGGCGCCCTTTAGCTTTTTGGTCGACGAGTTTAAGACCCCGGGCGTGGTTACGGGATTTGAACCGGTCGACATCTTGCAGGGCATCTGCATGCTGGTCCAGATGGTTGTTGAGGGGCAGCCCGCGATCGACAACGCCTACCGTCGCGGCGTCAATGCCGACGGCAATCCTGTGGCGCGCCAGCTGGTCGAGCAGGTATTTGAGCCGTGCGATACCACGTGGCGCGGGCTGGGATCGATTGCGGCTTCGGGACTCGCCATTCGTCCCGAGTTTTCGCACTTTGATGCCAGCATGCGCTTTGACGTGTCCATCGAGCCGACGGTCGAGCCACGCGGATGCCGCTGCGGCGACGTGTTGCGCGGAGCCATTACGCCGAGCGACTGCCCTCTGTTCGGCCACGCTTGTACACCCGAGCATCCCATCGGCCCCTGCATGGTGAGCTCCGAAGGCAGCTGCGCAGCATATTTCCGCTACCGAGGCTAATGGGTTCCGCCGTTCTAACGAACGGCGGACCGGTCGACGCTGCGCCTCACCCATATAATTCCACCCACGATTGGAGTTTTCGATATGTCCCATAGCGTTACCGATAGCACCGTCCTGCTGGGTCACGGCTCCGGCGGCCAGATGATGAAACGCATCATCGACGAGGTCTTTTTGGATGCCTTTGGGTCGCCCGAGCTGCTCGAGGGCAACGATGCCGGCGTCGCCGCACTGCCCGCAAGCGGGCGCATCGCCATGTCGACCGACAGCTTTGTGGTGACGCCGCAGTTCTTCCCCGGCGGCAATATCGGCCGACTCGCCGTGTGCGGAACCGTCAACGATGTCGCAACCTCGGGTGCCAATGTACGCTACCTGTCGTGCGGCTTTATCCTCGAAGAGGGCTATCCCATGGACAAGCTGCGCCAAATTGTGCAGACCATGGCCGAAACAGCGCACGAAGCGGGCGTGTCCATAATCACCGGCGACACTAAGGTGGTCGAGCGCGGCGGTGCCGACGGCGTCTACATCAATACCGCCGGCGTGGGCGAGGTTCCCGCAGGCGTGACGCTCAGCGGTGCCAACTGCCGGCCCGGCGACGCCATCCTGGTGTCGGGTACGCTAGGCGACCACGGCATCGCCATCATGAGCCAACGCGAGGGTTTGGCGTTTTCGAGCGACATCGAAAGCGACGCTGCGCCGCTCAATCATCTGATTGCCGACGTGCTCGCCGCCGCCCCCGACACCCGCTGCTTCCGCGACCCCACACGCGGCGGCCTAGCATCCACGCTCAACGAGTTTGCCCAGGCCAGCGGCGTTGCTATGGAGATCGACGAGGATGCCGTGCCCGTGCGCCCCGATGTGCAGGCGGCATGTGAGATGCTCGGCTACGATGTGCTGCAGGTAGCAAACGAGGGCAAGATGGTCGCCGTGGTGCCTGCTGAGCAGGCCGATGCCGCGCTGGCGGCCATGCGTGCCGCGCGCTACGGCGAAAACGCCGCGATTATCGGCCGCGTGCTGCCGTTTGGACCGGACGCTCGGCCCGTCGTGCGCGTACGCACCGGCTGGGGCTCGACCCGCATCCTCGACATGCTCGTGGGAGAGCAGCTGCCGAGAATTTGCTAGGGCGGAATCGCATGATTGGCGCGATGTCACCTGATATCCCTGGAGATGTTCAGATTCCAACCACGCCAGACACGAACGCCCAGTATTATGAGGTGCGTTTTAAACCCAATGACGGGAGCTTTCATGGCAGCAGCTTTTTCCCATGTGATTTTTGATCTGGACGGCACCATCCTCAACACGCTCGAGGACCTGGCGGCCGCCGGCAACCATACCTGCGAGACGCACGGCTGGCCCACGTTTGCCGTTGACGAATACCGCTACAAGGTGGGAAACGGCATGCTCAAGCTGGTTGAGCGCTTTATGCCCGCCGAGTACGCGGGCGACGGCCGCATGTTTGAGCAGGCGCTTGCTGAGTTTAGAGCTTATTACGGCGAGCACAAGGAGGACCACACCTCACCCTACGCCGGCACGATTGAGATGCTCGACCGTCTGCGCGCAGCGGGCGTTCAGCTTGCCGTGCTCACCAACAAGGATCATATTTCGGCAGCCCCGCTTATCGAGAAATACTTTGGCTCTGAGCGCTTTGCGCTGGTGCAGGGCCGTGTCGATGCGTTTCCGCCCAAGCCCGAAGCACCCGTCACGCTGCATGTGATGGAGGAGCTGGGCGCCGATCCGGCAACCACGCTCTATGTGGGCGATTCCAATGTCGATATCCTGACCGGCCACAACGCCGGCCTTAAGAGCGCGGGCGTCAGCTGGGGCTTCCGCGGCCGCGCAGAGCTGGAGGCCGCCGGCGCCGACTACGTGGTGGACACCCAGGCAGAGCTCGCGGCGCTGGTGCTGGGCGAGTAGCGGAGCCGCCGCTTAACGTAGCTGCGACAATTCTTCCGCACGGAAAGCGCATCCCGTTTTGGAGCTCCGGAATGGGATGCGCTTTCCGCTTGAGCCCCATCGGGGAAACCGCATCCCGTTTCAGAGCAATATTCCGGGTCGCGCTTTCCGCAACCCACCCCATCCGGAAACCGCGACCCATTATTCGCCCAAATACCGGCTCGCATTTTCCCGAGCATTCGATGCAACGCTGGTGCAAGGAGTGTCCCCAACTGCCGGCAGAAAAGGAACGTCCCCAAGTGCCGCCCCAATGACTACCATGGCAATGCCGCAGGTAGAGGACGGACAGCGAGCGACGTCCAGGACGAACAAGTTGGCATGAAAAAGGCGAGGCATAGACCTTCTGGTCATGTCTCGCCTTTTGAATGACAAATTGTCGTCCTGGGCGGCGCGCAGCGTCGAGCAGTTGCGGCGTTTGGTAAAACGCCGCAACTCCCTAGCTCATCATGGCATTCATCATCTCGTTGGTTGCGGAATCGTCAGCAGACCACTCGCCGTCGTCATTGCAGGAGTACTTGAAGGTGACCTTGGTGTCCTTGGTCTTAGCAGCCTTGGTCACATCGACCATAACCTGACCGGCCATCTTGTACAGCTCGTCATCGGAAGGCATCGAATCGAGCGCGGCGACCTTCTCCTGGTACTGGGTGGCAAAATCCTCAACGATCTGGTTCATGGACTTGCAGGTAATGGTGACCTCGGCAGTCGCGGTGCCCTTGTCCTCGTCGACCGTCACGTCGCCGATCTTGTAGTCAAAGCCCTCGAGATAGCTCTTGGCGTACTCCTTGGGATCGATGCCCAGCTGCTCGAACTCGTCGCCCGAAGCCTCTTCCAGGCCGGCGAGGAAGTCGTCGCCACCGTTCTTGACCTCGTCAAACTGCGTCGTAAGATCCTCGGTGATGAGCTCCTCAACCGAAGGACCTCCGCAGCCGGAAAGCACAACCACGCACGCGACCAGAACAGCCATCAGGGGCACAAGCAGCAGCTTCTTTTTCATGAGATTCCTCCCAACAAGCGGCACCGCGCTTCCCGACGCGGCGCACGTCGTAACAATAAGGCCATACTAGCCGCTAACGAACACCCCCGGCAAAGCAAAGGCGCAGTCGGCTCGATTTATCGTCCGAACGGTTTACCGGTCCGCCCAACGCGCAATAAAACGTTCCGCCGCATTGTAATAAAAAAGGTGGCCGGAAAACCCGACCACCCTTGCACATCCTTTGGATGCCGCAGTTTACTTGCGGACGACCTTAACGATGGCGTCACCGGCGGCGACGGCGGACTCTGCCTCAACGGTGAGCTCGACGTCGGCAAACTCGGCGGTGTTGGACACGGCCACCACGACGCAGTCCTTATAACCAGCAGCGGCGATCTTGGCACGGTCGATCTTGAGTATGGGCTGGCCGGCCTTCACAACGTCGTCGGCCTTGACGAAGCCCTCGAAGCCATCGCCGTTCATGTTGACAGTATCGACGCCAACGTGCACCAGAACCTCGATGCCGCTATCGGACTGCAGACCCACGGCGTGACCCATGGTGACGGTCACCTTGCCGTCGCAGGGAGCGTAGACCAGGTCGTCCTCGGGCCACACGGCGCAGCCCTTGCCCAGAACCTCGCCACCAAAGACGGGATCGGGCACGTCGGCCATCTTGATGACCTTGCCCTTGACGGGCGAGCACAGCACGTCGGCGCCGGCAGAAGCAGAGATGGAAGCGGGAGCTGCAGCAGCGGCAGGCTCAGCCTTCTTCTTAAACATGTCAAACAGACCCATACGTTTTCTCCTCTTGATTAAGCGCAACGTTATGCGCATGCCTATGGTGATTATAGTGCCAAATGGTTCAAATGCTAAGGTGGGGACTCGAATCGCGAGCCCTTCCCGGTAGTGCTCGCGGGACGAGCATCTCCTTTGCATCGCGGGTCGATAAGCCGAGTATCGTCTGCGCACGGGACGGGCAGAAGCGGGCGCACCAAACCCGATACTTCTTTTCGCTCTCGAGTCCTGCCGCCGCCCCGTCCCTGACACTTCCTGATACCGACCGAAACGTGCCAAAATAAACCCGTCCCTTTTTGGTAGGTTTGGCGAGTGTGGATTTTCGGACGCTTAACTAACGAGCGTGGATAATCTCCCACTTTGACTTTGAGGCCGTCACCGAGCCAAAAACGGGAGATTATCCACGTTCATTTTGGATGACCCCCTTGTACCAAGCCAAGCTCCATGGTCAAGTAATAACGACTTTTTATCATTAGATTGTTTACATCAATTCTAATAACTATTTAATCCTTAAACTCGTTATTAGAATTGATATGATTAGCCTAATAACGAGTTTCCGGCACTAAAGATATGGAGGGCGCGATGCAAATCGAGGAGAACGGCCAGGGAACGCTCCGCAATAATCTATCGGGGAAATTGGCTTACTATTCGTTTTTTCCAACGCCCTTGCAATCATTGAGGCAGCTAAACCTCACCGAGGAAACCTATCGCACGCTTTCCGCATGCTCACGAAAGCTTGGAGAGCTTGAAGGCATGCTCTACTTTGTTCCCAACGCCGACATGTATCTGACAATGTACGTGCGCAAAGAAGCACTCCTTTCTTCGCAAATTGAGGGAACCCAGTGCACGTTTGACGACCTACTTAGTCCATCGCAAACACAACTCCATCATAAAGATGTCGCAGACGTCGTGAATTACGTCCGTGCTGTCGACCGCGGCGTAGAACTGCTCAAAAAGATGCCCTTGTGCACGAGACTTCTTAGGCAAGTTCATGCGGTCCTGCTGGACGGAGTGCGCGGAACGGAGAAGAATCCAGGCGAGCTGCGCTCCTCACAAAACTGGATTGGCCCCTCAGGCTGCACCATTGCAACCGCATCGTTTGTCCCTCCAAACATTGAAGATTTGAGTAACACGCTCCAGGACCTCGAACGCTTTATCAATGAGCCTCAAGTCGAAATGGATCCGATTGTGCGGGCGGCGCTCGTCCATTACCAATTTGAAACTGCCCATCCATTCCTAGACGGAAACGGTCGCCTGGGCAGGCTTCTCATTACACTTATGCTCATCAATGATGGCGTTCTTCATTCTTGCTTGTTCTATCCATCGTTCCAGTTCAAGAAAAACCGAAGCGAGTACTACCGGCAACTCACATCCGTAAGGGAGAGAGGCACTTACGAGGAATGGATAGAGTTTTTCTGCAACAGTCTTCTCGAGAGTGCGAAGGACTCGGTAGGGTCTTTAAAAAACCTTGTTGACCTCCATAACCGTTCCACAGCAACCATTACCGAAAATCTCGGAAGGACTGCTGCAAACGGGCAAAGGCTGTTGGGCATTCTTGAAGAGCACCCCATCGTCGACACCGCATTCATCGCTGCCCAACTCGATATCGGCAGGAGTACCGCGAGCTCGCTCGTCAAATCATTTGAAGAATTGGGTATCCTCCGTCCGCTCGACGAGTCAAGACAGAGATACCGGCAGTACGGGTATGAAGAGTATCTTTCGATTCTCAGGGAAGACGCCGAGCCGATTAGATAGGCATCGCAGCCCAGGCAAATTAAAGCGAGCGTGGATAATCTCCCACTTTGAGCCCGCACACAGGCCAAAAACGGGAGATTATCCACGCTCGTTCCTGAGTAGTCATTTTTGAACGTCCCCAATGACTAGTCCGGCAACGCCGATGCCTTGGCAACGGCAGCGAACGGGCCGCATTCGGGGCAAGACGACGCCGCAGGTAGAGAACGGACAGACACTATGACCCAATCCGAGGGCACGGAAACGACAGGAGCCCCCGCT
>CALLNU010000033.1 GCA_938005465.1 uncultured Collinsella sp.
CCTTGCCCATGCCGCGCTTGCTCAGCAGGCGGCCGGCGATGGAGACCTGCCTGCCCTCCAGCCGGTCAAAGCCCGGTATTTCGCAGGTCTCTTCCCAAAGTGAGCCCATAAGTCCGCCTCCGCTTTCAAAAATCCACAGTTAGTCTCCGTAAAACGGCGCGAACTATTCGGTGGCGGCGGCAAAAGGGGAGGCGGGCTCGAAGTCCCGCCTCCCCGCATTGCGTCAGGCGTATTTTTTTATGGTCAGGACGTTCTTGCCGTCCACGTACTCATAGGCGGTCTCGTCCATGAGCTTTTTCACCATGAGTATGCCGAGCCCGCCCACCGCGCGCTCCTCCGCGCTGAGGGTGATGTCCGGGTCGGCGCGCCGCAGCGGGTCGTACGGGCGGCCGCTGTCGGCAAAGCGTACCGTTACGCTGGGCGGCTCGCCGGCGGCGGTGCAGCTTATCTCCGCCTCGCCCGTGCCGGGCTGATAGGCGTAGCTCGCGATGTTCACGAATATCTCCTCCACGGCCATGTCGACCTGGGCGATCATCCGCGCCGGGCAGCCGGCCAGGTGCATCTGCTCCTCGACAAAGGCGATGACCGCGTCGAGGTTCTCCGCCGCGGCGGCGATCTTCAGCTCAGCCATTTTCGTCCCTCCCGGTCGTCTCGCTTATGTGCAGCAGCAGCATGGTGATGTCGTCCGCCTGCTCCGCGCCGGAGGCGAAGGCGGCGATGTCGGCGTGCAGCAGCCGGAGCTGCTCGGCCAGCGGCTTTTCGGAGAGGCCGCCCTGGTTGAAGAAGGCCAGCAGCCGCGCCTCGGAATAGAGCTCGTTTTCGCCGTTTAGCGCCTCGGTGACGCCGTCGGTGTACAAAAAGAGGCTGTCCCCCGGGGCGAGGGTGATGTCCTGCTGTTTGTAGTGCATGTCCTCCATGCCCGCCAGCACAAAGCCGTGCTTGTCGCGGAAAAGCTCGAATTCTCCGCCCGCGCGGCGGATGGCCGGAAACAGCACGGTGATGGCGAGGATGACGCCCACGACGGCAATCGCCCCGCCCACAAAGCCGATCCAGGCGATACCGGGACCCGAAACCACGGCTCCGCCGATCGCGGTACCCGTGCCGATACCGAGGTTGAACAGGCCCGAGAAGATCGACATGGCGACGGCCGACGAATCTGCCGGCGTGTGCTTGATGAGCTCGGCCTGAAACGCCACGTTAAAGGCCGTGGCGCAGCAACCCCACAGTGCGCAGACGGCAAGCACTGTCACGAGCGACGATGCGGCCGGCCCCATGAGCAGCAGAGCCACCGGCACGCCGGAGAGCGTGATAGCCAAGAACGGGAAGCGATGCCCGTCGAACAGACGGCCAAACAGCCAGCTTCCGAGCAAACCAGAGCAGCCAAACGCCGTCAGCGTCATGGTAATGGCGCCCACATCGACGTGCGCGACCTGCGCCAGGAAGGGCTCGATATAGCTGTAGCTTGCGTAATAGCCGGTCGCCATGAAGACCGTGACTGCATAGAGCGCGATGAGGAGCGGGTTCTTGAGCAGCTCGGGCAGCTGTTTGACAGTAAAGCGCTCACCCGCCGGCATGGCCGGGAACACCGCTGCCTGGTAGACGACCGCGATGGCTGAGAGGCCCCCGACCACGGCAAACGTCATGCGCCAGCCCACGGCCAAGCCAATGGCGCGACCGAGCGGCAGGCCAAAGATCTGCGCGATGGACGAGCCCGTAGCGATCATGCTGATGGCGAGCGCGCCGTGGCGCGTGTCAACCAGGCGCGAGGCCATAATCGAGGCGACTGACCAGAACACGGCATGTGCGCAAGCGACCACCAGGCGCGCGCAGACCAGGATGGGATAGGTCGGCGCCACAGCGGACAGGAACTGACCGAGCGAGAACACGGCCAGCACGCCCAGCAGCATCCGCTTGAACTCAAAGCGCGAGGCGAACACCATGAGCGGCAGCGACAGCAGCATGACGCCCCAGGCATAGACCGAGATCATGATGCCCGCCTGGGCCTCGGTGAGCGAGAACGACGCGGCGATATCAGTCAAAAGGCCGATGGGCATAAACTCCGACGTGTTGAACACGAACGCACAGCAGGTGAGCCCGACGAGTGGGAGCCACTGCTTGAGCGTGATGCCGTCTTGCCTTGTCTGAGTCATATATAACGTCTCCAATCGTTTTGAGCGGAGGCGATTATATAGCAACGGCCCCGCATCCGTCAGTACAGATGCGGGGCCGAAAACAATTCGATACACAGAGGTTGCGCCGTCAATTCATAACTAAGCCAACCCCAGCAATATGCCCGCCGAATGCACGACAAACGCCACGATCCAGGCAACGGCGACCTGAAACGCGAATACAGCCACGGCATAGCGCGCGCCCAACTCGCTCTTGACGGCGCCGATTGCCGCCACACAAGGCGGGTACAGCAACGTAAAGACCAAGAACACGTAGGCGGTAAACGGCGAAAACATGGTCGACAGCGCCGCGGGCGACGTTGCGCCCAAAAGCACCGTGAGCGTCGAGATGACGCTCTCCTTGGCAATGAGCCCCGTGACGAGCGCCGTCGAGGCGCGCCAGTCGCCAAAGCCGAGCGGGGCCAACACCGGCGCGATGATGCTACCCAGACCGGCAAGCAGGCTTTGCGACTGGTCGGCGACCACGTTAAAGCGGATGTCGAACGTCTGAAGGAACCAGATAACCACGGTCGCGGCAAAGATAATGGTAAAGGCCTTGGTGATGAAGTCCTTGGCCTTATCCCATGCCAGCATCACCGTCGTCTTGACGCTCGGCAGGCGGTAATTGGGGAGCTCCATGATAAACGGCACCGGGTCGCCCTTAAATGCCGTGCGGTTGAGCACCAAAGCCGCGACGCAGCCGACCACGATACCGATCAGATAGAGCGAGACCATGGCGGGAACCGTCGCCTGCGGGAAAAACGCCCCGCACAGCAAGCCGTAAACCGGCAGCTTGGCTGAGCAGCTCATAAACGGCGTGAGCATGACCGTCATCTTGCGGTCGTGCTCGGATGGGAGCGTACGGGTCGACATGATAGCCGGCACGGTGCAGCCAAAACCGACGAGCATGGGCACGAAGCTGCGGCCCGACAGGCCAAAGCGACGCAACACCTTATCCATGACAAAGGCTACGCGTGCCATGTAGCCGGAGTCTTCCAGAATGGAGAGGAACAAGAAGAGCACGACGATAATCGGCAGGAAGGTCAGCACACTGCCCACGCCCGTAAGCACGCCGTCGACAGCCAGCGAGCGCACCACGTCGTTGGTGCCGAACGCCTTGAGGCCTGCATCGGCCGAAGCGATGATGGCAGCGATGCCGTCCTCCATAAGTCCCTGCAACGCCGCGCCGATCACGCCAAACGTCAGCCAAAAGACGAGGCCCATGATCAGCAGAAACGCCGGGATGGCCGTATAGCGACCCGTCAGAATGCGGTCGATCTTGACGGAGCGCACGTGCTCGCGGCTCTCGTGCGGCTTGACGACACAGCGCCCGCACACGTCGCCGATAAAGCTAAAGCGCATGTCGGCCAGCGCGGACAGGCGGTCGGTGCCGGCCTCGCCCTCCATCTGGGTAATGATGTGCTCGATGGCGTCGAGCTCGTTGCGATCCAGGTGAAGCGCCTCGGTTACCAGCTCATCGCCCTCGACCAGCTTGGTCGCCGCAAAGCGCACCGGGATGTGCGCCGTCACGGCATGGTCCTCGATCAGGTTAGCAATACCGTGGATGCAGCGATGCAGCGCACCGCCGTCCGGACCGTCGGGCGCGCAAAAGTCCAGGCGACCGGGGCGCTCGCGGAACCGCGCCACGTGCAAGGCATGATCCACCAACTCGCCGATACCCTCGTTGCGGGCAGCGCTAATGGGAACAACGGGCACGCCCAACAGACTCTCGAGCAGGTTGACGTCCACGGCGCCGCCGTTGGCGGTCACCTCGTCCATCATGTTGAGCGCGATGACCATAGGACGGTCGAGCTCCATGAGCTGCAGTGTCAGGTACAGATTACGCTCGATGTTGGTAGCGTCAATGATGTCGATGATGGCGTCCGGGCGCTCGTCAAGGATGAACTGACGGCTCACGACCTCTTCGCCTGTGTACGGCGACAGGGAGTAAATGCCAGGCAGGTCGGTAACGCTCGCCTCGGGATGGTTACGGATAGCGCCATCTTTGCGGTCGACCGTCACGCCGGGAAAGTTACCGACGTGCTGGTTGGAGCCCGTCAGCTGGTTGAATAACGTGGTCTTGCCGCAGTTTTGGTTGCCGGCGAGGGCAAAGTGCAGCGGTGCGCCCTCGGGCACGGCCGTCTTTGCCGCACGGGGCGAATACGTCCCCTCGCCCAGAGCCGGATGCTCCGTCGTGCCGATTGCGGCGTTAGCGCGCGGACCCGTATCGGTGTCGTGAATACCCACGAGCTCGATGCGAGCGGCATCGTCCTTGCGCAGTGTCAACTCGTAGCCACGCAGGCGGATCTCGAGCGGATCGCCCATGGGGGCGTACTTCATCATGGTGACTTCGGTGCCCGGCGTTAGACCCATGTCCAAAATATGCTGTCGGAGTGCCTGATCGTCCGATGCCACCGATGCGACAACGGCGTCCTTTCCAATCTCGAGTGTATCGAGCCTCACGTCCGTGTTCCTCCCCCGGCGCCCACAGGGCGTTGCATTTAGTTTACCTTGGCTAACCGTTTGCCACGGCTAACCAATTGTAACCATGCATGATAGCGCGAACATGCAACGATGTTCAATCAGCAAATTGGCGCAATGGGGACAGGCAGGAGAGTTCAGGGCCATAGTTTCCCGATGAGGCCTCTCGGGGAAACTACATCCCAGAATTCCGGCTCGAAACGGGATATGGTTTCCCAAACAGGCCTCTTACGGAAAATGCATCCCGGAATCCCCGCTCGAAACGGGACGCGCTTTCCCAGTCGAGGCCCTATGGGAAACCGTGTCCCACCTTGAAAGGCAAAACTGGGACGCAGTTTCCGGGCGGGGCATCAAAAACAAAGTTGCGGTGGAATAGTTCCTGGATGGGCTGGTTGATGCCCCAGATCGGAACTATTTCACCGCAAGTTATTGAAGGGCTGGGATGCCCGTCCTCTTACAGATGGCGCTCCAGGAAGCGGAAGGCTAGGCGAATCCAAGGGCGGACCGCCACCTGCTTGTCCTCGTTGTCGACCGCGGTGTTGGCGTTGCCGAGCGAAAGGCCGTGACCACCCTGGTCGAAGACGTGCATCTCGCATGCAACGCCCTCCTCGGCCATGCGCTGCGCAAACGGGTAGACCTGCGCGATCGGCGCCGTCTTGTCGTCGGACACGCCCCACACAAAGGTCGGTGGCATCTGGCGCGAAACATGCGTGGTGGGGCAGATGTCGGCCAGATGCTCGTCAGTTGCCTCGCCGCCCGTCACCATCGACAGGTAGTCGTTGAGCAAATCGCGTCCCGTCTTGCCGCCCGTCTTGGGCACGCGCAAGTCAATGCGCGGATCGCGCGTCTGCATGTCGCGCACATAGGCAAAGTCGAGCAATGGATAGCCCAGCACCACGGCATCGGGACGAATGTCGTCCGGACGCGCCCCGGCAAGTGCCGCGAAGGGGCCGGTCTTCCACTGTGTTGCCAGCGAAGCGCAAATCATGCCGCCAGCAGAAAAGCCCACGACGCACACGCGCTTGGGATCGACATGCCACTCGTCAGCGTTGGCGCGCACCGTGGCGACCATCTTGGCAAGATCTGCCTGGGGGTGCGGAAAGCTCACGTCACCCGTAGAACTCGTGACATAGTTGAGCACAAAGGCCTGGTAGCCGTGATCCAAAAACGCAAACGCCACGGGATCCTGCTCATGCGGAGCGATATGCGTAAACGCACCTCCGCCGCAGATAATCACGGCAGGGCGGCGGCCATTCGGTTTATCGGGCAGCGGCTCGGCACCCAAATACGTAAAGGTCGCCGGATATTCCTCGGTCGGCTCCTCGCCCCACAGCGCATGGTTCTCGACAATCATATGTGCTCCCTTCGCGCAAATTAAGCGCCCTTGTTTTTTGCCTTCAAGCGTACCCCACTTGAACCCGTGGCGCAGAAACACTCCGGCAATAAGTTTCCCTTCAACTGATATATCACATAATCCCAGCTCAGAGGTATCTTTGAGCAGCGTAGAATAGGGGCGTTGACCAAGCCGCGAAACACATATGAAACGTTTCCGGCAAACCAAACGCGCGATATGCGCCTATTTAAGTTGGAGGCAACTATGGGTCTGCTCGATTCGCTTAAGTCCACCTTCACCTCGACCGGCGAGGCGTCCGTTCCGCCCGCAGCAAGCTTCGCTACCCGCGAAGGCGTCATCTATGCCCCCGTCAACGGCGTGCTCGTCAACCTGAACGAGGTTCCCGACGAGACGATCGCCTCGGGCATGCTTGGCCAGGGCTATGGCATCGAGCCCATTACCGGCACCATCTATGCGCCCGCCAACGGCCGCATCGGTGCCACCACTGTCACCAACCACTCCATCGGCATGATTACCGAGGACGGCCTGCGCGTGTTCATCCATGTTGGCCTGGGCACCGTGGAAATGAACGGCAAGGGTTTTGCCCGCTTTGTCGAGATGGGCGATGTGGTCAAGGCAGGCCAGCCGCTCATCAGCTTCGACCGCGAGGCCATTAAGGCCGCTGGTCACGAGGACATCGTGACCGTCATCGTCTCCGAGCTCGATCGTCTTAAGAGCATCGACCATGTCGGCGAGTCTGGAACGCTTATCGGCGGCAACCCGCTCGTCAAGCTTGGCGACCCGCTGCTGGTTGCCAAGACCAAGTAGCCAGGCCCCGCGCCACACAGCCAAAAGGCACCTCGTCAAGCGCCCACGACCATTAGGCCGCGGGCGCTTTTCGTTTGAAAAACCATCCCGCCAATGCCTTATCTGTATAGCCCAAATGAGCCGAGCTGCTAGAATATCGAACTGTATGGATAACTATCATTCAACCGTTATGGGAGGATACGTGAACCGCACCAAAATCGCGCAGCTCTATGCCGATGCCGAGTCGCTCGGCGGCCAGACCGTCACCGTCGCCGGCTGGGTCAAGTCCGTCCGCGACATGAAGAACTTTGGCTTTGTTACGCTCAACGACGGCAGCTGCTTCCGCGACCTGCAGGTCGTCATGAACCGCGAGGCACTCGACAACTACGACGAGATCGCCCATCAAAACGTCTCGGCCGCACTCATTTGCACCGGCACCGTCAAGCTGACCCCCGATGCGCCCCAGCCTTTCGAGCTTTCTGCCACCTCCATCGAGGTCGAGGGCACGAGCGCCCCGGATTACCCGCTGCAGAAGAAGCGCGCAACCGTCGAGTTCCTGCGCACCCAGCAGCACCTGCGCCCGCGCACCAACCTGTTCCGCGCCGTGTTCCGCATCCGCTCTGTCGCGGCTGCCGCCATCCACCGCTTCTTCCAGGAGCAGGGCTTTGTCTACGTCAACACCCCCATCATCACCACGAGTGACTGCGAGGGCGCCGGCGAGATGTTCCGCGTGACCACGCTCGACCCCAAAAATCCGCCCCTCACCGAGTCCGGCGAGGTCGACTGGAGCCAGGACTTCTTTGGCAAGCATGCAAGCCTCACCGTGTCCGGCCAGCTCAATGCCGAGAACTTTGCCATGGCCTTTGGCGACGTGTACACGTTTGGCCCCACCTTCCGCGCCGAGAACTCCAACACCACGCGCCACGCCGCCGAGTTTTGGATGATCGAGCCCGAGATGGCCTTTGCCGATCTTAACGACTACATGGATAACGCCGAGGCCATGCTCAAGTATGTCCTCAAGGACGTCATGGCAACCTGCCCCGACGAGCTCAATATGCTCAACAAGTTTGTGGACAAGGGTCTGCTCGAGCGCCTGGACCATGTCGCCAACTCCGACTTCGCCCGCGTCACCTATACCGAGGCCGTCGAAATCCTGGAGCAGGCAGTCGCTGCTGGCCACCAGTTTGATTACCCCGTCAGCTGGGGCATCGACCTGCAGACCGAGCACGAGCGCTTCCTGACCGAAGAGCACTTTAAGCGACCGACTTTTGTGACCGACTACCCGGCCGAGATCAAGGCGTTCTACATGCGCATGAACGAGGACGGCAAGACCGTCGCCGCCGCCGACTGCCTGGTGCCCGGTATCGGCGAGATTATCGGCGGCTCCCAGCGCGAGGAGCGCCTGGATCTGCTCGAGGCCCGCATCAAGGACCTGGGCATGAATCCCGAGCAGTACAAGTACTACCTTGACCTGCGCCGCTACGGTTCCTGCAAGCACGCCGGCTACGGTCTGGGCTTCGAGCGCTTGGTCATGTATCTGACCGGCGTGGGCAACATCCGCGACGTCCTGCCGCACCCGCGCACCGTGGGCAACGCCGACTTCTAATCGTCGGACGCTAGCTCGCGTCGCCACACGCCAACGCTCATCGCACAAGCGCCTCTC
Organism: uncultured Collinsella sp.; assembly: GCA_938005465.1. Lineage (GTDB taxonomy): Bacteria > Actinomycetota > Coriobacteriia > Coriobacteriales > Coriobacteriaceae > Collinsella. Next base: position 8,453 of record CALLNU010000033.1, read on the forward strand.
GACATCGGTCGAGAGGCGCTTTTTTCAACAGCATCCGTCAAGCTTTTGGCAAGGTTTTGGTCAGTTGAGCAGGGCTGTTGAAAACTCGACCCGCCGTTTGCCGACGACTACCGACCGCCCAGAGCGCCCTGCGCCCCTGAGAAAGCCCCGCGTCCTAGGCTCCATACCGTCGCCCCACCCAAAACGGAAAGGACGTGGGCACCATGACCGAAGCCGCTGTTGAAACCTACGACACCACGACGAGAGGCGCCGCCTCGATGGCAGCCTATCGCGCCGTTCGCATCCTGCAACTATTAAGCGAAAACACCGGCGAGGACAAGGCCATGCTTTCCGATGAGTTGATCCGGCGCCTCGCCCATCCCGACGACCCCGCCCGCATGCCCATCTCGGCGGCGCGGCGCAGCATCTACACCGCCATCTCCGCGCTTCGCCATGCCGGATACGAAATTGAGTACAAACGCGGCGTGGGGTATCGGCTCTTGACCCGTCCACTCACCGACGAGGAGATCATCCGGCTTCACGGCATGGTCATGCGCAACCGCTCCACGCCTATCGCCATCCGCAAGAGCATGGCGCAGCACTTAGTTGCCATGGCGAGTGCCGACGTTCGCGGCTATCTCGATACACCCGAACCTGCTCCAAGCGCAGGCAGCAAGGCTACCAAGGCAACACGCACGCCCATCAAGCGCATCGACACGTGCGAGCTCGTCGAGCAGGCCATCGACCACGGAACCACGGTGAGTTTTGATATTTCGAGCGTCACGACGCGTGGCGAAACCGAAGCAGCACGGATGACACTCCGTCCCTTTGCCATCAGGCAGCGCGATGGCATCTCGTATCTGCTGGGAACGGTCTACGACGCCCGAGGCGCCGATGACACGTTGCGTACCGTAGAGATTGGCCGAATGAGAAACGTCACCACACGTCTCCTCGACGGCAAGAAGCTCTTCGCCGCCCTAGACGAGGACGACGCCTCCTCCGCCGCATAAGACCCTCCGCCGCCCATTCGACTACCCGTACCGCCCATCCGATTCTGTATTAAAAAACCCGCCAGGCTGTTGTAAAAATGGACATCAGCGCTACTATAGTTCCACTTGCACTTTGTCCCAGTGCAGTGTTTCCAGCCATTTTTATACTGGGGGTAATGATATGAAGGACATCACCATCAGCCGCAGGAGCCTTCTGGTCTCCGCCGGCCTGCTCGCGCTCGCCCCGCTCGCCGGATGCGGCGGCAACTCTGGCTCCGGCTCTGCTGCCGCCGGTTCCGACTACACCATCGGCGTTCTGCAGCTCACCGAGCACTCCGCACTCGATGCCGCCAACGACGGCTTTGTCAAGGCCATCAAGGAGAGCGGCCTTAAGGTCAAGATCGACCAGAAGAACGCCCAGAACGACCAGTCCACGTGTAAGTCCATTGCCGACAAGTTTGTGGGCGACAACGTCAACCTGATTTATGCCATCGCCACGCCCGCCGCGCAGGCTGCCGCCGGCGCCACGGCCGATATCCCCATCGTGGGCTGCGCCATCACCGACTACGCCGCCTCCGGCCTGGTCCAGGACAACGACAAGCCCGGCACCAACGTCACGGGCGCTTCCGACCTCACCCCGGTCGCCGAGCAGCTCGAGATGATGCAGAAGGTCCTGCCCGACGTTAAAAAGGTCGGCCTGCTCTACTGCACCGCCGAGTCCAACTCCGACGTCCAGATCAAGGCCGCCAAGAAGGAGCTCGACAAGCTGGGCCTCGAGTACACTGACTTCACCGTCTCGAGCTCCAACGAGATTCAGTCCGTCGTCGAGTCTGCCGTGGGCAAGGTCGACGCGCTGTACTCCCCCACCGACAACACCATCGCCGCGGGTGCCTCGCAGGTCGGCCAGATCTGCAAGGAAAACAAGCTTCCCTTCGTGACTGGCGAGGAGGGTATGTGCATGGCCGGCGGCCTGTTTACCCTCTCCATCAACTATGAGGACCTGGGCTACGCCGCGGGCGAGATGGCCGTTAAGATCCTGAAGGGCGAGGCCAAGCCCGAGGATATGCCGATCAAGCACCTCTCGAGCAAGGACCTGGTCGTCGTCAAGAACGACGAAATGGCCGAGGCCCTGGGCATCGACCTTTCCGCCCTGGACGCGTAATGCCATACGCGGCATGCGTCTAGAGCCCGTGCTCGCGCTTTAGCCGCGTTATTCAATATCTGAGCCACAGGGGCGGGCGCTGTAGACCGGCGTCCGCCCTGCTTGTTTCAGGTAAAACAAAACGTCTGTCCGTAACTCTTCTATGCATTGTTACCGCTATTATGGAAAATCACGTGTCCACCCTATTCTAGGAGGTATGAAGCATGCTCATTGCATTGCAGGGCGCCGTTTCGCAGGGCGTCCTCTGGGGCATTATGGTGCTTGGCGTGTTTATCACGTTCCGCCTGCTCGACATTCCCGATATGACCTGCGACGGCAGCTTTGCCCTCGGCGGCTGCGTCTGCGCTGTGCTCATCGTCAATAACAACGTCGACCCGCTGCTCGCCGTGCTGGCCGGCATGTGCGCCGGCGCCATCGCGGGCGCCGTCACGGGCATTTTGACCACCGTCTTTGAGATTCCTGCGATCCTCGCCGGAATCCTCACCCAGATCAGCCTGTGGTCCATCAACCTGCGCATCATGGGCAAGTCCAATACGCCCATTCTTGCCAAGGGCACCGTGTTCTCGGCCGTCAGCAATATGACCGGTCTGCCGCAGTCCACCGTTGCCATCATCTTGGGCATCCTGCTCGCCGTGGCTATCGTTGCCATCCTGTATTGGTTCTTTGGCACCGAGATCGGCTCGGCGCTGCGAGCCACCGGCAACAACGAGTACATGATCCGCGCTCTGGGCGTCAACACCAACTCCACCAAGATGATCGCCCTCGTGCTCTCCAACGCCCTCATCGGCCTTTCGGGCGCACTCATCTGCCAGAGCCAGAAGTATGCCGACATTGGCATGGGCACCGGCGCCATCGTTATCGGTCTTGCCGCCATTGTTATCGGCGAGGTGCTCGGCCGTCTGCTGCCCGGCGGCCTCACGCAGTTTAGCGTCCGTCTTGCCTCCGCCGTCTTTGGCTCCGTGGTGTACTTCCTTATCCGCGCCATCGTGCTGCAGTTGGGCATGGACGCCAACGACATGAAGCTGCTCTCCGCCGTGATCGTCGCCGTGGCCCTGTGCGTGCCCGTGGTTTGGGAGCGCTATAAGCTCCGCAGCTCCTACACGAAGGGGGATGAGGCAGATGCTTAAGCTCTCGCACGTCAAAAAGACCTTTAACAAGGGCACCGTCACCGAGAAGCGCGCGCTCACCGGCGTCGACCTCACCCTGAATGACAGCGACTTTGTAACCGTGATTGGCGGCAACGGCGCCGGCAAGTCCACGCTGCTCAACATGATCGCCGGCGTATATCCGCTCGATTCGGGCGTTATCGAGCTCGACGGCAACGATATCTCGCGTCTGAGCGAGTCGCAGCGTGCCAAGTACCTGGGCCGCGTGTTCCAGGACCCCATGCGCGGCACCGCAGCCGACATGCAGATTGCCGAGAACCTGGCCCTCGCCAAGCGTCGCGGCCAGCGTCGCGGCCTTTCGTGGGGCGTCACCAAGGCCGAGAAAGATGAGTACGTTGAGCTGCTCAAGCGCCTGGACCTTGGTCTGGACACGCGTCTCAACGCCAAGGTCGGCCTGCTCTCGGGCGGACAGCGCCAGGCACTCACCCTGTTGATGGCCACGCTCACCAGGCCGCGCCTGCTGCTGCTCGACGAGCACACCGCGGCCCTCGACCCCAAGACGGCCTCTAAGGTGCTCAACCTGACCGAGGAGATCGTCGACGAGAACCACCTGACCACGCTCATGGTCACGCACAACATGAACGACGCCATCCGTCTGGGCAACCGTCTGATCATGATGCACGAGGGCCATGTGATCTACGACGTGGCCGGCGACGAGAAGAAGTCGCTCACCGTGGCCGACCTGCTGCAGAAGTTCGAGGAGGTCTCGGGCGGCGAGCTCGCCAACGACCGCATGCTGCTAAGCTAAAACCTGCCAAAAAGGGACAGGTTTATTTTGGTAGGTTTTATCTGCGCAAACGCCAAAACCGCCGCAAAGGGACAGAGGCCCTTGCGGCGGTTTTCGCATATTATGTCGATAATCCGATATTCAACCAGACATTCTGGCTAAGGACTAAGGAAACTGCCATGAAAAGACTCCCCCGCTTTGCGTTGGCCGCCGCGTTGTTTGCCGGCGCGCTCGCAGGCATCCCAAGCCTCGCTTTCGCGGGAAACCTGCCCGCCGCTATTGACGGCTCCGTGGCCGTCATGCACACCAACGATATCCACGGCAGCTACAAGTACAGCTACAACGCAAGCAAGGGCACCGGCACTGTGGGCTTTGACGGACTGGCGGTTTTCTATAGCGCCCAAAGCAGCGCCCCCGATCTTTTACTCGATGCGGGCGACACCTTCCACGGACAGTCCTTCGCCACCATGAGCGAGGGCAAGAGCATCGCCGAGCTCATGGACACCTTCTACGCCGACGGCTACGACGCAACCACGCCAGGCAACCACGACTGGAGCTACGGCGCGGACAAACTCCGCACCATGACCGGCTACAGCACCACCGGCACGCCCTTCGCCATGCTCTGCGCGAATGCAACGTCCTCGAACGGCGTATGGAGCTCGAGCATCACGAAGACGCTCGATCGCACCTGGGAGGATAGCGAGGATCACTCCACATTCGACTACAAAATCAAGGTCGGCGTCGTCGGAGCCATGGATGAGTCGCTAGGTTCCTCGCTGCGCGCGGACCTGGTCGCGGGCACCAGCTTCTCGAGTGCCGCGAACGCCATCAATGCCGAGGCAGAGCAGCTGCGCAAGGAGGGCTGCGATGTTGTTGTGTGTATCGCGCACACGCTCGACGCAAAGACCTTTGCCACGCGGCTCCGTGGCGTCGATGCCCTTATCGCAGGCCACGAGCACATCAACCTTAACGAGAAGGTGACGGGAGCCGACGGCAAGACGATCCACGTTGTCGAGGCAGGCAGCGCCTTTGCCGAGGTGGGGCTGCTTTCCATTCCGTACAAGTACGACACGAATGGCACCGAGACGACCGACGATGACACGGTCACAGTCCCTGCAGGCGGCACTGACGAGAAGCTCTACACCGCCAAGAACGTCAATGACCTTTTGGCAGACCCCGACAAGGGCTCCGACTACCAAAGCCGCCTTGAAGCCGTCCGCAACAAGATCAAGCCGCTCGACGTGGCCTTTGAAAACGAATCGAACAAGGTGCTCGGCACATCCACCACCAACTATTTCTACGGCGAGGACGCCGCAGGCACGCATGGTTGGGAAATGGTGCGCACCACCGATTTCCGCCCCAGCAAGGAGGGCGATACCACCAAGGCCCAGACCATCGGCCATGTGATTTGCGGCTCCTATCTTGCCTTGACGGGCGCGGACCTCGCTATCGAAAACGCTGGCGGCATCCGCGGTGGCATCGCTGCGGGCGATGTGACCGCCGGCAACGTCATCGCTATCTCGCCTTACGGCAACACCGTGGAGACCTGGACCATGACCGGCGCGGACTTCCTGGCAGCGCTCGAGCACTCACTGCAGATCAGCGACGAGTGCAATCACAGCTACGAGCTTCAGCAAGCCTACGTGGCAGCCGGCCATACCGAGCAGGAGGCGCAAGACAAGTACAAGTGGCGCGATGACTCTGGCAGCGTTTGGCGGCATCAACGTTACGATTGATTGGACGCAGCCCGAAGGCAAGCGCATTGTGAGTGCCACACTCACCAAGGACGGCAGCACGCTCGACCCCGCCAAGGCCTATACCGTCGCCACCAACAACTACATCATCACCAACACGACCGACTTTCCCACCTTTGCACACGCCACCAAGTACACCGAGTGGGGCACGTGCGAGGCGGCGCTGAGGGCGCTGATCGGGCAGAACGGCTGGGAGAGCAAGATGGCCTCGCTCGCGGGCACCATCAGCTTTGGCTCCGCTGCCGTGGACCCCACGCCCACACCGGCCCCGACGCCTAAGCCCTCGCCCAAGACGGACACGACGACCACGAAGGTCATCACCAAGAAGACGACCGGTAAGCTCGCCGCAACGGGAGACCACACGCTGGCAGTAGTTGGCGCGTGCCTTATCGGCGGCATCATCGTCATCATCCTCGGCATTATCTGGAAGCGTCGACGCTAAGCTACACCGCCGGGCCTTGCAGCCCCGCCGCGTAAACCTTATATCGAGCACAGAAGCCCGTCCGAATTTGATCGGACGGGCTTCTTGGTGGGTATCATGGTTGGACGATCATTAGGAGGTTTTCCCCACATGGAATTGTTTGAGCCAATTCTTCATTTCTTTGCACAACGATGGGTCCACAACATCATCTGGGCAGGTATCTTGGCCATCGGCACCGCCGTTGCCGCCAAGGTCGCGTCCAAGACCCTGCACCACCTGCTTAACCGCGACGATAACCCACTCCCTTCATCCAGCATCTTCATCAACATCGCGCGCGCCGTCATATGGACGATCGGCGGCAGCTTTATCCTCGACAACTGCTTTGGCATTAACGCAAACGCCCTCGTCGCCGCTCTTGGCGTCGGCGGCATCGCCATCTCGCTCGGCTTTCAGGACACGCTGTCAAACCTCATCGGCGGCATGCAGGTGACGTTTATGGGCATTATCAAACCCGGCGACAATATCGAGGTCGGCGGCGTGTCGGGCGTGGTCCAAGATATCACCTGGCGCCATACGACCATCGAGGACGCCTGCGGGCAGACCATCATCGTCCCCAATTCAAACATCTCCAAGAACACGCTCGTGCACTTGATGCCCTTTGGGCGCGTTACCGTGCCCGTTGCCGTAAAGGACACGTCCAAGTGGGCCTCGCTGGATGCGCTGGCAGATGAGCTTACCGACGCCACCAAGGCCGCGGTGCTTCCCATCTCTGGCTTTGACAAGGAGCCGTACGTGCTCTTTAGTGAGATCGGCGACTTTGGCGTCAAGGGCAAAATCATCTTTATCGTCAGCGACGATAGCACCACCTTCACGGCAGCCGACGCCTGCATCCGCGCCATCGCCCCCATCATCGCCTAAAACCATCACAAAGGGGACAGGCACCTTTGTGGTGGTTTCGCATCGTGGTACCATGGTTCATATAGTTGTTTAAACGACTAAGGGAGCAAAACTATGGAAGAGGCCTATCGTCAAGCACGCAAGCGCGGCGAGCAAGGACGTCGACGCGCCATTAGTCAAAGCGAGCATCCGTACCTCACGGACCTCGATAGCTTGGTTGCCCAGCTTCCCTTAGGCCAACGAGAGAATGTCGGCCTGAGAGACATTCCACTCGAAATGGTCGTCGGCACGGTTACCAAGGGCCGTCAGTCCGCCTTTTCGTGCAACTTCATGCCCCTGCTCCCGTTTAGCACCGAGTTCGCCCGCAAGTGGTCCAATCTCTATGACATCCAGGTTACCGAGGGCTATCGCGATCCCGTTATCGTCACCGAGTTCATGCATCGGTTCTATGTCCAGGAAGGCAACAAACGCGTCAGTGTCCTCAAATTCCTAGACGCCCCGACGGTTTCGGCCAAGGTCACCCGTCTTTACCCCGGCACATGGGATTCCGTCGAAAGCCGCCTGTACGGCGAGTTCTGCGCGTTTTGGCGCGTCTGCCCCCTATACGAGATCGAGTTCTCGCGCGAGGGAAGCTACGAGACGCTCGCCAAGATGCTCGGTCAGGACCTTATCGAAAAATGGCCGCAGAAAAAGGTCGATTACCTGCGCCACACCTTCCTGCTCTTTAAGCGCGCCTACCTTCGCGCGGGCGGCGACCACCTGGACATTACGCCCGCCGACGCCATGCTCGTCTACCTCAATGTGTACAACCAGGACCGCCTGCTGGATACGCCGACGGATATCGTCGTAAATCGCCTGTGTAAGATTTGGCGTGAGCTGGTCATTGCCGGCAAAAATAACGAGGACAAGGTCGATCTTGTCGAAGCACCAAGCGTCGATGAGGAGGAGTCGCCCGCCAAGTCCACCTCCGGCGTGCTCAACTTCTTTATGGGCAAGACCGTCTATTCGGCGGCCAATCCCCTGCGCATCGCCTTTATCCATGAGTTCCCCCGTGCGACGTCGAGCTGGGACAGCCTGCACGACCAAGGGCGTCAGTATCTCGATGAGCACTTTGGCGGTATCGTGCGCACCGAGGCGTTCGAGGACTGCCACGATCCGGACGTGTTCTACGCCGCCGTGGAAACGGCTGTCAAACATGGAGACAACGTCATCTTCTCGACCTCGCACCGCCTGATGGAATACACACTCAGGGCAGCCGTTGAGTATCCCCAGGTTCGGTTCCTTAACTGTTCTATCGGCCTCCCCCACCAAAGCGTTCGTTCGTACTTTGGCAAGATGTACGAGGCCAAGTTCCTCCTGGGCGCCCTTGCGGCCAGCATGGCGGACAACCATCGCATTGGCTACCACGCGTCGGTCTTCGCCTCGGGCGCACTTAGCGAGATCAACGCCTTTGCCATCGGCGCCTCGCTGCTCGACCCCCGTGCGCAGGTAATCCTCACCTGGGGCGATGTACCCGCCGGCGGTCTTGCCGAGGCTATGTGCCGCGAAGGTGTGAGCGTCATGACCGGCGTCGACATGTCCAAGTCGCTGGAGGACCCCACGGCCTACGGACTCCACCGCTTGGTCGATGGCAAGGTCGTCGGCATCGCAATGCCGGTATGGAACTGGGGCCGTTACTACGAACTCATCGTACGCAGCCTACTGCACGGCACATGGGACGAGACCGCCGATGACCAGCAGGTGCGCGCCGTCAACTACTGGTACGGTATGAGCTCCGGCGTCATCGATATTCGCTACGCTCCGGGCCTACCCTATCAGACGCGTAAACTTGTGCAGCTGCTTCGCAACGGCATTGTCGAGGGCTCCATCAACCCATTTGGCGGCGAGCTCCACAGCCAGGACGGCGTGGTTCAGATTGAGGGCTTCCCTCCCCTGCCGAGTACGCAGATTGTCGAGATGAACTGGCTGGCTGACAACGTTATAGGCTCGATTCCGCAGCTCGATAACGAGCCGGAGGTCCGTGCCCTATGAATATCCTAGCCATTGCCGATGTAGAGGAGCGCTGCCTGTGGGAATGTTTTCGCAAGGAGCGCTTTGAGGACGTTGACCTGATTCTATCCGCAGGCGACCTGGATCCGGACTATCTTGAGTTTTTGGTCACTGTCATCAACAAACCGCTTGTGTACGTTCGTGGCAACCACGACGACCGCTACGCGCGCCATGCACCGGGCGGGTGCATTTGTGTTGAGGACAGCGTATATGTGTACCGAGGTATTCGCATTGCGGGTCTGGGCGGTTCCATGCGCTACCGCGACGGCGCGAACATGTATACCGAGCGCGAGATGGCAAAACGCATGCGCAAGCTATCGCGAAAAATCGCACTGGTAGACGGATGCGATATTCTACTTACCCATGCACCCGTCGCAGGCATGGGCGACCTGGACGACCTGCCGCATCGAGGATTCGAGTGCTTTAATGCGGCTCTTGAGTCTTGGGGTCCCGACTATATGATTCACGGGCATGTGCACCAAAGCTACGGCCCCAACTTTCAACGCGAGCGCCAACACCCATGCGGAACGAAGATTGTCAACGCCTGCGGCTATACCAAGATCGAAATTGACGAGGCGCGCTACCCCACGCGCGGTTGGAAGGCCGCTTGGCTCAACTCGCAAACCATGCGCCGCGAGCTCAAACGCCACGAAGCAATCGAGTCTTCAACCGCCAGAACCCCCTGGTAACTGCCAACAACCACCACGAAGGGGATAGGCACCTTTATGGTGGTTTTGCTGACTCGTCCGACCTGTCCATCACGGTGCTTGTGTAATTAACGAGAACACTCATTGTTTTGTAAGGACGGCGCTCACGTGCCGTCTTTTTTTGTCAACTTATGCAGTCTCGACCGTGTTGTATGTAGAGGGACCTCGCGAGACGCCTTCCCTATATCCACCACGACCAATTGGAGGTGACACTATGCCTGCACGCCGTAACCGCAATAGCACGCTCCGATGCGATGCCGATCAGATCGAGCGGGAAGCAAAGCGCTTGGTCGACACGTATTCCGACCTCATCCTTCGATTGTGCTATTCGGCCCTTGGATCCGCTGACGACGCTCAAGACATCTGCCAGGACACGCTGATCAAGATTCTCCAACGCACTCAACCGTTCGACTCGCTCGAACACGAACGTGCTTGGGTGATCCGAGTCGCACTGAACGCATGTCGCGATATCGGCCGTACGCACGCGAATCACCCGGTTGTCGACCTCGATTCGCTCCCCGATTTCTGCGCACCCGTAACACATACCGAGCAAGAATTCGCGCAACGCGACTGCGCCATTCTTTCCGCTGTCACGGCCCTGCCTCAAGCACAGCGCATCGCCATCTTTTTGCACTACTACGCAGGCATGAGCATCAGGGAAATCGCAGACGCCGTTCACGCGACGCCAGCTGCAACCGCCCAGCACCTTAGCCGCGGACGTGCGTCACTTCGGCTTTCCTTGAAAGGAGACCACAATGACTACGAATTCGAATGACTATCGCCACGCCCTGGAGCACATTTCGTTTACCGATAATGCGAAGCAGCACATGGCAAACTCGATTGCTCAGTCCGTCGCCTCAAGCGATGCGGCGACCGCTCAAAGCAACTTTAATGGCACGCGACGCAAGCCGCGCATCGCCCGCCATCCCGTAAGAACAGTCGCTCGCATTGCCGCTGTAACGGCAGTCCTCGCTATCGTCATTGGAGGCGCTGGCACGGCTATGGCAACAGGCGTCCTGCCGCTTCCTTCTGACATGCTTTCCGACATCTTTGACGGACCTGCTTCTCAAACCGAGATCATCGACCGTATTGGCCGGCCCGTCGGTGCTAGCTGCTCCAACAACGGAGTCACCGTGACCGCCGACGCCATCATGGGCGACAAGGATATGGTTACCATCGCCTATACGCTTACGTTCGACGATCCCGCTGCCCTGAAAAAGCTTTCCGAGCCGGGCGAGAACGGAACTATCGCCGGAAGTGTCGATGGAAACGTATACGTTGATGGCGAGCATGGCGGCCAAGGCCAATCATGGCTCATTGACAAGAACCCCAATGACTCCAGCATTCAATACTTTGCACAGTTCAGCGTTGAATCACCCGGCCTTATGGGCAGGACCGTCCGCACGCATATCAACTCTCTCGTTGTGCCACGTGCTGGCAAAGAGCTTCCCGAGTATAAGAAAATACTTACGGGCCCATGGGATCTTAAGTTCCAGCTGAATTACGAAGATACATCCGTTACGATTCCCGCGCCCAAATCGGTCAACTTTAACGGCACCAAGGCGACGATTCAAGAGGCCACCGTATCCTGCGTTGGCGTTTCAGTCCGCTACAACATAGATCGTTCCATCGAACACGACAACAACAGCGGCAAGATGTCTCAAAACATGGAGGAGTCTATGGATGCCGTTGGCAACATACCCCTCATCGTGACGTTCAAAGACGGTCATGTTGAGGACGCAACCAGCCACAGCGGCTATTTCGCAAATAAACTGGATAACGGCACCACTGATGTCCACAAGACCTGGCCGTTCTCGCAAGTTTGTGACACAGACAAGATTGCAAGCGTACAAATTGGCGATACGGTCATTCCCATGAATTCGTAACGCTACGCGGCTCGTATATGCACCCGGTTCCGCACTTCGCGTCTAAAGATGCGCTGTCATCGAGCAGCGTGAGCGCAAGGCCGCCCGTATGGTCGGCTGGGAACACCTCGTTGCGCTAAAAACCACCACGAAGGGGACCGGCACCTTTGTGGTGGTTTTGCTGACTCGTCCGACCTGTCCCAACGGTTTGTCTCAATCTGTAACAGGTAGGGCCCAAATAATCGGTTAGCTGTTACAGATCGAGACAGACCACGGATGCTCAGCCGAAAATCTCAATCTGTAACAGGTAGGAACGATTTTGCCCCTTAGATGTTACAGATTGAGATATTTGACAGCTTGAATCGGCATCGCCTACAGCGCGGCGACGACCTTGTCGCCCATCGTCGTGGTGCCGAGGATCTTATCTGCCGGGGTGTTGACATCGGCGATGTCACGGGTGCGCCAGCCCTCGTCGAGCACGCGCGCCACGGCGCTCTCGATCCACGCGGCTTGCTCGCCCATGTCGAGCGCGTAGGTCAGCAGCATCGCCACCGACAAGATTTGAGCCAGCGGATTGGCCACGCCGAGCCCCGCGATGTCAGGAGCGCTGCCAGCGCTCGGCCCAAACAGCGATACGCCATCATCCAGCGAGGCAGAGGCAAGCATACCGAGCGATCCGGTAATCTGAGCCGCCTCATCGGACAGGATGTCGCCGAACATGTTCTCCGTCACCACGACGTCAAAGTCTGCCGGTCGACTGATGAGCTGCATGGCGGCGTTGTCGACGAGCAGGTCCTCAACCTCCACGTCGGAGTACTCCTCGTCTTGCACGCGATGCACGATCTCGCGCCACATGCGGCTCGTCTCCAGCACGTTGCGCTTATCAACGCTCGTCACCTTGCCGCGACGTTTGCGCGCCGCCTCAAATGCCTGGCGCGCAATGCGCTCAATCTCGTACTCGCGATACTCCATCACGTCGACCGCACGCTGACCGGCCGCACCCGCAGCGCCCGCGCAGGTCACGGATGCGGGCGCCAAAGTCCCACGGCATGTTGTAGCCCATCGTATCGGGGATGTTCACGACCGTGGCACCGGCCTTTACGGCCGCCTCGATAATGCGCACCAGAAACTCCTGATCGGAGCGGCCGGCATCCTCGGCATAAAACTCAACATCGTCAACGAACTTGCGAGCATGTTTGACGGCATGGATCGCTCACTCAATTGCCCTTTCCTCAGTCATATGGAGCTTGTCGCGCAGGTGACTGGTGCTCACACCCAGCCCTGTATGGATACGGGGCCTCTGGGCCGTTTTGAGCGCCTCTGCAGCCACTTCGATATCCCTGTCGACAGCGCGCGTCAGGCCGCATACCGTGCATCGGTCGCCCGCAATCTTGCCAATCTCCTGTACGGAGCGAAAGTCACTAGGACTCGAGATGGGAAAGCCCGCCTCGATAACGTCCACGTTCATGCGCACCAGCTGGCGGGCGATGAAGAGCTTTTCCTCGGTATTCATGCTGGCGCCCGGCGACTGCTCACCGTCGCACAGGGTGGCGTCAAAGATTGTGATTTTGCGGCTTATATGTTCCTCCTGATTGACCGTTTTATGACAGATGGCTTTCAGGAGAGAGAGAAGGCCTAGAGATAGAAAAATACCCGTGTCGCTCATCACGCCTGAAAGCGGCAGACGATAGCGCACCCGGGTACAACAAATCGTTATAGCGAGATTACAACCCTAGCGCGCTATCCAATCTAGTAGCGCTAGGCCTAGGAGCTGTTGCGTGTTCTTAAACATGTTGGGCTCCCTTCGGCCTCGGGTAGTACTACATCGCGCTAAAGTACAACACAAGTAAAACCACCACAAGGGTGCCTGTCCCCTTCGTGGTGGTTTCGTTGACTCAAAAGCAAGAAACCCGGTCCTGCACGAGACAGAACCGGGTTTCTTTAGCAATGCTTGCTTTACTCAGGCAGTAACTAAAAGTTATTCAGCCAGGAAGTCACGCTGGATAGCGGGATCGACCTTGACGCCAGGGCCCATGGTGGAAGACACGGAGATGGACTTGACGTACTTGCCCTTAGCAGAAGAGGGCTTGACGCGCAGGATCTCGGTGTACAGGGCAGCGTAGTTCTCGACGAGCTGCTGCTCAGAGAAGGACTTCTTGCCCAGGGGCACGTGGCAGATGCCGTAGCGGTCGGCGCGGTACTCAACGCGGCCGGCCTTGAGCTCGGAGACCATCTTGGCGACGTCCATGGTCACGGTGCCGAGCTTGGGGTTCGGCATGAGGCCACGGGGACCAAGGATCTTACCGATGCGGCCAACCTTGGCCATCATGTTCGGCGTAGCGATAGCGGCGTCGAAGTTGATCTCGCCCTTCTGGATCTGGGCGACGAGCTCGTCGGAACCGATGATGTCGGCGCCGGCAGCCTCAGCCTCGCGGGCCTTCTCGCCCTCGGCGAAGACGGCAACACGAACGGTCTTGCCGGTGCCGTGGGGCAGGGAGATGGAACCACGGATGTTCTGGTCAGCCTTACGAGTATCAATGCCCAGACGGAAGTGGGCCTCGACGGTCTCATCGAACTTGGCGGTGTCGAGCTCCTTGAGGAGCTTGGCAGCCTGAAGGGGGGTGTAGAGCGTGGCGCGGTCGATCTTCTCGGCAGCGGCGTTATAGCTCTTACCATGCTTAGCCATGTGCATTACCTCCAGTGGTTAAACGGGCGTGAGCCCTCCCACATCGTATCGTGTGCCCTATTGCACACATTTAACGGGCGCCCGGTCGGAGCGCCCGTCATTACCGTAAGAAATCGCTACTCAGCGATGGTGACGCCCATGGAACGGGCGGTACCGGCGATGATCTTCTTGGCGGCGTCAATGTCGTTGGCATTGAGGTCCGGCATCTTGATCTCGGCGATCTTGGTGAGCTGCTCCTGGGAGAGCTGACCAACCTTGTCGGCCTGGGGCTTAGCGGAACCAGACTTGAGGTTCAGCTCCTTCTTGATGAGGTGAGCCGCCGGCGGGGTCTTGGTGATGAAGGAGAAGGACTTATCCTCGTAGACAGAAATCTCAACGGGGATGATATCGCCCTTCTTGTCCTGCGTCTCGGCGTTAAAGGCCTGGCAGAACTGCATGATGTTCACGCCAGCAGCGCCCAGGGCGGGGCCGACGGGAGGAGCGGGGTTAGCTGCACCAGCAGGAATCTGGAGCTTAATGACGTTGGCAACCTTCTTCTCAGCCATGGTCATTCCTTTCGAATCACGAGTGTGAAGTACTTGCTATATCGTAAGCACGCACGTGTTAGAAGCACTCCTGAGATGAGCAGTCACAGAAGAAGCACGCTCGCGCGAACGGACGAAAACTTAAGCGATGACAGCGACTTGGTTAAAGTCGAGCTCGACCGGCGTCTCGCGGCCAAAGATCATCAGCGTGACCTTGAGCTTGCCTGCCTCGGTGTTAACCTCGGAGACCTTGCCATCAAAGTCGGTAAGCGGGCCATCGGTGACGCGGACGGACGTACCGACCTCAATATCAACCGACGTACGCTTGGGCGAATCGCCCTTACCGGGACGACGAGTCATCTTATTGTACTCGTCGCGGGAAAGCGGAGCGGGCTTGCCGTTGCCGCCCAGGAAACCGGTGACACCGGGCGTGTTGCGAACACACGTCCAAGCATCGTCATCCATCTCCATGCGAACCAGGACATAACCCGGGAAAATCTTGGAATCCTTGGTCTCGCGCTTGCCACCCTCTTTGATCTCGGTGACGCGCTCCATAGGAATCTCGATATCAAAGATACGGTCCTGCATGCCCATGGTCTCGATGCGATGCTCGAGATCGGACTTAACGCGGTTCTCGTATCCAGAGTAAGTGTGAACGACGTACCAACGCTTAGACATGGTTTAGCCCCTCAATCCAGAGAAAAGAGCAAGAGCCTCGCCAAAGCCAGCATCGAGCAGAGCGATGACGACGCCGACGACAATCAGAGAAGCGCAAACGACGACCGAGTAGTTCACGAGCTCCTTCTTATCGGGCCACGTGACACGCTTCATCTCGGACTTCACCGAAGCAAAATACTTCTTGGTGCGGGCGAAGAAGCCGGGTTTCTCGTTCTTCTTGGACTTCGCAGCCTTCTCACTCTTCTTGGCAACGGCCTTCTTGGCCTCAACCTTGGAGTTGGCGGCAGCGTTGTTGGCAGGCGCCTGCTGCTGTGCCTTCTTCTTGTTCTTCTTGTTGGCCATTTGGGTTACCTCCGCGCAATGCGCTTATACATGAGTAAACCGTAAGCCCCCAAATGGGAGCTTACGGAATAATGACTGGCACGCCAGGAAGGACTCGAACCCTCAACACTCGGTTTTGGAGACCGATGCTCTACCAATTGAACTACTGGCGTATGTAACTAGAGACTAGCGAGTCTCTTTGTGCAGCGTGTGGTGACGGCACCAGGGGCAATACTTCTTAATCTCCATACGATCAGGCATGGTCGACTTGTTCTTGGTGGTCGTATAGTTGCGGCGCTTGCACTCAGTGCACGCAAGAGTAACTAGAGTACGCATGTATCCTGAACCTTTCATATCCGCCCCGTACGGGCACGAGTTGTTACTTTATCAGCTCTACGTAAGTGCTGTCAATGAAAACCTCGAATCAATTGGTTCTCGGTGGATCCATTCATATTTGGAACACATCAATGAAGCCATCGAGATCTAATCGACGGTGCATCCAGGACCATTGTCGATCCTCTCGACACCAGCAACGGCTCAATATCCATTGCAGAAAAGAACCCGGCACCCATATAAGTGCCGGGTTCTCTAAGTCAGCTATATCAAAGAGCTAATTTACTCAATGATCGTGGAGACGATGCCCGAACCGACGGTGTGGCCACCCTCGCGGATAGCGAAGCGCAGGCCCTCCTCCATGGCGATCGGGTGGATGAGGTCGCCCTCGATGGTGATGTGGTCACCAGGCATAGCCATCTCGGTGCCCTCGGGGAGCTTGACCGTACCGGTAACGTCGGTGGTACGGAAGTAGAACTGAGGACGATAACCATCGAAGAACGGGGTGTGACGGCCGCCCTCCTCCTTGGTCAGAACGTAGATCTCGCCGGTGAACTTGGTGTGCGGGGTAACCGAACCGGGCTTGCAGAGAACCTGGCCGCGCTCGATGTCCTCACGCTTGATGCCGCGGAGCAGCAGACCGACGTTGTCGCCAGCCTCGCAGAAGTCCATGGACTTACGGAACATCTCGATACCGGTAACGACGGTGTTCTGGGTATCCTTGATGCCGACGATCTCGACGGGCTCGTTGAGCTTGAGCTCACCGCGCTCGACACGGCCAGTAGCAACGGTACCACGGCCGGAGATGGTCATAACGTCCTCAACGGCCATCAGGAACGGGAGGTCGTTGTTACGAGCAGGCGTCGGGATGTACTCGTCGACGGCCTTCATGAGCTCGCGAATGGCGTCCATCCACTTGGCGTCGCCCTCGAGAGCGCCCAGAGCGGAGCCACGGATGACGGGGATGTCGTCGCCGGGGAAATCGTACTCGGAGAGGAGCTCACGGGTCTCCATCTCGACGAGGTCGATGAGCTCGTCATCGTCGACCATGTCGCACTTGTTCAGGAAGACGACGATGTAGGGAACGCCGACCTGACGGGCGAGCAGGATGTGCTCGCGAGTCTGAGCCATGGGGCCGTCGGTAGCAGCGATGACCAGGATAGCGCCGTCCATCTGAGCAGCGCCGGAGATCATGTTCTTGACGTAGTCAGCGTGGCCCGGGCAGTCAACGTGAGCGTAGTGACGGGCAGCGGTCTCGTACTCAACGTGGGAGACGGAAATCGTAATGCCGCGCTCGCGCTCCTCGGGAGCCTTGTCGATGTTCTCGAACGCAGTGAAGTCAGCCTTGCAGCCCTCGGTCTCGGAGAGAACCTTGGTGATGGCAGCGGTCAGCGTGGTCTTGCCGTGGTCGACGTGACCAATGGTGCCGATGTTAACATGCGGCTTAGTGCGCTCAAACTTCTCTTTGGCCATAAAGCCCTCCTCTTAACAGGTCGTCCCCGGACGGGACTTTGCCTTTATACCATAGTGGCCTCTCAACATACTATTGAGAAGCCACCGTGTTACCTATGGTAGCGGTGACTGGATTCGAACCAGTGACGCCACGGGTATGAACCGTGTGCTCTAACCAACTGAGCTACACCGCCGGATGGAGCCTGCAACCAGACTTGAACTGGTGACCTCTTCGTTACCAACGAAGTGCTCTACCGACTGAGCTATACAGGCACTTGACGGGTGGGAGCTATAGGATTCGAACCTATGTAGGCAGAGCCAACGGGTTTACAGCCCGTCCCCATTAACCACTCGGGCAAACTCCCAATCGTTCAAGTATCCGCAGGTCCTTTGGTCTTTTGGACCGCCGCCCCCGCGAACGAAGAAGATAATACGATGCCACCTTGGGGGCTGTCAACGAAAACCTCTAGATACACGGTGCCGGGCGTATCTATACAGCCATGACCTGCGGGTTTGTTGAGTTTGGATATGAAGGACGGTGGTTTTGGATACTGAGGTGACGTTTGCCGAGGTAACACTTTTGTGCAGTGGAGTGAGCCTGCAGAATATTACTTCGATAACGACTCATTTGCACCTATATATAGGTCGAGACCGGGCTTCCGTGGCAGATTCGAGCGTGGATTTTCTCCCGTTTGAAATCGAGCGTGGATAATCTCCCACTTTGCCGTGCCATCGAATCCAAAGTGGCAGATTATCCACGCTCATTCACTAGGCGGAAGATTTTCCACGCTCGTGTGTCCGATAATCCACGCTCGATGACGATGACCAACCTCGCCCCGGCCTATGTCTCGACCTGTAACAGTAAGAGGGTTATTCCTCCCCTATCTGTTACAGATCGAGATGTTTCGCAGAGACCTCAGCTTACGTCTCATTCTGTAACAGCTAGAACGGTTTTCAGCCTCTTCGTGTTACAGATTGAGATGTTATCGGCCGTCCCTTGGCAATGTCTCGATCTGTAACTATAAGGAAGGTCTTCAGCCCACTCGTGTTGCGAATCGAGACAAACCTGAAGCTCGGTTGGCGCCAAACACGCTGACTTATCGACATAAATAGAAACGAGCCCTGTCCCACAAGGGAACAGAGCCCGAAACTCTCATGGAGCCAGTGACAGGAATCGAACCTGCAACCCACTGATTACATCGTTTTCCATTCTGGTTAATAGCGTCCATCTGCGACTATAGCGACCGTAACCTCGCCTTTTTCTTTCGTTTTCCGCTTATAGTCTCACTTGAGACGTCTCCGAAACAGTCAAATTGCACACTCATTGCACACGCGATTGCACACGGAGGGACAATGGAAGAGAAATACACCAGCTCGTCTATTTATAAGTTTAAGGACGATCGCTGGCGCGCACAGTTCCCCTATTTGGAGAACGGCATCTGGCATAAGAAGACTCAGCTCTTGGAACATCGAGGGCGTGATAAAGGCAGAAGCCATAAGCATCGCGATGCCGCCATGCTCGAGGCCGAATCCATCCGCGCATCTCTCAATGAGAAGGCCACCGCAGAAGCAGCTAAACCCAAGGGGCTTGGTATCACCGTTTCAAAGCTCGTGACATGCTATATCGATATCGAGTGCGCGGACGTCGCGCGCTCCACGGCGACCGGATACCACGGCATGCTCCGCCGGAATATCGAACCGTATCTCGGTGATGTCCCATTGGAAGACCTTACGGAAGAGGATGTTCAGGAATGGATAACGGCGATCGCCTCAACCCACGCACGGTCCACCGCCTGCAATTCCCTACGGTTGTTACGAGGCTCGCTCAGATATGGAATGCGAAAGAAATGGATTGACGAAAACGTGGCCTCTTGGGCAAAAGTCCCCAAAAACGAAGACGCGAACTACGGTCTACCGAATTCGCTTACAACCAAAGAGCGAACCAGGGTCTTGAACACTCTGAACGCCTCCATAGATATCCCAGCGATGCTTGCAGCCAAGATAGCGCTCTACACGGGATTGCGGCGCGGCGAGCTTTGCGCCCTGAAATGGAAAAACGTGGACTTTAAATCCTCAACGATCCGAGTCGAGGCCGCGATTGGGCACACAGATAACGAGTTCTATATCAAGGGCCCCAAGAGCATTAGCAGCCGGCGCGCTATCCCCAACTGCCCGAAAGACCTTATGAAAGACCTTGCGAAGCGCGAGGCCGACATGAAGTCCGAATGCGCGAATCTGGGCGTTGAGTTCAGCGACGAACTGTTTGTCCTCGGCTTTCCGGACGGCTCCTTCTTGAAACCGCCCAGGATCAACGACGCTTGGCGGGCCCTGGCAAAGGCCTTGAAGCTCCATGGTGTCTTGAACAAGAACACCGTCACCTTCCACGACCTCAGGCACAGTTTTGCAACGTACGCCGTTTCCAGCGGAATCGACCCGAGGACTCTCGCAAGCCTCATGGGGCACTCGAAGGCGTCGATGACACTCGACAGATACGCCAGCGCCGACCCAGTAGCCACCGCATCGGCTATGAGAACTCTTGGACGCTTATATAAAGAGTGATTTGCTTCGTCGCAAGCAAAGAAGTCAACAGTGGCTCGGAGGCCCGGCTTTAACCGGGCCTTTTCTTGTTGCCTCGACCCTTCAACGTCTTTTTTGTCCATAGCGTCCGCCCTGCCCGTACTTTGACGAATGCCGGCAGCGGCGTGTCAGACTGCGAAATAAGAGAAATCGGCAAATTCCAGAAAGGAGACCGAAATGAAATTCAAAGAGAAGCGTATCGGAGTCGACGACTTCCGCAGTATGCCGGATATCGTCGATCCGCTGCCGGTCGCGTACCTGCTCGGCATCAGCGATCGCTCTGTCTACCGCCTCTGCCAGAACGGGACGTTCAAAGCCGTGAAGTGCGGCAAGTTATGGCGAATCAACCGCGACAGCGTGCTCAGCTATATCGGAGTCACTATCGACCGAACTGAATGCCCGTCAACCAACATCAATTAAAAACGACCATTACATGGGGTCCGAGAGGCCCCTCTTTGTTATAAGGAGGCCCTATGGTCGGAACTAAAACAGTCAGCGTGAAGCTCGATTCAAGGCTCTATACCGCCCTCAAGACGCGGGCCGAGCTCGATAAGTCCAACGTCAGCGATGTGATCCGGTCGCTCCTGTGCTCGGCGCTCGCCGCGGAGGAGCTCGACCTCTACGGCAACGAGGTCGCGGGCTTCATCCGCTGCGTCGTCGACGCGCGGATGGACGTCGCCGCACTCGATATCGAGCGCAAGCTCGACGCCACCGAGGACCGCATCGCCGCGGTCCTCTCGCGCCCCATGACCGCCGCCATCATGGCCGGCCTCATGTCGGCCGACGTCCTCAAGGCCTCCTACGCCTCGCTCGACGACGTCCCCGTCGCGGACATCTGGAAGAACTACCTCGCGCAGGCCGGCGAGCTCAGCCGCGCCGGACTCGGCCGAATCGACGAGGTGAAGCTCCACGCGCGCGAGCGCGCCGATGGCTAGCCCGCCCGTCATCGTCAACCACTCCGTCGTCCGCGCGGGGACGTCCGCGAGGGCGACCGCCGCGGGCCTGGCGGCATACGCCGGCACCCGCCGCGGCGTCGTCATCGAGGTCAGCGAGGCCGACGGCAGGAGGCTCGGCGTGGACGGCCTGGCCGCCTACGCCGCGAACAGGACCGGCTCGACGGGCGGCCTCTGGGGCGCGGGCGGCCCGGTCGCCGTGGCGGAGGCGAGGCGCGCAATCGCCCAGAACGGCGGCGCGGTGCTCACCACCGTCGTCACGGTCCCGAACGACATCGCCCCAGCTGCCGGCCTCGACCGCCTGGACGCCTGGCAGGCGCTGGTGCGCTCCGAGTGGCCGAGGCTCTTCTCCGAGATGACCGGCGTGCCCGAGAGCCGCGTGGAGTTCTACGCGTCGATGCACGTCAACGGCACGAGCCACCACGTCCACATCCTCACGGTCGACCGCGCGGGCGACTGGGACTCCCTGCTGCCCAAGGGGAAGATGGAGGCGGCGCGGCTCGAGATCTCCTCGAAGGCCATGGCGCCGCTGCTGCGGGAGGCCTACATCGAGCGCGACCTCGCGAGGGAGGCCGCGCTGGACGCCGTCGCCCACATCGACCGGAACCGTCTCGATATCGAGCTGCCGCCGGACGGGAGGATCGAGGCCGCCCACCTCAGGCGTTTCCACCCGGAGGCCTCCGCCGCGCTGAGGGAGGCCCTCGACCGGGCGGCATCCGGCTCCCCCGCACTCGCCGGCGCGCTGGACCGCCACAGGAAGGCAGTCGAGAGATGCGCCGACCTCAAGTGCCTGGCCGGGGAGGCGCGGGACGCCTACGCCCGCAAGGCGGCCGCCGACCTCGGCCTCCGGTGCGAGAACGCGGCACTGCGAGTCATGGTCCCGGACAGAACGCCGATTCGCGAACAAATACCGGCGCGACGCGCCGCCCCGGCAGCCGGCCCGGCGACGGATAGGCGGAGGGAGGCCGGGTTCGCCACCGAAGCCCGAGCCTGCATCCCGAAGGCGCGCCTCGAAAGGCTCACGCGAAAGGTCGCGCACGGCAGGACCCTCGAGCCGGCAGACCTCAGGGGATGTCCCACGGCAGACCGGGCCTTCAGGCATGCGCCGTCGCCCGGTCCGGCCCTCGGGCGGGCAGCCGCGATGGCGGCACTGGTCGCCAGGGAGACCGCGCGGGACGCCGGGGGACGCGACATGGGGGACGAGGCCGGCGAGAAGGCGCTGCGGCTCATCGCCGCGGCCCTGAGGATCCTCGCTTCCGGCGGCACCAGGCAAACGAACGTCCCCGCAGTGAAGATAGCGAACAGGATAGAGAGGACGATCACGAGATGAAACCGAAATCCTTCAACCGCAACATGAAAAGGGAGCTCATCAGCACGCTCGTGGGCCACGGCATCGCCGCCGGCGTCGCCTGCGTCGCGACCGTCAGCGCCTGGGCCTACGCCAGATGGTGGACCGTATCCCTCATCTCGGGCTTCTCCGCCCTACTGCGGCTGCCCGCGGGCGACCCGGGCCCCGAGCCCGCCCACGTCTTCCGCAACCCCTTCGAAGCGGCCGCCGACGCGGCGGCGTCGGGCGAGGCGGGCGAGCTTCTCGCGGCCCTCGCCCTCGTCGCGACAACCGTCCTCATCCTCGGCCTCGTTTCTTGGGCCCGCTCATGGGCGAGTCTCCACGACGGGACGTTCGCCGGCGACCGCGCGCCCACACGCACGCACGGGGACGCCTGGCTCGAGTCGAGGCCGTCCAGGGTCGCGAGGCGCTGCCCTCCCTGGGACGGGAAGGCCGCCGCGGAGGGGCTCGTGGCGGCCGGCTGCATCGGTGGCGGGATCGCGATGGTCCCCGCCGTCCACTGCCTCATAAGGGCGGGCAGCGGCGCAGGCAAGACGAGAAGATCTCTTGCCGTCAGCGTGGCCGCGGCGATCGACCGCAACGCACACGGAATCCCGACGTCCGTCATCGTCCACGACCCGAAGTCCGAGATCCGCGCATGGACCGAGCCGCTCGCCCGGAGGGCCGGGATGAAGGTCGTCGCCGTCCGGCTCGACGAGCCCGTCAAGTCGGCGAGGTTCAACCCCCTCGACCGCGCCATCTCCGCACTCGGGACGGAGGGCGTCGCCGGCGCCGTGGCGGAGCTCCGCGAGCTGTCGTCCGCCATCGTGCCCGATGCCTTCTCCTCTGGCCAGAGGTTCTTCACGGACGCCAGCCGCAACCTGCTGACCGGCCTCTGCCTGCTCGCGATAACGGACGGGCGGATCCCCGACGGCGCGCGGAACCTCTCGACCGTGCTCGCGCTCCTGGAACCCCGCGACGGGAAGAGCGCCGTGAAGTCGCTGGAGGAGCTCGCCGCGGACCTGCCGGCGGGAAACCCGGCGCGCCAGTTCCTCCTCGTCGCCTCGTCGAACGGCGGCGGAGGGGAGGCCCTCGTCTCCACCGCGCGCAACTACCTCATGTCCTTCTGCGACGACGACGTCAGCCGAATGCTCTGGGACGGCGAGGTCGACCTCGCATCGGTCGGGCGCAAGCCCACCATCCTCTACATCGCCAGCGCGACGGACCGAGGGGACCGCGGCGCGCTCGTCTCGTGCATCTTCTCCCAGGCGCTGTCGGCGCTGCGCGAGACCGCGCGCCTGTCCGGCGGCAAGCTGCCGGCCGAGACCCTGCTCGCCATCGACGAGGGGTCCGGGATCCCCAAGATCCCCCGCCTCCTCGGCGATCTCGCGGAGGTTCGCAGCATCGGGCTGCACGTCGTCTTCGTGCTCCAGAACACCCGCCTGCTCGAGGCCCGGTGCGGCTACTCCAGGGCAGAGTCGGACGCGCTGCTGGCGCTGCTCGGCACCCAGGTCGTCCTCTCGGTAGAGTCCGTCGGCGAGGCGGAGGAGATCAGCAAGCGACTCGGCGACTACAGTGTCAAGACGACCGGGCAGAGCTCAACCAAGGGGACGCAGAGCTCCTCGTCCGGCAAGTCGTTCTCCGTGGCGCGCCGTCCGCTGATCACCCCGTCGGAGCTCATGGCCTGGAGCGCGCGCGAGAACGGCGCGCTCGTGATCGACGCGGAGGGACCGATGGCGCTCGCCAGCCGCGACATCACCGAGACGTTCTTGGGGCCGCTGCTGGGCATGACGTCGCCGGAGGCCGAGGGCGCGCTGCTCGCGCGGGCGCTCGAGGGGGAGGTCCGCAACGACGCCCCGGCACCGGTCTGGCGTATCCCGGAGAAGCCGAAAAAGCCCAAGGGGTCGCCGTCCGGCGGCAGGAAGCGCAAGGTGTCCGCGGCGCCCGACGGGTTCTGACGCGTCATACGGCCCTGCCCGCGCAAACGGCCCTCCGTCATACGGCGCTCGGGGCGCGTATGACGGAGGGCCGCCGTCGCCTTTCCGGCTTGACCGGCAACGCTGCCAGCGGAAACGAACTCGGCCCGCCGAGTTGCGCCGCAAAATCCCGGGCGCCCGTAGTGCGCCCTTATCCTGCTCCCACCGTCCAAGGCACTTGGGCGGCGGGAGTTCCGCATCCCCGGGAAAAGAAAAGCGCGGCCCATCCGGACCGCGCTTGCGCTCTCCTCCTATTTCACCCCGCGACGTAGACCGTCCGGCCCGTCTCACAGTCGATGGTCTCGGCGTCCCCGAAACCGACCCGGACGGCCGCCCATCCGCCGGCGGCCGCCAACGCGTCGGCCTCGGACCTCGCGGCGGCGATGAGGCGCTCGAGCTCGGCCGAGCCCGCCGGCGCGGTCCCCGCCTCGAACGCGCCGCCGTCGCCGCCTGACTCGTACTCGACGACGACCGTCGAGCCGAGCGCCTCCTCGAGGGTCTCGGTCAGGCCGCCCATGCCGTCGAGGGCGTGCCCGGCGACCGTGGCCAGCGGGTAGCGGGCCATCCCGGACGCAGCCGAGCGGCCGGCCATCCGGAGTATGCCGGCGGCCACGAGTGCCTTGAGGAGTGCCGCGGGGACCGCGGCGTCGATGGCGATGTTGCCGTGCCCGCGGCACCACTCGGCCGCAGCCGGCACGTTCGCCGTGAGCACGCCCCACTCGGCCATGTAGCCGTCGGAGCGCGGGGCCGTGGCGTCGAGGAGGAGGACGGCCAGGCCGCCGCCCACGTACTCCCCGGCCACGAGGGCGAGGCGAACCGCCTCGCCCATGGAGTCGAACTCGACCGTGACCATGCGGCTACCTCCTCCTGACGGCGCTGAGCGGCCTCGGGGAGAAGTGCTCGTCGCGCTCGACGGCGGCGAACCCCATCTGGCGGTTCAGCTCCTCCATCTCCTTGATGCTGAAGTAGCCGAGCTCGTCGTCGTAGCCCTCGACGAGGCCGAACGCCTCGTCCGTGCCGTCGAACTCGAGCAGCCACCAGTCCCATCCGTTCATGCACGAGAAGTAGTGGGCGTAGACCGTGGGGTCCTCTGCTCCGTCCTGCTCGTAGAGCCTTGGAGCCGTCTTGGCGATTTCCCTCGTCATCAGCTGCTGCATGTCTTCCTCCGTTCCGGGCACCCTGCCCTCAACATCTCGCCCCTGCGGGCAAAGCCGAATGGCGACGCCGCGCGTCGTCGTCGGCTTTGCTCCCTGCAAAGCCGCACCGGAGCGAAGGCGGGTCAAGGGAGGTCCATGACGACCTCCACCAACCGGAGCGGAGCGGAGGTTTGTGCGGGGTCTCATGGGCCCCCTTGACGCGGCGTAGCGGAGGTGCCACCCGGCCGCGAAGCCGTGGCCATACGGCGGCGCATGCCGGATACCGGCGGCAGCAAAAGGGCCCGCCGGCGGCGGGCCCGAAGGGGAGAATATGGATTACGCATCGTTTCCGGAAAGGGGCATCCATGACAGAAGCCGAGCAGAACCAGATCTTCGATATCAGCTACGAGATGCGCGGGCTCGCGGCGACGCTCCTCGCGGCATCCCGCGGCGACCTCCAGGATCCGGAGAGGATCGTCGAGTACGTCGCAGCCCAAGTCGAGCGCTTTGCCGACGATCTCGTGTCGTGCATTACAGGAAAACCTTTCGACTCCGACGAGCGCCTTGATGGCCTTACGCCTAGCGGACGTTTTTGACGTTTGGCGGTTGCTCTGTGACATGATAAAAGACCCCCAAGTAGCCCGGAAAGCACGCAAAGAGGTCTTAAAGCGAAAGGGCACCGCGTATGCGTTGCCCGCCACTTCGCATTGTAGCCGATTGCTTGAGCGATTTTGATATGCAGCATTTTGACCCTGACGAGCGCTCATCACTTTTTTGAACGGGACATTCGGAGGACAGAGGCCTTTTGACACACGACGTTTACGTTCCGGCGACGGGCCTACGCCTCCACGTCGTTCTTGGTGAGGGTGTTGTCGAACGCCCAGACCCACCAGCGCAGGTGGTCCTCGGCCCCGTGGATGTCGTCCTCCTCGTGGTAGTGCTCGAGCATGAGCTGGGTGCGCCACTGGCCGAAGCGAACGGTGTAGGTGGCCGTCTGGGCGTTCTGCACGATAGCCCCGAAGGGCTCGATCTCGAGGATCTGATCGATGGTGAAGCAGCGCCCGTCCGGCCAGCAGACGCGGATGGGGACCATGGTCCCGTCGGCGTTTGCGCGGGCGTAGACGTCGACGTACTGCTTGTGGACGCGCCGGCCTGGCCTGTCGCCGCGGGCGCGCACCGTGATGCCGCCGCCGAAGTCCTTGGTGTGATCTGTCACGCGGGCGTCACCGCCATGCCGCTGCCACGCTCGACGAACCAGTCGCCGTGCTCCCACCAGACCGTCTTGCGCTGCTTTGCGATGCAGACGTCGTAGCGCACGCAGAGATTGCCGAAGAGGGCGCGGCCGAACTCGGAGCGGAAGTAGATGGACTCGACCTGCCAGGAGCGGCCATCGGGCCAGTGGATGGTGACCGGGTCGGACGGGCCACGGTCGGGGTCGTCGGTCCCGTTGACGTCCACCGGGATGTAGATGCGGCGGTCCTCCGTGGGGATGCCGCAGGTGCCCGCGAGGGAGTGCTTCTTCATGATCATATGCCTTACCTCCCGTACACGTGTTCGTGTTTTGCTTCTACCAGTATCGGCCGGGCGTTTGGTTTTGTAAAGCGAACATGGTGTGGGGGTTGCGTGGTTGTGTCTGGGCGGGGTGGTAAAAGGGCGAGTGCTTGCGTTGGTCTATCATCTGATGCCAATACGAGCGAATGGGAGCCATCTTGTTTACTTACTATCATGTCGATAAATGGGGAAATCTCGTCGCCGTCGATCTGCTTCCCTACATCGTTGCGGCCGTTGTCTCGATTGTTCTCATCTGCTGCGTCGTCTCTCTGGTGCGAAGAGTCCTGGCGAATCCCTTTCACTACCCATACTTCGTCGAGCGGTTCGATGTCTCCGGCAGGCGCAACGTGAAGATCGACGACCTGATAGATCGCCTTATGCTCGAGCCCGCCAGCTGGGAAAAGATAGTCGCGGAGCGCTCCTGCATCCAGGAGTGGAAGGCACAGCAGGAGGAATACCTGAAGACCTGCAGCCTGCGGAAGCGCCGGGAGCGGCAATACGCCGAGACACTCGACGACGCGCACGCGTTCCAGTTTGTCACGTGCCGTGAGCAGACACGCTACAGGCAGAGGAACTACGTGAAGACGTCCTACAAGGTGTCCGTGGACGATAGCGTGATGGCCGTGAGCTGGGACTGGGTTGTGAACAGGCGAAACCGCCTCGCCGCCATTAACGACGAAGCGACGCTCAGGGATTACCATGCTCGCAACCAGCGGAAGCTGATGACTAAACAGCTGCGCGAGCAGATAGCGCGAAGGGACAACTACACCTGCCAGATGTGCGGGAAGTACATGCCCGATGGTGTTGGATTGCACATCGACCATATCGTGCCGGTCGCTAGGGGCGGTAAGACCGTGCCGTCTAATCTGCAGGTGCTCTGCTCGAAGTGCAACGGGCGGAAGGGCGCGAGGTAGCCGCTTGCTCGCTATTCTTCGAAGAAGTCCGTGTCCACGGCCTTGATTTCGTAAACCTGCCTTGTGCTCACGCCGACACCGTAGTCGATCATGAGGCCGGCGAGCGCGGGGCCGTCGACGAGCACGACCGTCTGGCCGAGTAGACCTTCTGCATAGCGTCGTGCCTCCTTCGAGAACCGGGCAGTTGTGATAACCATCCGTCCCGCGGCGACACGCTATCGGGCGATGTTCATCAACCCCAATATGCAACGTCGCTATCCGCGAATCATGAATCCCCTTCAGCTGTTACTTCACCTTCCATGCGGCGGGCCAGTCGGCAGGCTGGGCCTTCTCGTTCAGGGCTGGCAACTCGTTAACGATAGCGATGGTCTCCATCGACACGGTCACGACGCGCTCGACCAGGTCGACGATATAGCGCGGGTCGTCGCTGTAGTCGTTGGGGTCGTTGACGATGCCCGACGCCTTGTCCTTGCGGACCTGATAGCGATCCATGAGCCAGCCGATGGCCGAGCGCCCATTAACGACGTACTCGTATGCCCCAAGCGGGATACCGCGCAGCGTCATGTTCTCGGCGACCTTGAGGACGGTCATGTCCTGGCCCTTGGGATGCCCCTCGTCCTTCTTGCACTTGCCGAATGCCATCTTGACCGTACGGCCAGGGTTCACCGAGTCACCGTCCTCGACAATCGATGCCCATGGGTCACTTTCCTCGTAATCGAGATGAAGATGGGCGAGTTTTCGTCCCGCCTCCGAAAACCTGGCAAAGTCCGCAGCGAGCGGGATGCGCGGCAGCTCTTTCTTGAGATTCGACTCGAAGCGTTTGCGATACTCAGGAGAGTGCAGGATGCCGTAGACGTAATAAAAGATATCGGTCTTGGTGAGCTCGATGCCTCCGTCCTTCTTGTAGCGGTTCGGAAACGCGTGCGGATAAGCATCACGGAAAACCTTAAGGGTTTCATCAGTGATGGCATCGTGGCGCGTATAGGACCGTTCGACACAAGGCGCCTCATTACCATAAAGAGACGTCTGGTCACCAGAAGCAGCACGGCCATTTCCGCTGAAGAGATTCATCCCGACTTGCTTTTCTTCATACCAGAACAGAGGGAAACACTGATTTCCGCCATGAGCGGTCAGACTGGGAATCGAATCATAAATCAATGCGTAAAACGGCACCGCTTCATTTCCTTGAACCGTAATGACCAAATTATCCAAGCAACGGAAGGAGTCCTGCTGGTAGGTCATTTCGTTCATCACACGGTCGTAGTAAACCCATTGCTTACAGAACGGCCTATACGACCCCATTACGACCTCGTCACAGTTATAGACCAGCCGCTCTCCCTTCCTAGCAGCATCCTCCATACGCCGCGTCCAGCTGAAGCGGGTCGGATCATATTCAATTGCGCGCCCTTCGCCCTTCGCGGTTTGAATCTCAGCGTCCATGTTCGATAGCAGGCGCTCCATTTGTTCCTGCACTTTCGAACGAGAAAATCCCCACGCCCAAGGGTCGCGCTGCGTTTTAAGGCCCGCAGACCAGATGGTAAATAGACCGTAGGGGGGCTTCCTCTTCGTTACTCCCAGCGGTGCGAATTCATAAAACGAATCGTCTCGCTGATTCAGCCAGTCACCGTATCTGTCAGGCCTGATAATCGACCATTCCATGTCGCCATTGACCGCAAAATCGCGAATCAGATTCAACTTGTCCTCGCGGCTTAGATAGTCGCCAATATCGTGGTAGTGGATAACGCCACGCTCTTTAGAATCTGGATTCTTGACCAGCATGGTTATAGCGACACCGATTTTCGCGCCAGCATCAAACACCTTGCCACCCTCGCGCTTCCAATCTGAAGTGTTCTGGTTCCCCTTAAGGTTGAAGACATAGATGCTATTAAACTCCTCGACGAGCGAGCGACGAAACCCGTTGGACGAGGACCCGTCGACCCAGCCCCCGTTGCTAACGAAACAGACGATGCCCTTATCCTTGATTCGGTCACTCGCCCACCTGAACGCTCGGATGTAAGAATCGTACAGGGAATTTTTATTGGTCGCAGTTGTCTTCGCAACGTACGTCTGCGCGATGCGACTGTCGAGCGTCGGATACTTCTCGTTCTGGTTGTTGTCGTTGGCGCTCGTCTGGCCCACCGAGTATGGGGGGTTGCCCACAATCACCCGGATCGGGAGCGCGTTCTGGATGCGCACGCGGTCCGTGTTGTCGTAGAACACCTCATCGTCGAGCGTGTTCGACTCCTCGGTCATCTGGAACGTGTCGGTGAGCACCGCGCCCTCGAATGGCTGATAGCCGCCGCCCATGCGGGCATGGTAGGCGTACTCGATATTCACCGTCATGATGTAGTACGCGAGCAGCAGGATCTCGTTGGAGTGGATCTCGCGGGTGTACTTGCGCTTGAGCTTCTCGTCGGGGATGAGGTCGCTCTCGATGAGGTGCGCCATGAACGAGCCCGTGCCCGCGAAGGGGTCCAGGATATGCACGCGGTCGTCGGCAAGCGACTGGCCGAACTCGCGCTTGAGAACGCGGTCGGTCTCGCGAAGGATGTAGTCGATGATCTCGGTCGGGGTGTAGACGACGCCCATCTTGTCCGAGGTCGCCTTGAACGCGACCTTGAAGAACTTCTCGTAGAGGTCGCGGATGAGCTGCTGGCGCGCCGCATCCGACTGGATGGCGGCCGCGCGGCGGCGCACGCTCGCATACACGTCGTCGAGGACCTCGGAATCCGACGCCTCCTCGATCTTATGCTCTTCGAGCACACCAAGGAAACGTTCGATGGCGACGGACACGGGGTTCGACTTCGCAAACTCAAAGTCTCCGAATAGGGCGTCGAACACCGGGACGGTGATGATGTGCTGGGCGATCATCTCGACCGCGTCCTGCTCGGTGATGCTGGGATTTAGCGAGTCCTGAAGGCCGTGCAGGAACGTCTTGAAGCTGCCGGACACCTCGTCGTTCTCGCGGACGAGTTTGCCGATGCGCTCGATGTGGCGCTGGGCGATCTTCGCCACGTCCTCGGCCCACTCGTCCCAGTAGATACGCGTGCCGCACTTCTTGACCAGCGTGGTCTTGACGGCCTTCTCCCAGCGCTCGACCGGGAAGAACGTAAGCCTCATCTGCACGCCCTGCGTGATCTCCGCCGCCTTCTGGCTCTCCTCCTCCTGCTTGAGCTTGAGGTCGCCGGCGTCCCACCCCTTCTGGTTGGCAGATCCGGCAACCTTGTTCTTCTCGGCCTCCTGCTGGAGGGCGAGCGCGTTGACCTTGGCCTCGATTCGCTCGTCGTGCGAGCGGAGGGCCTGGAGGATGCTCCAGACGTTCGCGAACACCTTGCTGTCGTCGAGCGCCTCCTCCGGCGTCATGCCGGCGGGGACGAAAATGGGCAGGATGATATAGCCGAAGTCCTTGCCCTCGGCGCGCCTCATGACGCGGCCGACGGCCTGGACGACGTCAACGGTCGAGTTCTTGGCATTGAAGAAGATGACGGCGTCGAGGTTGGGCACGTCGATGCCCTCGGCGAGGCAGCGCGCGTTGGTGAGGATGCGGCACTCGTCCTCGGCGACGTCCCCTCCGAGCCAGGTGATGTTTCTCGTGCGTTGGTCGGACGGCATGTTGCCGTCGACATGGCGCAGCTCGCACTTGAGCGGGAGCTCCTCGTGCTCGTCTTCGGCAAACTTCTCGACGATTTGCGAGAAGGCCTCCGTGATGGTCTTCGATGCATTGATGGTCGAGCAGAAGCCGACGGCGCGGTGCAGCGGCTTGCAGTCGGTCACCATGGTCTCGACGTCATCGACGACGAGCATGCCACCGAGGCCGGTCGCGTCGTCGGGCGCGCCCTCGCCGTGATCGACGAGGCCCTTCCAGCAGCCGATAATCTTGCCGATGTCCGAGGGCTCCAGGCTCATTGCGTTGACGCCCTGGTCGCTCTCCAGGGAGGGCAGGCGGTCCCCGATGGCATCCTCCTGGACGGTGAGGACGACGACCTTGTAGTCGGTGAGCAGCTTCTGCTCCACGGCCTCGCCGAACTTGATCTGGTAGGCGGTGGGGCCGTAGATGGACTCGTCGTCCATGGAGGCGATGGTGTAGTCCTCCTCGGCGCCTTTGCGTTTGGCGGTCTCGCCGTAGATGCGCGGGGTCGCCGTCATGTACAGGCGCTTCTTGGCGGCAACGTTCTCGTTGAAGTGGATCTTCATGAAGGCCGAAGCCTCAGTCTTGGAGACGCCGGGGAGGGCGTTGCCGGTCGTGCGGTGGGCCTCGTCGCACACGACGATATCAAACTCGGGCATACCGAGCGCCTGCGCGTCATGGATGACGCCGATAGATTGATAGGTCGAGAAAATGACGACCAGCCCGTCGGGGTTCGAGCGTCTGCAACGCTTGAACGAGCGGTACAGGCTCTCGGGATTCGTCGTTGCGGGATACTCGAATGAATCGAGCGTCATCGGGATGACGTCGTCCTTGCGCGACGCCTTCGAGTCCGAGCAGACGACGAGCGAAGACATGGGCACGCGGCTCTGGCCCATCCACTCGCGCATGGACTGTCCGACGAGGGAGATCGACGGCGCGCAGAAGAGAATCGTGCCGGCGGCGGGGCCGATCCAGTCCTCGACGAGGCGAAGGGACATGAGCGTCTTTCCCGTGCCGCACGCCATGATCGCCTTGCAACGGTCGAACTCCGCCCACTTCTCCTCGATCGCCGCGACCGCACGCTCCTGATGCGAGCGGAGGTCATAGGTCACACGCTCGCCGGCGGGGACGCCCTCGATAAACGGAGTCCAGTCGATATTGGAGGCCGCCATCTTGGCGGTATCGATGTACATGGACCCGCTGGCGTCGATTTGCTTCTGGAGGTTCTTTCCCGGACCCTTCGCCGTCGTCATGACCATCAGGGAGTCGACGCCGTCGATAAATGCCGCATGGGCGAAGAACGAATCGCAGATGCCCTTGGGAAGGTCCTTCTCGCCGTCATAGCACTTGCATTGGATCGCCCACCATTCCCCCGCCTCGGCGGTCTGGGCCATGAGGTCGATTCCGTTGTCTTGGGTGTCGTGGACGGGACAATCGTCCCATTCGAGTGCCTGGGCTATCGTCCCGACACGGGAAAAGAACAGCGCGTAGAAGGGGTCGTTCTTGAGATAATAAACGCAGGCCGCCTCATACTTGTCGCCCTTCTCCTTGGTCGTTGCCGACCCGTTGACGATTGGGTCAAGGGCATCGTAGACGGTCTTCATATGGTGACTCCTTCGTTGCTACTCAGATGTCACCATTTTAGGTAATGACTTCCAAAGGTCATTGATTATTTCAAGTCAAATCGGCAAAAAGCCAGCAGTTACTTTGTCATCCTCTATTTACGAAAAAGCCCGGTATAACCGGGCTTGAATACTTCGGATATCGCTAAAGATTATTTAGCCTTCGTGTAGACCGTTTTCCTGAGGCAGTCAAACAGTCTTTCAACGTCTTCTGGTTTTGTTCCGATTCGCAAATAGAAACTTCGCAACTCTTTTCCTGAATATGCTGAAGATATAATTGTCGTCCGCTTATTTAGGCGGCGATCATCTAAAAGCTCATACAACATAGCAGCTTCGGATTTATCCGCGGCATAACCAACGTATGCAATAAGCAGATTTTGAGCCGATCGATACGCATCCAAAGTCCGATCTTTGCTGTGAGCTCCAAACAAATCAGCGCTATTCCATGCAGATACCAATTTCTTGGCAGAAACAAATTCAAATGAAGAACCTGTGTAAGCCGCTCTCGCTGTTGCCTCAATTGCAGCGCGGTCTTGGTCCTCCCCGGCAATCCAAAGTGACCTCCCTTTCGCGAACCAATCATACTCGACATATGTAAACTTCTTCAGCATCTCTCCTAGCTTCTTTGAAGCCTCCTCCTCGATTAACTTGGGAACATTCCTCACCCCCACACCCTGCCCCACATTCTTCAAGTCTTCCGTTTTCTTGATTCGCAACAGCTCTTCATGAGTAATGGTCGTCTTGATTTGAATGATGGGGGTGGGGATATTGGCAGCATCCATTGAGTCCATCTTGGACGCTGGGGCAGCATTTTCGACAGACGCAACACCGTTGGCGGTACGCTCGGCAGCGCCACACGCGTCGGCGACGTGCGCGGCGACGCCGCGCGTACCGCCAACGGGTAACGCGGCGTCGAGCAGTGAGGCCACGGTCTTAGCGGTCATTGTTATCGCACTCCAGACCGGCAAGGTATGTGATCAGGTCAGCTTTGTCGACGCGCCAGGCCCGACCGATCTTGACCCCACCCGCTGCTTTGAGAATCTCAATTGAAGTCGTCTTACAAACATTCAAGAGCATTGCGATATCACGCGCAGTGACACAAGCATACGGAATCTTGTTCAAAGCTCGACACCACTCCTTACGCATAGTGCATTGCATATTCTTTGCATTCATATCGTTCATCTAGACTCCTTTCGTTTACCTCGAATGCAATTTCGATACTATGCTTTACCTCGGGTGTTGTCTTATATATTCTATGAATAGAACGCATAACTTCGGTTGACAGCATTAAGGAGAGAGAGCTATGAACCGTCCCGCAATCAAAGTACCAGCAGCTATGACACCAGAAATCAGACCTTGGACGCTTCCATCCTGCCGCGAAAGAAATATTGAAATCTTCGGAAAGGAACGCGCCGCGCTCATTTGCAAGCCCCATTCGACGGCCTACGGCATCCCCTCGGGCTTCTCCACCGGGACCCTTTTAGACGTAGATCTGACGGATCCAAAGAAAATCATTCAATTTGTCGAGCGGTACGGACTTCCCGTCACCCCATACGCGGGGCAATCAGAGCGTGTTGAAAAGCGTTTCACTTCAAACGACGTCTTCTCCGATAAACCGGAGCAAGATGGTCTAGATATTTGGTACGACGCATTGAATGCATCAGAAAGGTGCTCTGAAATCAGCCTAAACCCCGATTGCGCCTTGTTTAATAACTTCAAAGATAGGGGGCGCTCTCTGGGAACAGAAGTCGCAAACTTAATCGAAGATATTAGATACAAGAAGGAACAGGTCATACTGTTGGACGATCTCGTTACAACGATGGCATTCATGCAATTAGCCACGCTTCTATTCACAGGCAAAGCAGCTTACGGTGACCGTGCATACGACTATGTTCTGCATCAAGTATGCATCTCCCAAAACAAGGAGATTATTGAAAACAGATTTTCGCAGCTACGTATGTCGCTCCAGATGGTCGATGCGTCCGAGCCCCAGTTAGCAGTAGCGAAACCCGGAACATTTGAAATGGACGAAGGAACCAAGATATGGGTGAGCAATCAATTCAAGACAATAGAAGTTGCCCTGGCAACATTCATCGACCTCGCTATTAACCCTCAGCCAGAACCCCATACCTTCATTCAAGAGCAAACTTTACGTCGAATGGTCAACCGGAATTTAAACGGCCAAAACCCGATTTACGGAAGCCTAACAAGAGCTTGGGCGATACAACTACTAGAAACCCTTGAAAGCCATTTCTCGTGGAACACTTGCCGCGAATGCGGACGACCGTACAAAATCCGCCAGCAGAGAATGAGGGCCTACGTCAAGCAAGA
This sequence comes from uncultured Collinsella sp., assembly GCA_938005465.1. Lineage (GTDB taxonomy): Bacteria > Actinomycetota > Coriobacteriia > Coriobacteriales > Coriobacteriaceae > Collinsella. The sequence goes on from CALLNU010000033.1 coordinate 44,178, forward strand.
AGAAGCGAACGAAGACCGGTCCAAAGAGCGAAACAACGCTCGTGACAAAAATGGCTATTGCTGCAAAGCGCACGAACAGCGTATTCGACGCAAAAATGATAAAAAGATCAACTACGATCAGATGGATAAAATCGCCCGGAAAATGGACGGGCACGACCAATAATAATGGCGAAACTATGAATTTTGATAATTCGATATAGGATCCAAAACCCGTTTTATTGCACACATCGTTGCACAGCCCATTGCACACGGCAGCCATATAAAAGAAAGCAGGCCAGAGAAAAACACACTCTGACCTGCTTTTTCTTTCATGGAGCCAGTGACAGGAATCGAACCTGCAACCCACTGATTACAAATCAGTTGCGCTACCGTTGCGCCACACTGGCACACTTGGCGCTTTCGCGCGAAGCCTGTTAAGAATAAAGGAATTACGGACGGGGCGCAACAGGCCACACGGCGTTATACAAATATGCAAAATCCAGCAACAACAGGTACCAGGCCCGTTCATTTCTGTCGGTTCGCCCTCAATCTCAAAACCATTCGTCAGAACGAATAGTTTTAATTACAATTGCTATATATAAAACTATTCGTTTTGACGAAGGGTTTCGTGATGCTTACTACCAAGGAAGCCGCCGAGCTGCTCGGCATCACTCCGCGCAGGGTGCAGGAGCTCATAAAAAACGGAGCACTTGATGCCCGCAAGGCTTCTGGTGTATGGCTCATCGACAAAGACAGCGTCGACACGCGACTCCGTTCCGTGACCAAAACGGGGGGACGTCCCCGCCGCGGCCACGGTAAGAGCGAGATCGCGTTCACCCTCATGAATCGCACGCACGAAGTCGCTCAGCTGGTCTACAGCACATCGCGAAAAGACTTTACCCATATCGGCGCCGACATCGATTACGCCCACGCCCCTATTGGAGTATTTGGCCCTAATAGCCCCATATCGCTCGACTCTTTCCGCACTTGGTGGCGTGGCCGCGGTATCCCGCTCGCACGCATTGGGCTAGCCTCCCTGCTTGCAGAAGCCGCAGTTGATGTTCCCGATGAACTCGTACAGCGAAATCTTGGCCTCTCCTTATCCGACCAGTATTGGATTAGGCCCCAAGACTCCGGTCTCGCGTGGAAAGATATCAATTTCTTCAATAATGCTTTTGATGACGTCTCGCTAACCATTGCACCCTTCGCCCCAGAGGGCAAGGCAGCTGCTGCCAAGCCCGACAACACCTCGGACGGCAATCTTCAAAAGTACTGGACATGCGAGGGTGACCGTCGAATCCTCCACAAGGCAGGTGCGCATCTAAACCAGGAACCCTATAACGAGATGGTGGCGACCGCACTCCACCGTCGCATCCTAAACGCCTGCGATTATGTGCCTTACTCGCTCGAAGGCGCGGGTACTTCCGCCTTGAGCACATGCAATGTCTTCTTAACTGACGAAGAAGAATATGTCCCTGCGTTCTATGTAAACCAGCATGCAAATGCAGACGAGCGACTAACCGATTACGAACGGTATGTAGCAAACTGCGAAGAGCTTGGAGCGACAGATATAAAAGACGCCCTTGACCGCATGATCGTGTGCGACGACATCATCGCCAACTATGACCGCCATTGGCGTAACTTTGGCCTTGTGCGAAACGTAAACACGCTAGCCTGCAGACCAGCCCCCATCTTCGATTCGGGCTCATCACTCTGGTGCAACATATCACTAGAAGAGCTTAGGGCGGGAGAGCACAGTTTTACCAGCGCACAATTTCATTCAAGCCCCGCCAAACAAATGTTGCTCGTCGAGGACATGGGCTGGTTTGACGGCGACAAACTCGAAGGCTTCGTTGACGAGGCAATCGAGATTCTGTCCAGAAACGACGCGCTCACGGCAAGGCTGCCATATCTAAAAGAGGCGCTTACATGGCGCCTCCGTAGAATGATCGACATCGCTGAATGGAGTTAGCGAGACAGCGTCGCGCCGTCAGCTCCCCTACCGTCCGCGCAGGGCCTTGAGCTTGGCCAGGGCATCGGGGCTCAGGCGGCTGCCCAGGGTCATCTTGATCTGCGGAGCTTCCTCTGCCTCGTGAACGTCGTTATCGATCTGTTTGATCTCGTCCACCAGCATACGGCTCGAGATGCGCGTAACGCCCTTGCCCATGACGACGGCCTGGATCGTGCCGTCGCTCGACACCACAGAGCACGCACGGCCTTCCTCGCGTGCCTCGATGCAGAGCTTCTGTACCACGGTATCGGCAGAGACGCCCGTCGGCGAAAACTCGATGCGCACGCCGCGGGCCGGCAGGTTGGGGCGCTCGCTGGAGATGTTGCCCGCGCCGTCAAACACGATCACGGCCTCGTAGCGGCCCTGGGCAAACGCGGCGACGTCGTTGATGAGTGCAGTTCGCGCCATATCGTGGACGTCGCTGGAATACGGATCGTCGGAATGGTCGTAGACGAGCTTTTCGTAGCGCGGCGTGCAGTGAATCACGTTGTAACCGTCGACCACCAGCAGCTCGGGCTTATTGGAGTGCACCGTCGAGACCGGATCGGCGATGGCCTGCGCAAACGCATTGCCGCCCACGCCATAGGTCGCGGCCGAAACAATCGGCTTGGCCGAGCCCTCGCCAAAGCGCTTGGCCTTGGACTTGGCGCGGTTCTTCTTGGACATGCGCTACTCCTCCCCCATGAGCTCGTCGGCGTTGCGGCGCAGCCACTCAAAGCACAGTGCTGTGGTCGCCTGGGCAACATTGAGGCTCTCAGTCATGCCGCGCTGGGGAAGCTTGGTCAAAAAGTCGCATTTCTCGAGCACAAGACGCGAGATGCCGTCGCCCTCGGAACCCATGACGAGCGCAACGCGGCCCTCGAAGGGGGCGTCCCAGCAACTGCCTTCGGCGTGCTCGGAGGCGCCGCCCACCCAAAAGCCGGCGGCCTTGAGGTCATCGAGCGCACGGGCAATATTGGGAACCTGCGCGATGGGCAGGTGCATGACGGCGCCGGCAGAAGTCTTGTAGCTGCCGACGGTCACACCGGCGGCGCGCTTGTTGGCAATGATGACGCCCGCCGCGCCCACGACCTCGGCGGAGCGCACGATGGCGCCAAAGTTGCCGTCGTCGGTCACATGGTCGAGCACGATGACGAGCGCCGGACCGTCGCCCGCGCGGTCGAGGATGTCGGCGACATCGGCGTAAGGGAAGTTACCAACCTCGAGCGCAATGCCCTGGTGAGCGCCATGGCTCGACAGTGCATCGAGCTGCGCGCGCGGCACATACTTAATGCGGACACCCGCGGCGTTGAGGTCGTCGACCAGGCGCGACAAGGCGGCATCGCGCTCCCCGCCCTCGGCAATGAGCGCACGCTTGATGGGAAAACCAGTGCGTAGCGCCTCGGCGGCAGCACGGCGACCTTCGATAAACTCGCCCTTGGGAGCCTGGACAGCGTCGCGGTTGCGATCGCGCTGCGGACGTGCGGCCTGGGTACGATCGCGCTGGCTCTTGGGAGCGGCAGCGCGATCATTGCGGCGAATCGGACGCGAGCCAGAAGCAGCCTGCTTGCCTCCACGCGATGCACGCTTGCGATTGTCGGCCATAAAGCGGCCTCCTTTAAATACTTTTCAAACAGGACAAAAGAAGCGACCGCTTAAGACGAATAGCTCAAGCGGTCGGTACGGGTTTTCCAAGTGCCCGAGATTGCCGTGAAAGAGGAGCGACGCGTACTTGAGTACGCGAGCGACGGTTTGAACGGCAAGGTCGGGTGCTTGGGAAACCCGCGGGGATTAGAGAGATTTGATACGGGTGCCGGCGGCGGTATCCTCAATGGTGAGGCCCAGGTCCTTGAGCTGGTCGCGGATGGCGTCGGCCAGGTCCCAGTTCTTGGCGGCGCGGGCCTCGGCGCGGGCCTCGAGAATCTTGGCAGCGGCCTCGTCCACGTCGTCACCCGTGTAGGCAACCAAACCGGCGGCAACGCCCAGCAGGCCCAGCGGCAACTCGACCTTGGGCTCGGGGAGCTCAACGCCAAGCGTATCGAGCAGCTCGGCCAGCGTGTCGGCGGCGGCAAGCGTGGCGGCCTTGTCGGCAGCGTCGCCCGCCTGCTCCAGGTACTGGTTGCACTCGGTCACAAAGCCAAAGACGGCACCCATGGCACCAGCGGTGTTAAAGTCGTCGTCCATGCACTCCTTAAAGGCGGCACGAGTCTCAGCGGCCTTGGCGGCAAACGCCTCGGCGGCAGCCGCATCGGCATCGGCCGTCGCATGGTTCGCGGCCCAGCGCAGGTTCTCGACCGTACCGGCGATACGCGTGAGCGAGTTCTCGGCACCCTCCAGGCGCTCCCAAGAAAAGTCGAGCGGCGAGCGATAGCTCGTCTGCAGCATCAGCAGGCGCAGGGCGGCAGCGGAGTGCTGCTCGAGCACCTCGGCCAGCGTAAAGAAGTTGCCGAGCGACTTGGACATCTTCTCGCCGTCTACCAGCAGCATGCCCGTGTGCATCCAGGTGTTGGAGAAGCCCTGGTGCCAGGCGCAGGTGGCCTGGGCGCACTCGTTCTCGTGATGCGGGAAGGCAAGGTCGGAGCCGCCGCCGTGGATGTCGATCGGAGTGCCCAGGTAACGATGCACCATGGCGGCACACTCGGTGTGCCAACCGGGACGGCCCTCGCCCCAGGGGCTCGACCAGCTGGGCTCGCCGGGCTTGGCGGCCTTCCACAGGGCAAAGTCGAGCGGGTCGTTCTTGTCCTCGTTCTCCTCGATGCGCGCGCCAACCATAAGGTCGTCGATGTTGCGGCCCGAGACCTGACCATAGTTGGGATCGCTGCGCACGGCAAAGTACACATCGCCGTTATCGGCTGCGTAAGCGTGGCCCTGCTCGATAAGCGTCTTGATCATGGCAATCATGGGGCCGATCTCCTTGGTGGCGCGGGGGCGCACATCGGGATCGAGCACGTTGGCGGCGCGCATGACGCCGATGAACTTGTCGGAGAACTCCGTCGCGACCTCGGCAGCCGTACGGCCCTGCTCGTTGGCGCGCTTGATGATCTTGTCGTCGACATCGGTGAGGTTCTGGGCGAACGTGACCTCGTAGCCGCTCGCGATAAGCCAGCGGCGAATCACATCGAAGCTGATGAACGTGCGGGCGTTGCCGATGTGGATGTTGTCGTAGACCGTGGGGCCGCACACGTACATGCGGACCTTGCCGGACTCGATGGGCTGGAACTCTTCCTTTTTATGGGTAGCGCTGTTGTAGATACGCATTCGTTACTCCTTAACGGTTTTCTGTAGCAGGCAGACGGCCCAGGCGCCGATTCCCTCGCCCTGGCCTTCCCAACCGAGCTTTTCGGTCGTAGTGGCGGCGACGCCCACGTTTTCGACGTCAACGCCCAGGGCATGGGCAAGGTTGGCGCGCATGGCATCGCGGTGCGGGGTGATCTTAGGCTGCTGGCAGGCAATGGTGCAGTCGGCATCGACAAACTCGAAGCCCAGCTCGCGCGCATAGTCCATCACGCGAGCGAGCAGCACCATCGAGTCGGCGCCCTCGTAGGCAGGGTCGGTATCGGGGAACAGCTTGCCGATGTCTCCCCCACGGCAGGCGCCCAGAATGGCGTCGGCCAAGGCGTGCGCGAGCACATCGGCATCCGAGTGGCCCAGCAGGCCGCGCTCGTAGGGAATGTCGACACCGCCGATGATACATCGACGCCCCTCCACCAGACGGTGAACGTCGTAGCCATGGCCAATGCGCAGGTTACTGAACATGGGGAAGGTCCTCTCCCTCGGCCATGCGGCCAAGCAAAATCGCGGTTACGGGACGCAGGTCCTCGGGCACCGTCACCTTAAGGTTATCGCGCGGGCTCTGGACGCAGCGGACGCGCCCACCCATGCGCTCGACCAGCGACGAATCATCGGTGCCGATAAAGCCCTCGGCAATCGCCGCGGCATGGGCGCGCTTCATAGCATCGACGCTAAAGATCTGCGGCGTCTGCGCGGCCCAGTAGAGCTCACGCGGCGGCGTCTCGACGATGTTGTCGCCATCGACGATCTTGAGCGTGTCGATCGCGGGCTGACCGCACACGACACCGTCAAGGGCGCGGTCACTCACCAGCACGTCAATAGCGTGATCGATGGCCTCGGTGGTAATGAGCGGACGAGCGCCGTCGTGAATGGCGACGTATTCAAAGCCCGCCGGAACCGCATGCACGCCGGCACGGGTGGAATCCTGACGGGTATCGCCGGCATCGGCAAAGCTGATGGGCGTGTCATAGTCAAACGGGTCGATGGCCAGGCGGCGCATCTCGGCACGGCGCTCGGCAGGACACACCACCACAATGTGGCCGACCTTGTCGCTACGGTCAAACGCGCGGATGGACCAGCTCATAAGCGGACGGCCCGCTACATTGACGAGCTGCTTGCCACCGGGGTTACCAAAGCGCTGGCCGCTGCCACCGGCAACGACCACGGCGCATACGGGCGCCATTATGCGTTCCCCTGTTTGGTGCCCTTCATGCGGTACAGGGAGTCCGCAAGAATGGCAGGGTTGTTAACGCCAAAGTCGCCCAGGCGCTCCGGATCCTCGCTGATGTCGTCCATGAGCTCCTGCAGCGAGCCGTACTCGTCGACGATCTTCTCGGCCACGCCGTCGCGCACGACGGACACGCGCGAAAGCGTGCGCAGGCCCAGCGGCGTCATGACGGAGTCCTCGTCCAGGTCGTCGTAACCCAGAACTGCCGCCACGTGCTGCGGGTCGGACAGGTCCTTAGGCGTCATGCGGCTCAGCTCGGCGCGGATCTTCTCGGCGTTGGTCTCAGAGGAATCGCTTGCGTAGTCGCGGATCATCAAGTCGTATTCGGTATCCATGCTGGAGCCCGCGAGCTGCTCGAGCTGCATCTGCACGAGCTTGCCCTGGTTACCCAGCTTGACGATGCAATCCTTAAGCTCGGTCTTTGCCTGCTGCATGATCTCGAAACTCGAGAAGATGCCGGTGATATCGGCGAGCGTGACGTAGTCGTCGAGCTCAAGGGCCGTCAGGCGCAGCAAGGAGCGATCGAGCGACTGACGGGTGGTCTGAAGCGTGGCGACGAGCTGGTTGACCGAGCTCATGATGGTGGTGACGGGCTGGATCTCGTAGCTCTTGCCGTGGACGTACACGTTGACAACGGCGCGACGAGCCGAAACCGAGATCACGATGGCATCGGTGAGCACCGACATGCGAGCGGCAGTACGGTGACGCATGCCCGTCTCACTCGTGGCAAGCGAGGGATCGGGATTGAGGTGGAAGTTGGCGCGCAGGATCTGGGTGAGGTCGCCATCGATAACGATGGCGCCGTCCATCTTGGAAAGCTCGAACAGGCGGTTCGAGGTAAACGAAATGTTGAGCGGGAAGCCGTCGTTACCGGCAGCGAGCACGTTTTCGGTGTCGCCGACGCAGATAAGGGCGCCCAGGTGACCGGCGATGATCATGTCGAGGGCGGTGCGGATCGGCTGACCAGGTGCCGTCAGGCGGATGGCCTGTTCCATACGCTTTTGCAGCTCGTTCTTATCCAAGGCATCGCTCCCATCGTATACGCTCCATAAACGCTAAATAGTTTCTCACGGTTTGTCCCTGCGGCGCTTGCGAAATCCGATGCTTACAGAATGAGCGAACACAGCTGAGAGCCCAACCCAAATCAGCTGTTCATGTGGTAGCATCGGGATTCGCATAAATGAGGGAGTAGTCGCGTGATCGGGTTCGCCTCCGGTGGCGCGGCAAGTCAACACACTGGCCGATGCGGCCTGGCTTGCCTTAATGAACGAGACTCGTGGCTGTGCGCGCAACGCGTACGCCACGGGTCTTTTTTGTTACTCCCCCAAGAGGTACACGCGGGCCCGCCCGCAGAGAGGGAGCCAGACTATGGGACTCGCAGAGCTTGTGTTGCTCGCTATCGGCCTTTCTATGGACGCTTTTGCCGTATCCATCTGCAAGGGCCTTGGCATGAAAAGGATCAACCTTAAGGTCGCCGTGATACTCGGCCTGTTCTTTGGCGGTTTCCAGGCCGGCATGCCCGTAATTGGGTGGGCCCTTGGTAGCCAGTTCATGGGCATCATCAGCCCCATCGACCACTGGATCGCCTTTATCCTGCTCGCCTTTATCGGCGGCAAGATGCTGTGGGAAGCCTTTACTGAGGACGAGAACGAAGGCGACGGCAAGGATGCCGAAAAGATCGACCTGGGCGAATATCTAATCCTTGCCATCGCCACCTCGATTGACGCGCTTGCCGTGGGCATCTCGTTTGCCGCGCTCTCGGTCGATATCGTTCCCGCCGTGTCGCTCATTGGCATCACGACCTTTGTCTTCTCCGTTGCCGGCGTAGCGATCGGCCACACCTTTGGCGCGCGCTACGAAAAGCCCGCCACCATCGTGGGTGGCGTCGTGCTCGTCCTCATCGGCCTCAAGATTTTGCTGGAGCATCTGGGGATTTTGGCGCTGTAAAACACCCTTCAAAACTAAACGTCCGGATGAGGCCTCATGCAGAGTTTTGCATGAGGCCTTTTCATGCAGACTTTTGCATGTCATACTATGATGCAAAAGTCTGCACGTTAGGAGATCGCCGTGGATACCCTTCCCATCACCACACCGCGCCAAGCTGGCATCTACGTGCGCCAGGCACGCGAGGCTCAGGGTCTCACCCGTGCCGCCCTCGCTAATAAGGCCGGTGTTTCGGAGCGCCTGCTCGCATCGCTCGAGCTGGGAGATGCCACGGGCATTCGGCTCGACAAGCTGTTGACCGTCTTTAACGCACTCGGCATAGGTCTCTTTGCGCAAAGCGATAACGACTCCATCGCATCACCCTCCGAACATCCGATGACGATAGCGGACCTCCCTATCGCGAACTCGAATGCCCTGCCAAAGCCAAGCGTAGGCAGACGACCCGCTCGACAAGGAACGCCAGCTTTCTATGGTTCCTTGCTGGCCCAAATCGCAGCCGAGCAAGGCCTTTCCGGCACTTCAGACCTCTCCTTTGGCTGTAAGGTTGTGAAATAAATGGCAGAAATGGAGCTTGCGACCTTCATTTGTGGCGAAATCGCCGGCACTCTCCGGCAAGACGAGCATGGACTCTGCAGCTTTGTATACGCCCCAACCTATCGCGGAGCACCGCTATCGTTAACAATGCCGCTTTCCAATCGCACATATGGCCATAACATCGTCCGTCCGTTCCTATTTGGCCTTTTGCCCGACAGCCAAGAGCAGCGTCGCGCTATTGCCGCCGAGCATGACGTTGCATCCAACAACCCCGTCGCCCTCTTGTGCCATATCGGTCTTGACTGCGCGGGGGCCGTTCAGTTTTGTCGAGCCGATCAATTAGATGCCGCCCACGGCAGGGTCTCAGCATACCGCCCGCTTACCAATTCTCAAATCGCTCACAAGCTCAAAGCAATTCGCGATGACGAAAGAGAGACATGGATGGGCTCCAACGAAAGCTGGTCCCTGGGCGGCAACCAAGGCAAATTTGCACTAGCTTGGCATGATGGACAATGGTGCGAATGTCTAGGGTCATCCCCCACTACCCATATCTTCAAAAATGGTGTCGTTGGGTTCAAACATCAGGCCTTAAACGAATTCGTCTGCATGAAAACAGCTCGGCGTGTTGGCATTCCAACTGCCAACGTCTCCTATTGCACATTTGAAGACGAAGCTGCGCTCGTCGTTGAACGGTACGACAGAATGGTCAATAGCAGCGGAAATATCGAAAGGCTGCATCAGGAGGACTTTTGCCAGGCACTCGGTGTATTGCCAACCCAGAAATACACCGCCGACGGAGGACCAACTACACGAGACATCCAAGAACGACTGATTAACACAGTCCCCCACCACATGAATCTTGTGCTTTTTACCTATATGTTGTTCTATAACGCCATTATCGGAGCGCCTGACGCACACGCTAAAAACTACTCGCTCATCCTAGGCAAAGGCACAAACGCGGCGCTCGCACCCATGTACGATGTCGCATCGGGCTTAGCATACGAACGTATGCGGCGAAAAGCGCGCCTCGCCATGAGCGTTGGCGGCGAAAATCGTGTGGGGCGAATCGGTCCAGGCGCTATCCGCCGATACCACGGTATGGGCGATCCCGCGCTGGAGGCGGCGCTTACCGATGCCGGGCTATCCGAGAAGTTTTGCTTTGCGACCATGATGGACCTCGCCTACGAGGTACCCATTTGCATGGAAGAGGTCATGGACGAATACGCCGACCTGCCCGGCATGGCGGACCTGCGCGAGCATATGCTCGGCCCCGTCCGCGAAAACTGCCAGCGCACCCTCGACCTCATCAGGGCAGAAATGGACTAGGTGGCCGTAATTTCGCAATTATCAAACAAAAGAGGGGGGCACCCGTCGCAAACGCTCGAATGCCCCCTCTCGTAATGTCATTTGCAATCCGCTAGCACGTGGCTCGGACTGCTGCTAGCGCAACCTTTACGCAGCGAGGCGCTTGAGCACGTCGATGAGCAGCTCGTAGAAGCGCTCGGCAGAAGCGAGCTCCATGCTCTCGTCCGGGGTGTGGACATCGGAGAGCGTCGGACCCACGGCGATGGCGTCCAGGCCGTGCAGGGCCTCGGCAAACAGGCCGCACTCAAGGCCGGCGTGAATGGACTCGATGCGCAGCTCGGAGCCAAAGAGCTCGCGATAGCTCTCGACAAAGATGTCGCGGACCGGCGAATGCTCGGCATAGCTCCAGCCGGGATACTCGAACTCAAACTTGGCGTCGAAGCCCAGGACATCGGCAAGCGTCTGCAGGCGGTCCTTGAACTCGTTCTGCAGCGAGGTGATCGAGGAGCGCGGGGACAGCATGATCTTGACCTGGTCGTCAGAGGTGGCAACCACACCGATGTTGGAGGAAACCTCGACGGAGCCGTCGGTGGCGACGTTGCGGCGAATCACGCCGTTAGGGGCAAGACGCAGGGCACGGATGAGGGCAAGCGCGGACTTCTCGTCCATGGCCTCGACCTCGGCGTCGTCGGCAATCTCGACGGTGCAGGTAAAGCCGGGGTCAAAGACCTCGAGCTCGGCAGTAACGTCGGCGATGATGCCCTTTGCGATCTGGGCCGCGGCCTCGGCGGCAGCGTGGTCGGCGTAGACCAGAACAGCTTTGCACTCACGGTTGATGGCGTTGTCCTTGGTGCCGCCGTTAAAGCTAACGATGGCGGGCTCGCCGGCGACCATCAGGCGGTCGATGATGCGGGCCATGATGAGGTTGCCGTTGCCGCGCTCCAGGTGGATATCGCTGCCGGAGTGGCCGCCCAGCAGGCCGGAGATGTCGAGCGTGAGGGTGCTACCGGTCTTGTGCTCGCGCGCGATCGGGCAGGTGTAGGTAACGACGACGCCGCCGGCGCAGCTGACGGTGGCAACGCCCTCTTCCTCAGAGTCAAGGTTAATCATGGTGCGGGCGCTAATCTGGGACTTGTCGAGCGTCTCGGCGCCAACCAGGCCAGTCTCCTCGTCGGTGGTGAACACGCACTCGAGGGCCGGATGAGCAATCGAATCGTCGTTGAGCACAGTGAGCATCAGAGCGACGGCAATACCGTTGTCGGCGCCCAGAGTGGTGCCGTTAGCGGTGAGGACGCCGTCCTTGACGACCAGGTCGATACCATCAGTCGTAAAGTCGTGCTCAACGGAGCCCAGCTTGTCGCACACCATGTCGATGTGGCCCTGCAGCATCACGGTCGGGGCATTCTCGGCGCCGGCAGATGCGGGCTTGCGAATGATGACGTTGTAGACCTCGTCCTGATACACATCGAGACCGCGCTCCTTGGCAAACGCGACCAGGAAATCGCTGATGCCCTTCTCGTTGCCAGACCCACGGGGGATCGCGCTGACCTCCTCAAAGAAATGGAACAGCTGGGCGGGCTCGTAGCCGGTAATCTTGTAGTCCATGGTGCCTCCTTGGCGCAACTGGTTAGACAATAAGACATGCGCCTTGTATATTCCCAGACTTTACGTGCATAAACCAGTCGAAAACGCCGAGCGCCCTCGCATCATCGGCTAACGGCGAGGAAACGCCACTTTATCAAGATAAAGCAGGTTAGACGGGCCGTGCCGAAGGGACGTTGGACCCTTCAACCAACTTCAACGCCTGTTGAACATTAATGCATACACCATTGGTATGTTTGATGAGATTTTTGTCCTCTGTCACGACGTAATCGGCATCAATGCGATTGGCGACGCCCAGCATCAGGTCGTCCTCAAAGTCGTTGTGATGATACTTGAACACAAAGGAGTCGAAGACCTCGTCTGCACCGACCGAGGCAATAATCGACTTTTGCCGAATCAGGCGAACGCACGCCCACGCTGTCTCGTCGGCACCGGCGATGGCTTCGGGAGTGAGAGCCCCCTCACGGCGGGCGTCGGCCTTCATCGTCCTTCCCAGAATGTAATAGACGTCTTTGACAGACAGGGAGGACGAGAAGAGGACGATATCCTCCGCTTCCGCCGCGCGAGAAAGGAGCTCGACTATCGGCCTGGTCGCATTCGTGCGAGCGAGAAAGTAATCTAGCCAGACGTTCGTGTCGATCAACAGCTTGAGCACACGTTTCGTTCCGACGCCGCTCATAATTCGATCCAATCGCTGAATCTCTCGCTCATCATTTGATCGTATAACTCGTCGTAATCAAAGGCTTCATCGGGGCTCGGCCTCTGAATCGAGAACCGCTCATAAAAATTCGAAATTAACGCAGCCCCTTCCGAGACGCGGGACGAACTCGCCTTCGATCGTATGTCGTCAGGCAGGACTTCGTCATCATTCTTTTTTGCGACGGGCATATGACCGTTCTCGGTCAAGTACTGCCACAGCTCCCTCACAGCTTGTGACGGCGTCATGCCGATATGCGCCAGCACGGCGTCCCCAGCCTCTTTGAGTTGGCGATCCATGCGCACATTCATCTGGACCGGCCGTGAGTCGAGTACCGATATTGGCATGCTAGCTCCTTCTGCTATACATATTTATATTTCGAGTATAGCACCATTTACTCATAAAAAAGGGGCGCCCCGACAGGAGTGCCCCTTCGCAAAGCTATGTTACGCCCTACAGCGCGCCGGAACCGGCTTGCATCATGCCGCCGGGGCCCGAGGTCACGCCGCCGCTCACGGGCGCGGCGTTGCCGGTGTGCGGTACCGCCGGGGCGGTATCGCCACCAAGCGTGCCCGCCGGACGCGGTGCCGGGATCTCGCCCGTGCCGCGGCTAAAGACAAACTTGCCATCGGCCACGTCGCACAGGACGGTATCGCCCTCGCCCCACTCGCCAGCCAGCAGTTCCTCGGACAGCGGATCCTCGATGAGCTTTTGGATGGCACGACGCAGCGGACGCGCGCCGTTGGTGAGGTCGGTACCCTCCGCCACAATCTTGTCGTAGGCCGCATCGGTAAGCTTGATGTTCATGCCGTTTGCGATCAGGCGCTGGCGCAGATCGTCCACCAGCAGGTGCGCAATCTTGGTCAGGTTCTCGCCCGAGAGCTTCTGGAACACCACGATGTCGTCGATACGGTTGAGCAGCTCGGGGCGGAACAGGCGCTTGAGCTCGCCCATCGCGCGGCCGCGGATCTCACTCGAGGTGAGGCCCTGCTCGCCGGTGGTGCCAAAGCCAACGCTCGCATCCTGCGCGATCTCGCGGGCGCCCACGTTTGACGTCATGATGATCACCGTATTGCGGAAGTCGACCGTCTTGCCCTGGCTATCGGTCAGACGGCCCTCCTCCAACACCTGCAGCAGGATATTGAAGATGTCGGGGTGCGCCTTCTCGATCTCGTCGAACAGCACGACCGAGTACGGGTGACGGCGAACAGCCTTGGTGAGCTGGCCGCCCTCGTCGTGGCCCACGTAACCCGGAGGGCTACCGATGAGCTTGGAGACCTCGAACTCACTGCCAAACTCCGACATATCGAAGCTGATGAGCGCGTCCTTGCTGCCAAAGAGATACTCGGCGAGCGTCTTGGCGAGCTCGGTTTTGCCCGTGCCGGTGGGGCCCAGGAAGATAAAGCTGCCGCCGGGGCGACGCGGGTCCTTGAGCGGCGAGCGGCTGCGGCGCACGGCCTTGGCAACGGCCTCGACGGCCTCGTCCTGACCGATGATGCGCGTCTTGAGCACGCTTTCGGCCTGCAGCAGGCGGCGGCTCTCGCTCTCGGTGAGCGAGGACACCGGCACGCCCGAGGTCACGGACACGATGTCGGCAATCTGGGAGACATCGATGGTGAGCGGGCTGGCGTCGAGCTCGGCCGTCCAGGCAGCCTTGGCCTCGGCGAGCTCAATCTCGGCAGCCTTTTGCTGCTCGGTGATCTCGGCGGCCTTGTTCATGTCGTCGCTCTCGGTGGCCTCCTGCGCGGCGGCCTTAAGCTCCTCCACGCGATGCTCGGCCTCGCGCACCGGCTCGGGCGCGCGGTTGGCGGCGATGCGGGCGCGGGCGCCGGCCTCGTCAATGAGGTCGATGGCCTTATCGGGCAGGAAGCGATCCTGGATGTAGCGGTCGGAGAGGTTCGCGGCGGCCTCGATAGCACCCTGCGTATAGCGCACATGGTGGTGCTCCTCGTAGCGCGGCTTGAGCGCAGTCAGGATCTTGACCGTGTCCTCGACGCTCGGCTCCTCGACATCGATGGTCTGGAAGCGACGCTCGAAGGCCGGGTCCTTGGTGAGGTACTTGCGGAACTCCTCGGCCGTGGTGGCACCGATGATCTGGAAAGCACCGCGTGCGAGAACGGGCTTGAGCATGGAGCTCGCGTCGATGGAGCCCTCGGCAGAGCCGGCACCGATGATGGTGTGCATCTCGTCAATAAACAGGATGACGTCGTCAGCCTCGGTGGCCTCCTGGATCACGTTCTTGAGGCGCTCCTCAAACTCACCGCGATACTTGGCGCCCGCGACAAGACCCGGCAGGTCGAGCGTCCAGATATTCTGGTTCATGAGGTTCTCGGGCACGTTGCCGGCTGCAATCTGCTGAGCCAGGCCCTCGACGATGGCCGTCTTGCCCACGCCGGGGTCGCCCAGAATGAGCGGGTTGTTCTTGGTGCGGCGCGAAAGAATTTCCATCATACGCTGGACTTCCTTTTCGCGACCAATTACAGGGTCGAGCTCGCCATCGCGCGCCTTTTGCGTGAGGTTGGTGGCGAACTGCTTGAGCGTATCGGTGCCGCTCCCCTTTTGCTGCGACGCGTCCGAGCCGCTAAAGAACGGCAGGCCCGCACCGGGACGCCCGGCACCGGCGCCGGCGAGCGGACGCTTCTTGTCCTGGTCCTTGGCGGTAAGTTTCTCGATAGCCTTTTTGATGGAGGCGGACGACACACCCAGGCGCATGAGGATGTCCATGGCCATGCCGTTACCCTCTTCGACGATGCCAATCAGCAAGTGCTCGGTCGACACGTAGGTCTGGTTGTTCTCACGTGCCACGCGGAAGGAGCGCTCCATCACGCTGATGACGAGCGGCGTAAAGGCAAGCTTGGCAGCCTCGGTCTCCTCGCTGGGCTCGGGAACCGTGGTCTGGACCTCCTTGAGGGTGTCCATGATGTCGTCGTAGGAGATATCGAGCGAGCGCAGCGCCTCGGCGGCGATGCCCTCGTCCTCCTTGGCGAGTGCGAGCAGCAGGTGCTCGGTGCCCACCTTATTTGAGTGCAGATCGAGCGCCTCCTGTTTGGCCATCGACATGACCTTGCGCGCTCGATCGGTAAATCTATCTAACATGCTCGTTTCCTTACATGAGTTCATCGAAATCAAAACGCCCGCCCGTCGGCGGCGCTTTTGTCTCTTTACCCACAGGTTGTCTATGTTAACAGCTGGAGGAATATCTATAAACCCGGCTCACATGAATGCAGGTTATGACCGCATCGCGGGACTCACCGCGCGATGCGCGACAGGCGCCCCGCAAGAGAAACCCTAGGCGTCTTTCACCACGTCGGGACTCGTCGCACGCGATGCGCGATAGGCATCGGCCTCCTTGGAGACGCGTTCGAGCAGCTCGGATGTATCGACGCCCTCGACTTGCGCGACCGTTTCCACCGTCTGCATGGCGACCGCCCTCAGGTACGCGCACGCGCTGTCCCCCGGCTGCTCGAGGTCTATCTCCTCGCCGCCCTCCCGGGCAAAGCCGACCGCCATCACAAAGCCCATGATGCCCGAGACCAGAAAGCCCACCGCAAAGCTCGAATCTGCCTTGAGCTCTTCTCCGTCGGGGTGGACGATCTCTCTCACGCGGTCGATGATGATCGTATGGATGCCCTGCACGACCTGCTCGGCGGCACCCGCCCTCATGGTGATGACGATGCGCCGCAGCAGGCAGCGGACGTCGCGCCGGTCGAACGCCGAAAGGTCGCCCTCGCTCGAAAAATGCCAGAGGGCATCGGTGATGAGCTCGTTATCCTGCAGCAGCTGGGCTATGGCGATGGCGACGAGTTCATCGAAATCGTGAAAATAGTAGTAAAACGTTCCGCGATTGCACTGGGCGGCGCGGGTCACCTCGCCAACCGACAGCTCGAAGATGCTGTTGTTCTCGATGAGCTCCCAAAACGCCTCGATGATACGGGTGCGTGCATCGGGCGCATCGGCGTCCTTACGCGGTCTCGCCATGCGCCTCACCGCACCCCTGCGCCTTGGCGTTCATGATGAGCATCTGAAGACGGTTCTCCACGTTGGCGAAGCTCACGTCGGGATCGTAGTCGAGCGGCAGGAACTGCGCCGTGGGATACTGCTCCTTGAGCGCATGGATGAGCCCGCGCCCCACGACATGGTTGGGCAGACACCCGAACGGCTGCAGGATCACGAAGTTGCGGCAGCCGCGCTTGGCGTGCTCGAGGATCTCCGCCGGAATCAGCACGCCCTCGCCCGCATCGAACGTATGGTGCAGGATCTTATCGCTCGCGCGCACGAGCTCGGGCATGCGCGTCGGCGGCTCGTAGAGCGGGCTCGCCGCGCCCAGGCGGTCGCAACGGTCGTGCGCGAGCTCGAACAGGTTGTCCGCCGTGGCGTACCAGGCCTTTTCGGGCAGCGACAGGTCGACGTGGAACTCGCGCGACTGCGCATGCTTGTAGAAATAGGTTTTGCGGATCACGTCGGTCATGCGCGCCTCGATAACCTCGAGCCCGTTGTCCTCGAGGTAGCGCTCGATCTCGTGGTTGGCGCCGAGATGGAAATTGAGCAGGTACTCGCCCACGATGAGAACGGTCGGATGCGGGTTCGAGCGGTCGTACGGAACGGCGTCCATGATCGCAAGCGCGCGTTTGAAGCCCGTCGCCTGGCCTCTCAGCCCGGAGCGCTCCATGCCCTCGATAACCTCATCGAGCGCGCGGTCGAACGCAGCGTCCGCCGCGCCCTTCTCGAGCTCGTAGGGACGGATGCGCCTAAGCATGGCCTCGAGGGCATCGATCATGGGAAGACCGTAGGCGATCTGGATGCTCGGGCCAAGGCCGAGCTTGAAGCCCGGATGCGCATTGTGGGCATCGACGTCGTCGTTGGTGAGCACCGGGACATAGTCGTATCCCGCGTCGTCGAGCGCGCGGCGCAGCAGGGGCATGTAGTGCGTCAGGCGGCAGTCGCCGATATACTTGCCAGTCACCACGGCGACGTCGTGCGGGTCGTACTTACCGCTCTCGAGTGCCGCGAGCGCCTCGCCGATCACGATTTGCGCGGGGAAGCAGATGTCGTTGTGCACATAGCGTTTGCCCAGGCGGATGGCATCCTCGCGCCCGATATCAAGGGCCTCGGCGCGCACGCCCTGATTGCGCATCGCCGCGGTCATGAGCCTGCAGAACGCATGGGAGGTGTTGGGGACCAGCGCGATCTTGTCGTGCCGGTCGCGCTTGGTGTACTTGACCTTATACGGGTCGTCGAGCGGATGGACCGCGTGCACCCGGGCGCCCTCGGCACGCTCCTCCGCGCGACGACGGTTGACCGACTCGATAAACGAACGCACGCGAATGCCCATGGGACCGGCGACGTCGCTCTCATCGAGCTTGATCATCATCGGAACCTTGGAGCCCATCTCGCCCATCATGCGCGCGATCTCGTCGGTGAGATACGCATCGTGGCCGCAGCCGAAGCTGCCCATCTGCACGAGCTCGAGCTCGGGCGTCGATGCGACGATGACCGCGCACGACAGCATGCGCGCATGGTAGTTGTTCACGATGTCGATGCGGCTGTTGGAAAGATCGACGTTGCAGACCCCCGGCACCGCATCGGGCGTCAGCACGGGGATGCCGCGCTCAGAGAAGAGCTTGGGCAGCCCGTGGTTGACCAGCGGGTCGTTGTGGTACGGGCGCGAAGCGATCACCACCGCGTAGCCGCCGTCCTCGCGCACGTTCTCGAGCACCTGCCTGCCGCGCAGCTGCAGCTGGTTCTCAAACGTCTCCTGCGCGCGGTCCGCCTGCTCGGTCGCCTTGGCAACCAGGTCGGCATCGATATCGAAGGTCTCCTTGCACCGCGCCTTGAGCTGGCGGTTTCGGTCGCCCTCGTCGTACCAGTGGAACAGCGGCGTATCGAACGGAACGCCGAAACGCTCCTCCGGGTTATCGGAATTGCGCATCACGTAGGGGTATCCCTTTACGACGGCGCACATCCACTCGCTGGTAGAGGCGGTGTTTTCGGTGGGCACCGTCGTGATGATGGGCATGAAGATGCGGTCGACGCCGGCGTCGACGAGATTGCGGATGTGCCCGTGGACGAGCTTGGCCGGGAAGCACACGGTGTCGGATGTGACGTGCGCCAGACCGCGCTCGTACATCGCCTTGGTGCTGCGTCCCGAGACGCGCACCTTAAAGCCGAGCGTGCTGAAGAACGTCGACCAGAACGGCATGGTGTCCCAGAACTCGAGCACACGGGGAATGCCGATCGTGACATCGCGCCCCCCGCAGACGGGAACCGTGGGGTACGACTCGAACAGCAGCTTCTCGCGGTCGACAAAGAGATTGGGGGCAGCCGCGGTCCGGTCGCGCCCCGTGCCGGGTGCCTGTGCCTCGCAAGCACCCTGCGGACGCAGCTCCTCCGCCGCGGGAACCTCGCGCACGAGCTCATCCCATGAGATGGCGCCGCCGCGCGGGCAGCGATTGCCCGTGACGTAAAGCGAGCCGTCGCCAAATGCCACGACCGCGCGCTGGCAGCGGTTGTTGCACCGACGGCAGGTAACGCCGCCGAACTCGCGATGCTCGAAGCGCTCCACGGCATCGAGCCCGATAAACGACGTGCCGGCGTCGCCCTTGCGGCATTCCTCGCGCGCGAGCAGGGCGATACCGATAGCGCCCATCAGCCCCGGGTGGGGCGCACGCGTGACGGGTTTGCCCAGATACTGCTCGAATGCGCGCAGCACCGCGTCGTTTCGGAACGTGCCGCCCTGGACGACGACTTTGTCGCCCAGACGGTTGAGATTTGAAACGCGAATGACCTTGGTGAACACGTTCTCGATAATCGAACGGCAGAGACCGGCCATGATGTCGCCCGGACCCTTACCGCGCCGCTGCTCGGAAACGACGCTGCTGTTCATGAACACCGTGCAGCGGCTGCCGAGAACGGCGGGGGCTTTGGACGAAAATGCCTCGGTCGCGATATCCTCAACGGCTATTCCGAGGTTTTTGGCAAAACCCTCGAGGAACGAGCCGCAGCCCGCAGAGCACGCCTCGTTGACGACGATATCGGTCAGCACGCCGTGGTTGAGCCAGATGGCCTTCATATCCTGTCCGCCGATGTCGAGCACGAAGGTCGCATCGGGAACGCATGCGCACGCGGCGCGGGCGTGCGCGACCGTCTCGACCGTATGGTAGTCGGCGTGGAACGCGCGCGCGAAAAGCTCCTCGCCGTATCCCGTGGTGCCCACGGCATCGATCGCAAGCGTGACTCCCGCTGTCTCCCAGCGGTTCTTCAAGCTGACAAGACCCTGTTGGGCGACGTCGAGCGGTCTGCCGTTATTAGACGCGTAGAACGAATCGACAAGCTCACCCGCCTCATCGACCAGGGCGAACTTGGTCGTCGTGCTCCCCGAATCGATACCGAGCGCCACACGCACCGTCTCTCCGGGCGCATACGCATCCGGACCCTTTGCCGGCGTCTCTTTGCCATGGCGTGCCGTAAAATCCGCCTGCTCGGCAGGTGTGGCAAAAAAGGGCTGGGCAAGACGTCCCTCCCCGCTTGCGGGCGCGACCGTCTCGAGCTTATCCAGCCGGACAAAAGCGTCGGGAAGGTCGATCGGTTGGGACGATGCGAACATGTCGGTCAGCGACAGGGCGGCACCGCGCGCGACCATGATCTGCGGATCGCGCGGGACGATAACCTGATCGTCCGATAGATTCAGTTGCTCCCGGAACACGCGGACCAGTGTGGGGTTGTAGGCGAGCGCACCGCCCTCGAAGATTACCGGCGGCTCGATGTCGATACCCTGGGCCAGACCGCCGATCGTTTGGCGGGCGACCGCGTGAAGCGCCGAAAGCGCCAGGTCGGTGGTAGGAATGCCCTCGTTGAGCAGCGGCTGGATATCGGTCTTTGCGTACACGCCGCAGCGGCCCGAGACCTCGTGGACGGTCGTTCCCCGGCTTGCGAGCTGCTCGAACTCGCCCGATTCGGTGCCGACCCCCATGAGCTTTGCCATCTCGTCGATAAATGCACCGGTACCGCCTGCGCACGAGCCGTTCATGCGCATGTCGGCAACCTCGATGTCTCCCTTATCGTTGGTGCGGAAGAAGATCATCTTGGCGTCTTGGCCGCCCAGCTCGATGGCGCAGCGCGTCTGCGGATAGAACCTGCTGATCGCGAGCGCGTTGGCGACCACCTCCTGAACGTACGAGGCGCCCAGCGCGGTCGCGATATCGCGCGCACCCGAGCCGGTCACCGCAACGCGCAGCGACTCATGGGGAAAGCGCTCGGCGAGCTCGCCGAGCATGGCGCGCACGCTCGCTGTCTGACACGCCCCGTGGCGGCGATATCCCCACCACGCCTCGGTCATATCCTCGTGCATCGCGTAAACTTTGGTCGTCGTCGACCCTACGTCCAGTCCTACTAGCAACGCCATAATGCTCCGTCTCTCGCATTTTTCCTGCTAGAGATATACCACTCTACGTAATACAACAGACTGTTGTATTTAAACTCCGTATAAAAAGCGGCTGCCGAAACGCTTCAGCAGCCGCCGAATGCACCAACAGATTGTCTGCGCGCTAGCACGTCGGGCAACGGAGCAGCACGGGCCCTCCGGTCATGCGCACCGCTCGCGCCCGCGATGTCGCCGAGCGAGCTATCCACGCTTAGGGCTCCAACCAAGCAAGTCGCCCGCGCTCAGCAGGTCCCTAAGCGAGCTACTCGCACTCAGAAGCCATAGCCTGCTCCAAGAGCTCGGCATGCTCCTCCTCGAAAACCGTCCCCACAGGGAAGGCGCGACGGAAGACGAAGCGGGAAATCGGACCGGCTACCAAAAGGTTCCACGGCAGCGCCATCACAAAATTATGCGGGATGTTGATCATCCAGATCGCGGGCACGGAATACAGGTTCGCAAGGATGCCGCCGGGCATGTGCGTCAGGCCCTCGCACGCGCCGTAGAGCGACATGATGATGACCATGGGAACGACCATGCAGGAGCTAACGGCGAGCGTCATGGCGAGCGGCGAGCTCTTGCCCGGCGCGACCAAGTACTTAAAGGCGAAACCCTTGGCGAGCGGGCTGGCGACGAACCAGTCGCAGCACATGGCAAAAATGTAGGCAACGGGGAAGCCGAGCCACGCAGCGGCAACGACCTCGCCGTTGATGGCCCCGTGCTGCAGGGCAACGTTGTAAATGCTCATCCAGAGCACCATGCAAAAGCACATGATAAAGGTGAACAGCAGGCTCTCTCGTTTGTTGATAGGCATAAAGGGCATGGTCCTTTCCGTGTTACGCCGCGGCATCACGCAACAAAAACGGGCGGGCAAGATGGAGCTGTTGGGACTTCATCTCGCCCGCCCGTGATACGTGCGTCTGCGACTACTTATGTGGTGGAACCAGCCTAGCACGAAAACCCCGCGCTTCGTAAGCGTTGAGTTTATGAAGATGCAGGGCACCAATAATCCCCCGACCCCCTAAGTTGCGGTGGAATACGGACTGTTTTGACCCTTTAAGCAACAATTCAGTCCCTATTTCACCGCAACTCATTTGGTGCAAAGTAACCTGTCCCCCTTGCACCAATTAGCTGGTATGGCGCCAGCGAGGGTCGGTGAGGGTTCTCGCCACGCCCAAGCCAACGGGCAGAAACGCCACGATGAGCACTGCGCGCACAAACCAGCCGAGCATGTTGACCGTGTCGAAGGTGCACATGTAATACATAGAGCGATAGAGATACAGACCGGGCACCATAATGACAATCGAAGGTACCGTGAGGGCGATGCGCGGGTAGGTGAGCTTGACTTCGGCCAAGCTTGCCAGCAGACCCGATACCAGCGCGCCGATAAACGCTGCTGCCTCGGGAGGCATTCCCGTGCTGAGGCCCAGGAAGGGAATCATCGTCGGCGCATCGACAAGGGTCAGACGCAGGGTATTGGACACGGCGCCGATCAACCCAGCTGCCGCGGCCATCTTTACCGGGCTGTTGAACATCACCGAGAAGCCGAATACGCCAACGAAGCTCATCACCACGCGCAGGAGCGTAAGGGCAAGCGGCGAAAGGCCCAGTGGGGCAAAGTCGTCCGGCGCCAGGCCAACACACTCGGCAACCATCCAACCTACGAGCGTCGCCATCACAATAATCGATACGGCATATGAAAGGCGCTCGATACCGCTTCGCATGTCGAGCTTGGCGATGTCGAGGCCCGCCGTAATGAGCGGAAAGCCGGGAATCACAAAGAGCATGGCGCCGATATAGCCTTCTTGGTGCGACATTGCCCCCGGTATGACCTGGCCAAGGCCGAGCAATGCCAGCAGATACGAAACGCAAGCGAGCGCAACGCCGGTCGTCAGCGCGCTGAACTGACCAAGGCCTTGCTTGAGAATATGGGAGCGGGCAAAGTTGCCGACACCCGCGCCCACAAACGCGCAGGCCATCTCGATAGGGCCGCCGCCGAGCAAAAAGACGAAGGCGCCGCAAGCACAGGCTGCCGCAAGGCCCTGTTGCCAGGGAGAGTAATCGGGCTTTGAGCTCTCAACGGTCCTGAGCATCTCGTGATACTCGTGTACCGTGAAGCGACGACCATAGGTCTCGATTTCCTTGAGGAAACTCTCCATCATCCAAATGCGATGGGTATTGACTCCCGTTGTGGGCAGGCTGACAACCTCGTTAAAGCAGTGGCCATCTTCGATGCAAGTGCACTCAAACGACAGAAGACTCAGGTCGACGTGAATTGTGACGCCGAGCACGTCAGCAACACGATTCATGGTATCGCGTACACGCCAGGCACCCGTTCCGCTCGCGAGCATAAGCATGCCGGTGCGGCAGATGATGGATGACTTATCGGTGAGCGGCGCATCGACGGCAAGTTCATCGCCTGCCGTCACGATCTGATGCCAGTCAGTTTTCATATGGAGCGCGCCGGCACGAACGCCGTGGTGCATGGGGGCTCTCGAAAGCAGCGAGTCAAGGCGCGAAGGCTGTGGGGGCTCCACTGATTCACCCTCAACCTCATCAGCCTCTTCATCGACCAGATCAAAGGAATCAAGCGGCGCTGGCTCGCGACGGTCGATCAGCTCCTCGTCCTCATCATCAAAGTAATTGAACTGATCGAGCATGTCCTCTTCGATTGCACGCTCGCTCGCGTCGTCCATATAGACGCTCCCTTCCTGCCGACTAACCCCCATCCTAGGCAGCAACGGCTAAAGGAAACATAAAAGAGACGGCTGTCATGCGAGCCATGTGCGCAATATCCGTTGGGTAGTCGTTTAAGAACGTCCCCAATGACTACATCGATGTTCTAAGTGTCAACCAAGTCAACGCCGCAGATAGAGGACGGACAGCGAGCGGCGTCCAGAGCGAACAAGTTGGCATGAAAAAGGCAAGGCATAGACCTTCTGGTCATGCCTTGCCTTTTGAATGACAAATTGTCGCTCTGGGCGGCGCGCAGCGTCGAGCGGTTACGGCGTTTGGTAAAACGTCGTAACCCCCTAGTACATCTTTGCGCCGGCGGGGATGGAGGCGTCGAGCTGGATCAGGTTGAGGCGCTCCTCGCCCTCCTCCTCGTGGACGGCACTGATGAGCATACCGCAGCTGGGAATACCCATCATCTTGCGCGGAGGCAGATTGGTGATGGCGAGCAGCGTCTTACCGACCAGGTCCTCGGGCTCATAATAATCGTGAATGCCGGAGAGGATGGTGCGGTCGGTGCCGGTGCCGTCGTCGAGCGTAAAGTTCAGCAGCTTCTTGGACTTCCTGACGGCCTCGCACGCCTTAACCTTCACGGCGCGGAAATCGCTCTTGGAGAAGGTATCGAAGTCGACGAACTCCTCGAACAGCGGCTCAACGGCGATCTTGGAGTAATCGAGCGTGGGCTTGAGCGGCTTGACGAACGGGCTTGCGGTGTTGCCGGTCTCGGCAGCCTTGGCAGCAGCGGCACCGGACTGGAAACCCTTCTCGGGCTTCATGTGCGGGAACAGCAGGACGTCGCGAATGGAAGCCTGGTTGGTGAGCAGCATGACTACACGGTCGATACCGATGCCAATGCCACCCGCAGGAGGCATACCGTACTCGAGGGCACGCACGTAGTCCTCGTCGTACTCCATGGCCTCATCGTCGCCGCCGGCCTTCTCAGCCATCTGGGCAGCAAAGCGCTCAGCCTGGTCGACCGGGTCGTTGAGCTCGGAGAATGCGTTGGCGTACTCGTGGCCGGCGATGACCAGCTCAAAGCGGTGCGTCAGACGCGGATCGTCCTCAAAGCGCTTGGCAAGCGGGCTGACCTCGATGGGGTAATCGCACACAAACGTGGGGTTGACGATGGTATCCTCGCCCAGCTCGTCGTAGATCTCGGCGATGATCTTGCCGGCAGTCCACTCGGGCTTAATCTCCAGGCCCTTCTCGCACGCGGCGGCGGCAAGCTCCTCGACCGGCGTATCGATGGTGACCTTCTTGCCGAGCACGTCAGAGACAATATCAGTCATGGGGCGGCTTGCCCACTCACCGGAAAGATCGATGGTCTGACCCTGGTACTCGATGACCTCGGGGTTGCCGATGGCCTTGTTGGCAGCCTTGATGACACCCTGGGCGAGCGCCTTCATGCCCTCGAGATCGGAGAAGGCACGATAGGCCTCCATCGTGGTGAACTCGGGGTTGTGGGTGAGGTCCATGCCCTCGTTGCGGAAGATGCGGCCGATCTCGAAGACGCGCTCAAAGCCACCGACGATGCAGCGCTTGAGGTGCAGCTCGGTAGCAATGCGCAGGTAGCATTCCTGATCGAGCGCGTTAAAGTGTGTGATGAACGGCTTAGCCGTAGCGCCACCCTGAATAGTCTGCAGAATGGGGGTCTCGACCTCCATGTAGCCGTCGGACTCCATAAAGCGGCGGAAGGTGGAGAGAATCTGCGAGCGCTTGCGGAAAGTCTCGCGAACATCGTCGTTGGCAATCAAGTCAACATAGCGCTGACGATAGCGGGTCTCCTTGTCGGAGAGGCCGTGGAACTTCTCGGGCAGCGGGCGAACGGCCTTGGAGAGCAGCTTCGCGCTCTTGGGGGCGACGGAAAGCTGGCCACGCTTGGTGCGCACAACCACGCCGGTCACGCCCAGGATATCGCCCAAGTCGAGGGCCTTAAGCGTGCTCCAGGCCGCCTCGTCCATGTCGTTAATACGGCAGAACAGTTGAATCTCGCCAGTCGCGTCGCGGACGACGATGAACATGATCTTGCCCTGGCCGCGCTTGGCGACCACACGGCCGCCGATCTTCACAACGTCCTCAGTGTCCTCGCCATC
Organism: uncultured Collinsella sp.; assembly: GCA_938005465.1. Classification (GTDB taxonomy): domain Bacteria; phylum Actinomycetota; class Coriobacteriia; order Coriobacteriales; family Coriobacteriaceae; genus Collinsella. The sequence goes on from CALLNU010000033.1 coordinate 69,990, forward strand.
GGCAAGATCGGCATACTTGGCCTCAATGTCGACGACATAGTCCTCGATCTCGGAGTGCTCGGGATAGGGGTTCTGGCCCGCCTCGAACAGGGCGGCGCGCTTGGCCAGGCGCGTGGCGCGCTCGTCGTTGAGCGTCGATGCCTGCTCGGCGGCGTTCTGGTTCTCTGCCATAGTTAGCTCCTCAAACTAAAACGCTCCCCAGGATTCGGTCCCAGGGAGCGAAAACATACCTTTACGCGGGACCGTGGTCTAGCGTGCGATCTTGGCGATGGTGTAGACGCGAGTCTTGCCAGAAGGCGTAACGACCTCGACGGAGTCGCCCTCGCCGTGACCGATGATGGCGTGACCGACCGGAGACTCGTTGGAGATCTTGTGCTCGAGCGAGTTGGTCTCGGTGGTACCGACAAGCGTGACTTCCATGACCTCACCGTTGGGATCAATCAGCGAAACGGTGGAACCGATGGAGACGGTCAGATCGCCCGTGGTGGCAGCAACCTGAGCGTTGGCGAGGATGGCCTGAATCTCGGCAATGCGAGCAGCATTCTGGGCCTGCTTGTCCTTGGCGGCGTCGTACTCGGAGTTCTCCGAAAGGTCGCCAAACGCGCGGGCTTCCTTGATGTCCTCGACGATCTCCTTGGCGTAATCGCCCTCACGCCAAGCGAGCTCCTCGACGAGCTTCTGGCGGCCCTCAGCGGTCAGTACAATCTGGCTTGCGTCCATACGGATATCTCCCCAACTATGACGTAACGATCAACTGTCAACAAAACGAAAAAGACCGGCTAGCCTGCGGGCAAGCCGGTCAGGTGCTCACCCCAAAGGGATGGGACTACTCTGCGTCCGCGTCGCTGTCCTCTGCCTGCTTTTTCTTGGCAGCAGCGAGCTTGGCCTCGAGCTCTGCGATCTCCTTGTCCTCCTTGGACTCCTCGACCACAACGTCCTCGGCCTGCTTGGTTTCACCCTTATCGTCGCCCTCCATACCCTCGCGGATATTCTTGACGGTAGAGCCGAGGGACTTGCCGAGCTTCGGCAGGTTCTTAGGCCCGAAGATGATCAAGACAACGACGAGAATAATGATGAGCTCAGGAGCCCTCAGTCCAAACATGTAGACCTCCACAATACAGCGAGACAAGCTCGAATGAGTATACCGCGGGTGTCGCGGTATCACAACAATAGCTAAAAAAAGGGACCGCAAGAAGCGGTCCCTTCTCATGCTCTGGTCGGGTTGACTGGATTTGAACCAGCGACCCCTGCGTCCCGAACGCAGTGCTCTACCAAACTGAGCCACAACCCGTTAGCTCGACTATAGTAACAAAGATTTTCGCCGTGTGCTAGAGAAATTTTTATTTCTTTGGCGCGTCGATTTGAACCGTGTTGGGAATAAGCTCAGTCGCGCAGGCCCACCAGCCATTTTGCTGAGCAGCTCCCGCAAGATGGGCTGCCGTAGCGACGGTATCGCAAATGGCAAACGAGCAGGCACCCGAACCGCACACATCCACCGCAACGGTTCCCTCCTGTGCGCGCAGCCAGTCGAGAACCGCCTGGATCCGCGGCTCCATCTGCGCGGATATGACGCCCAGATTGTTATGAACGAGCGCATATGCCGCCTCGGCATCGCCGGCGCGCAAGGCAGAAGCAATCGCACCGGGTTTGTCCGCGGGCACCGGGCTCTCATCAAATCGTCGATACGCTTCAACCGTTGAAACGCTCGTCTCGTGCAGTTTGACCAATACGACAGGCGTCGCCGGAAGCACAGGATACTCAGTGGCCAGCACATCTCCCCCGCCCACGTAGAATGCAGGGCTCGCGTGCAAAAAGAACGGCACGTCGGCACCGATACCGCGAGCGATGTCATCGAGCGCAGGGTCGGTGCGGTCGATATCCCACAGCTCGGCCAAGGCAACAATGACCGCGGCGGCATCCGTCGAGGGACCTCCCAGGCCTGCGCACAGCGGGATACGCTTTTCGATCGTCACGCACACGTTGGCATCGCGACCGTAATGCTCGGCCATAGCGATTGCCGCCCGATAGGCCGTATTTTTTTGCATGGGAAAATCGGATGCCGGAACCGTCTGGACGGTCAGCGCCTGCGCCGGCGTGACCGTCACGGTATCGGCTAGACCGACGGCTGCCATCAGGGAATCGACTCTGTGATAGCCGCGGGCGTCGCACTCGGTATGAACTCCCAGATAGAGGTTAATCTTTGCCGGCGCGGTAAGGATGAGGGACCGATCGGTCACCGTTAGTGCTCCTCGAGCTGGTTGCCGAGCGGGGTAAAGATATGCTCGCCGCTCTCGGGGTCGAACAGTTCGACCTGGCCGGTAAGGACATCGATATACTGGTAGGACTGACGCGATTTGCGGCCGCGACGCTCGTCAACCTCAACGATAAAGACGGCGGGGTGGACGCTCTTGATGGTGCCCATGCGCTCGATGACGCGGGTACGGCCCATGTTGGCCTTCACCTTGACGCGATCGCCCACCATATCGGTCAGCTTCTCGTGGATGTCGTCGACGTGATTGACTTCCATCTCTTCCATGAATAGGGCCTCCAGAGGGTGCAATTCAAAAAGGGGATAATACCCCTAAGATAGACAAAACTCTAATACTATAGCACCCTGCTGCAGCCATACGCAAGCAGCTAAAAAAGCCCCGCCCCAAATTGACTACTTATAGGCTGTCGGTATCGAGAACGATGGTGAACGGGCCGTCGTTGACCAGGTCGACCTTCATGTCGGCACCAAAAATGCCGTGCGCCACATGCTCAACGTCTTGGGCGACGAGCGTCAGAAAGTACTCGTAAAGTTCGTTAGCGACATCGGGCGCGCCGGCATCCGTAAACGACGGACGGCGGCCGTGGCGGCAGTCGGCAAACAGCGTGAACTGCGACACCACGAGCACCTCGCCGTCGACATCGGCCAGCGCCAAGTTGGTCTTGCCGTTCTCATCCTCGTTGATACGCAGCCCGCGGAGCTTGCCCCACAGCCTGTCGGCTTCGGCGCGTGTGTCACCGTGGCCCACGCCCAGCAGCACCAGGTAACCGCGTCCAATGCGGCCCACGCACTCGCCGTCGACCGTCACACCGGCGTTGAGCACGCGCTGCACCACCGCACGCACGGTTTACTCCTCGCCCGTCAGCTTGGCGGACAGATGCTCGAGCGCATGGAAACGATGGCTGATGGCGTTCTTCTCGTCCGCCATGAGCTCGGCCATAGTCTTGCCCGGCGTATCGACCGGCAGGAACAGCGGGTCGTAGCCAAAGCCGTGATCGCCGCGGCCCTCGTGCGCGATAACGCCCTCGCAGGCGCCCTCGCCATAGGTGACCAGGCCGTCCGTATCGATAAGCGCGACGACGCTCATAAAGCGCGCGGTACGATCCTCGTCTGCCACGCCTTCCAGGTTAACGAGAAGCTTGGCGTTGTTGGCGGCATCGTCGCCGTGAACGCCCGCGTAGCGCGCGCTATACACACCCGGCTCGCCGTTCAGGGCATCGACGACCAAGCCGGAGTCATCGGCGATGGCCATAAGGCCCGTCTCCTCGACCGCAGCCTGCGCCTTGATGATGGCGTTCTCCAAAAACGTCGTGCCATTTTCCTCAGGGTCCTCAAAATCGCCCAGCTGGCCGAGTGCCACAAAGCGCACCTCGGGCATGACCTTGCCCAAAATGGCCTCGATCTCGGTGAGCTTATGGGCGTTGCCGGTTGCCACGACGATGGTCGCCGCCGGGTCAAGGGCGTCGATGTCAATCTTCTCAAGTGCCATAGCTGGCCTCCTTTGTCTCTATAGCAATGCCGAGTTGAGGACGACGAGGACTTCGGCCTCTCCCCTCTCAATCAACGGCAGTCTTATACTTCGACGTTTTCCCAGATAAAACCTGCCAAAATAAACCTGTCCCTTTTTGGCAGGTTAGGCGAGGGCTTGGCGCTGGAGCTCGATGAGCTCGGCAATGCCCTTGTCGCCCAAATCGAGCAGGGCGTTGAGACGTTTGCGGTCGAAGGGCGCCTGCTCGCCGGTACCCTGGAGTTCGATCATCTCGCCGGAATCGGTGGCGACGAGATTCATGTCGACCTCGGCATGGCTGTCCTCGGAATAATCCAAGTCGAGCAGGGTGTTGCCGTCGACGACGCCCATGGAAATGGCGGCAACCTGGCCCGTGAGCGGGATGCGCTCGAGTTTGCCCGCCTCGACCCACATGGCAAGGGCGTCGTGCAGCGCCACCCAGGCGCCGGTAATGCTCGCTGTACGCGTGCCGCCATCGGCCTGAATCACATCGCAGTCAACGGTGACGGTGTACTCGCCGAGCGCCTTCATGTTGACGACGGTACGCAGGCTGCGGCCAATGAGGCGCTCGATCTCCATGGAGCGACCCTTGCGGTTGGCGTGCTCGCGCTTGCAGCGCTTGCCGGTCGACGCCGGCAGCATGGCGTATTCCGCGGTCACCCAGCCGGCCTTAGCTCCCTTTCGCCAGCCCGGCACGCCCTCCTCGATAGTGGCGGCGCACAGCACGCGCGTGTCACCGAACTCGGCCAAACACGAGCCGTGGGCGTGCTTCATGACGCCACGAGTGAGCTTAACGGGGCGCAACTCGTTGGCGGCGCGACCGTTGGCGCGGTTGACCTGCATGTACTCCATAGAAATATCCTTTCGGCAAAAGATGTGGCGAAAGCTTTGGCGGCTGCCTTACATCTATTGCAGCTCATCGATATCGATGTGTTCGATGCTCTTGAGCGGCTGACCAAAGATAAAGCTGCCCGCCACCGCAAACTCGGCAATGTTATCGGCCGTCGTGGCAAAACGATGCTGCGGCTCGGCGGCGTCGCCCGCCAGCTGCTCGCGGCGCGTGAGGATATCGGTCAGCTCGCGTGTGGTCTCCTCGGCGGAACTCACGACGCGCACCCCAGGCCCCAGCGCATGGCGGATAGGTCCCACCAACAGCGGAAAATGCGTACAGCCAAGCACCACGGTATCGATACCGTGGTCGCGCAGCGGCTCAACCGTGGCACCCACCAGCGCACGCACGGCAGGCGTATCGAAGATGTCCTCGTTCTCAAGCCACTGTTCCTGCAGATGTGCACCCGAGGCGAGCTCGTGTTCGACAACCTCGACAAAGCTCGAGGCAGGACAGCCGTATACATCGACGCCGGCATCCAGGTCCTGAATGGCGCGCGTGTAGGCGCCCGAGCGAATGGTGAGGTTGGTGGCGAGCACGCCCACGCGACGCGTACGCGTGCTGTTGATTGCCGCACGGGCACCCGGCGCGATCACGCCGATCACGGGAACGTCGAGCACCTGCTGGGCCAGACGCAAGGCCGCAGCGGTCGCCGTGTTGCAGGCGATGACCATAATCTTGACGTCGTGCTTCGAAAGCCAACGACCCGCCTGCAACGCAAACGAGCGCACCTCATCCTCGGTGCGGGTGCCGTAGGGACAGCGCTTGGTGTCGCCAAAGTAGTAGACGGACTCGTGCGGCAGCGCCGTCGCAATCGCGCGCGCAACCGTCAGACCGCCCAAACCAGAATCGAACACGCCAATCGGGCGCGTGTCGCCTGCCGGATTCTCGATATCGGACATTACCTCACCAGTCTCTCTCGAAAAGACATGTCCAAGTGCGGCGGCGGCGCGCTACGAACGCGCCGCGACCAGCAGCTCTGCCGTCGCCGCCCAACCGTCGACAATTTTGCCGCGCGTAACGAAAGCGTTCTCGTAAGCAGCCAGGAACTCGGGCGCGCCGGCGCTCGTCAGGCCATTCTCGACCAGACAGAACGTGCCCACGTGATCGGCCATGTAGAAGTCGGACTCGGAGTCGCCGAGCGCGAGCGTCTCCTCGCGCTCGATCCCCAGGTGCTCGCAGAAGCGCGCAATGGCGACGCCCTTGTTGAGGCCCGCGGGGTTGATGTTGAATGCGCGACCGTCCTCGACGCGATCGAGCTCGAGCGTCGTCGGCTTGGACAGGTGAGTCAGATGGCCGTTGCAAGCCCAGATCAGACCGCAGCCGGCCTCGTCCAGGATGGCCTGGACCTCATCGTCGGGCACATCGCCGCGCATGCCGACGGTGACCTCACGGTATTTGTAGCCGGTCGACATGTCGTTGTGATACTCGATCTTGTGCGGCCAGCGGGCAAGGATCTTCTCGCACACGCCGGTCTGCTCGATCACCTGGTGCGGAGTAAGGCCACAGGCGGGGTCGTAAGGCATGTCACCGGTCAGATACTCCCAATCGTTGGCTTTGAGGTCGTACATGACCAGGCCGCCCATCTCACCGATGTAGGAGTTGAGGCCGAGCACGCGCGCGTCCTCGTGGATCATGGTACGGTTGCGGCCCGAGGTGGGAACCACCTGAATACCAGCGCGAGCGAGCGCCACGACGGCCTCGACGAGTTTGGTCGAGGGGTTGCCGTCGTTGTCGCGCAGCACGCACGAGCCGGGTGCGAGCATCGTGGCATCCAGGTCGGTAAAGACGTACTTGACCTTGGCCAAGCGCTCGCGCATCTCGCCCGAAAGCTCGGCAACGGTCGGCAGGGTGTTGTGGGACATGGTTACTCCGTTTACGTAGAAGGGTTTGGACTTGGACTGCATGTTTTGATTGAGGGAACACGCTTATGGCGACAGCGCACTCAGGGCGCCGCCGCCATCATGGTTCATTAGTCAAACTGGGTAACATCGATCAGGCGATTGGCCAGCGAAAGGTCGCTCTCGATGGGCACGAACTCGTCGCCCACGTGCATGAGCTCCTCGTCACCCTTTGCCAGCAGCAAGACAATGGTGGGAGCATCGGGGTTGACGTACTCCTCGCGCGCCGCCTTGAACGCCGCATGCACGGCGGCTTCGCGGTCGAGGATGATCTTGTTCGGCGTATCGTCGGGAACATGCTCGGCAAGCTCGCGACAGACCTTCATCGGGTCCTCGTGAGCTGGATCCTCGTTCGTAAAGATCATCAGGTCGGAATATGGTGCGGCCTCGCGTGGCAATTGCTCGCGGCGCTCCTGAGCCTTGCCGCCGGCGGCGCCAAACAGCGCAATGACGGGGCTGGCGGGAAACGCGCGCTTGACCGACGAGAAAAGCGAACGGAACGAAAGCTGGTTGTGCGCATAGTCAACGACGCAGATCACGCGGCCGTCCTTCGACTCCACGACCTCCATACGGCCCGGCACACGCAGTTTGGAGAGGCCCTTCTTGATAGCCTCGATACCGATGCCGATCTCGCGCGCGGCGGCGATAGCGACCAGCGCGTTCTCCACGTTAAAGTCGCCCGCGATGCCCAGCAGGACCTTCTCCCCCGCCTCGGACTCGTCGGCACACAGGCCATGCAAGTTGAACTCGATGCTAAAGCCGGCCATGCGTACGTCGCTCGCCCACAGGCTTGCCTCGGGATGCTCGACGCCAACGGTCACCAAGCGCTCGGCCGTCGACGCTGCCTCCAGCACACGGTCGACCTCTTCGGTGCCCAAATTCACCACGGCGGTCTTTGCCTGGTCAAAGATCCTGAGTTTGCTCTCAAAATAATCCTCAAACGTGGGGTGTTCGATCGGCGAGATGTGGTCGCGGCCGATGTTGAGGAAGCACGCCACGTCAAACGGCAGATTCTCGACGCGTTGGTACTTGAGCGCCTGGCTCGAAACCTCCATGACCATGGACTGGCGACCGGACGTGCGGCAGTTGGCGATATGGCGCCAGACCTCGGGGGCCTCAGGCGTAGTATTGGTGCTCTCGTAGCACTCGATGCCATCGTCGGTACTCACCGAGCCGATCATGCCGCAGGACTCGCCCGCCGCTTTGATAATCGACTGGAGCATAAAAGCGGCCGTGGTCTTTCCCTTGGTGCCGGTGATGCCCACGATCTTGACGTCGTGGTCGGGACGGTCGTAGACCTCCGGCGGCAACAGGGCCATGGCCGTGCGAACGCTATCAACAACCAGCATCGCAGCACCGCTCTCCTTCGCCAGCGGCTCCAGAGACTCGACCAGCGACTCCTCACACACAAATGCGACGGCGCCCGCATCGAGCGCCATGCTCAAAAACGCGGGCTTAAAGGCAGCACCTTTGCAGAAGAATACGTCACCTGCCGAGACCGCGCGCGAATCAAACGAGCAGCCGGTCACGGCACGCTCGTCAACCTGCTCTGATGCGCGCAGCACGCCGCACACATCGAGCAGTTTGGCAAGCGTATCGACCGTGGTCACGGTCGCGGAATCCGAATGGTGCATCTTTCACCTTTCTCAGCCATTTGGCAGGGACGGTTTTTATAGTAACTGAAACGCACCCACGCAAAAACGGCTCCCGGAGGAGCCGTTACGCGCAGGCGTTCGTAAGCCGAGGCTAGGCAGCCTGAACAGCGGGCTGGTCCTCGTCGATAAAGAAGCGCTTGTACCACACCAAGAACACGAGCGGCGTATAGATCTTGCGCTGGAAATCGCCCTTGCCTGCAAAGTGCAGATCGAGCAGGTGCATGAGCTCGTCGGTATCGAAGAACTCGCTTGCCCACGGCGCGGTGAAGTACTCCTTGACATAGTCGTACCACTTTTGCTCGCGCAGCCAGTAGACAATCGGCACCGGGAAGCCCACCTTGGGACGGGTGGCCCACTCATCGGGCAACGACTTGTTGGCAGCGTGGCGGAGTACCTGTTTGTTGCCGTTCTCGTTGATGCGGTAGCGGTCGGGAATGTGCTCGGCGAACTCCATGACTTTGCGGTCCAGGAAGGGCACGCGCAGCTCCAGCGAGTGCGCCATGCACATCTTGTCGGCCTTGAGCAGAATGTCGCCCGGGAGCCACATGTTCATGTCCAGGTACTGCTTCTTGACCAGCTCGGGCTGACCCTTCACGCGCGCGTAGATGGGTGCAGCGAGCTCAAAGGCGCCGTCGCCGGTGTTGTACTCGGGCTTGAGCACGCCGTCGACCTCGCGCTCCGGCCATACCAGAGCCTGTCCCAGGAACGACTTCTCGGGGATCTCGGCACCCTTGACTAGGAAGTTATGTCCCTTGAAGTACGGCATATGCAGCGCCAGGTTACCGAGCGCGCGACGGATGGGCAGCGGCACCATCTTTTTGTACTTGCGCACCGGGACCGTGTCCTCGTAGTAGGCGTAGCCGCCAAAAAGCTCGTCGGCGCCTTCGCCCGAAAGCACGACGGTGACGTCCTTGCGGGCCATCTCGGCCAAGAACCACAGCGGCACGGAAGACAGGTTGGACTGTGGCTCGTCCATGTGATACTGGATGTCCTCGAGCGCACCGAAGAACTCGTCGGCGGTAATCATCTTGCGAACGTTTTCGACGCCGAGCTTATCGGAAAGCTCCTTGGCGTAGTTGGTCTCGTTGAAGTTCTTGTAGTCAAAGCCCACCGAGAAGGTCTTGTCGGGCATGAGGCAAGCGGCGATGTAGCTGGAGTCGACGCCACCGGAGAGGAACGACGCGACCTTGACGTCGGCGATGCGATGGGCCTCGACGCTCTCGTGCACGACCTCGTCCAGCTCATCGACATACTCTTCGAACGGCTTCTCGACGGCAGAGTAATCACAATCCCAGTAACGCTCGATGTTCATCTTGCCGGTCGGGATATCGACGGTAAAGTAGTGCGCCGGCGGCAGCTTGTAGACACCCTCGAAGAAGGTCTCCTCGGTTGCCGAATACTGCAGCGTCATGTACGGACGCAGAGCCTTTTTGTTGACCGCCTTGTGGAAGTGCGGGTAGTCCAGGAAGCTCTTGATCTCGGAACCAAAGAGCACGCCCGGAGCGCCGTCGCCCGCATCGGCCATGGGATAGTAGTAGAGCGGCTTGATGCCAAAGATGTCGCGGGCGCCAAAAAGCTTGTTCTTCTTTTTGTCCCAGATGACGAAGGCGTACATACCGCGCAGGCGATCGAGAACGGCCTCGCCCCACTCCTCGTAGCCGTGCAGGAGGCTCTCGGTGTCGGCGCCGCAGTGGAACTTGTAGCCCTTGGCCTCGAGCTCGGAACGGAGTTCTTGGAAGTTGTAGATCTCGCCGTTGAAGACAATGACGACGCTACCGTCCTCGTTGGCCATGGGTTGGGCGCCAGCCTCGGTCAGGTCGAGGATCGACAGGCGGCGGAAGCCGAGGGCAACGCGGCCGTCGATAAACTGACCGCCCATGTCGGGACCGCGATGGACGATGCGGTCCATCATCTTGGTGAGCACCTCGGATTGGTTATCCGTCCCACCGACAAAACCGACAAAACCGCACATATACTATCCCCTCTGCTGTTGCTGGGCATCAAATCGAATCAGTAGCTTTTGAGTATACCCGAGGGCGTAAAGAGGGGCGGAATGTTCAGGCAATCTCAACTGAATCAGCTCCGCTGCGACACGTGCCAGTTACCTTTAATGGATATGAGGTGAATGAGGCGATTGTTTTGCTATACTCTCTCCGCACGGGCGATTGGCGCAACGGTTAGCGCAGGTGCTTTACACGCACAAGGCTGGGGGTTCGAATCCCTCATCGCCCACCACCGAATTGTTAGGCCTCCAGCGATGGAGGCCTTTCTTTTTTTCAGGCCCATCGCAGAGGGATTCGAACCCGACAGGGTGCGAAGCTGAGGAAACGCGAAGCGTTTTCCAGCGCAGCACGCGAGGGCCGTAGGCCCGAAGCGAAAGCGGGCGGCGCCAGCCGCACGCGGACATCCCTCATCGCCCACCATTGAATTGGAAACGGTCCTCGAAAGGGGACCGTTTTTGTTTGGGCCCATTTCATGGGATTCGAACCCGCAAGGGTGCGGAGCTGAGGAAACGCGAAGCGTTTTCCAGCGCAGCACGCGAGGAGCGAAGCGACGAAGCGGATGCGGGCGGCGGAGCCGCACGCGGACATCCCTCATCGCCCACCACTGATTTGATAGGCCTCCAGCGATGGAGGCCTTTCCTTTTTCAGGCCCAGCGCATGGGATTCGAACCCGCCAGCACGTCTGTCACAAAGGCCGTGGTCAAAAAATGGCAAAAATGAGTACTGCTACTTTGTTTGCAACATATAAATAGACAGTATTTGCTTAAGTTACGCAACATATGTCCATTATAAGGGCTAACAGTTGAATCAAAATCGTGCTTTCATCGCCATTTCGACTTGCTATCTGGCCTTATTAGTCCAAAATTGCTGCTACCAAATCGGTAACAGTACTCATATTTGATGTTTTTTGACCAGCAGGTCTCCCTGCCTTAGCAAATCTAAGGCAAAACGGGCTCCAGACCGCTGAATCATGCCGCGTAGGGCACTTCCGCAGTCCGGAACCCGGTCCAAATTGAATTATCGCACCGCGTTAGCCCAAGACACCCGACAGGATCTCGATCAGGCTGTCCACGTCGGCTTCCTCGCAGACGAGCGGCGGCAAGAAACGCAGCGTATGGGCACCCGTAGCGTTAATCACGACACCGGCGGCCAGCGCGCGGGCAACAATATCATGCGCATCGCCCGCAGCGTCATCCAAGTCGCATCCGAGCATCAGGCCGCGGCCACGAACCTCAACCACGTGCGGGAGCTTGGCGAGCTTTGCCTCCATATAGGCACCCACCTTGGCAGCATGCTCGGCATAATCGCCACGCACAAGCGCGGAGAGCGTCGCGGCACACGCCGCGATGGGCAAGCAGCTACCGCCAAAGGTCGAGCCATGGTCGCCCGGCTTAAACACGTCGGCAATCTCCTTCTTTGCCACGACGGCACCCATGGGCACGCCGTCGGCAATGCCCTTGGCAAGGCTCATGATGTCGGGCTCCACGTCATAGGTTTGGAACGCAAATGGCTTGCCGGAGCGGAAAATGCCGCACTGGACCTCGTCGGCGATAAGCACGGCACTCACTTCGTGTGCCAGGTCGCGCGCCGCCGCCATAAACTCCTCGGTCATAGGGTGCACGCCACTCTCACCCTGGATCGGTTCGAGCATTACAGCGCATATTTCACTGCCCAGCTGCTTAAAGATCGCACGCAGTTCATCGACATCGTTGGGCGTGCAGGCCACAAAGCCACCCGGCAGCGGGCGGAAGCTGTCCTGCAGCCAATCCTGCATGGTGGCGGCAATGGTCTCGAGCGTACGGCCGTGGAAGCCGCCGCGCATGCACACGATGGTGTTGCCGCCATTACCGGCACGCTTGGCGTACAAGCGCGCGAGCTTCATCGAGCCCTCATTGGCCTCGGCGCCGGAGTTGGCAAAGAAGGTCTCCCACACCTGCTCACCCGCAGCCGGGGCACCAAGAGCAGCTGCCGTGGTCTCATCGCCGGCGGCAATGGCATCGGCAAGCACGCGCGCACCATCTACGTCGTCGTTAGCAAGCTTGGACAGCAGCGCCGCGACCTGGCCGCGCTGCTCGATGTAGAAGTAATTGGAGACATGCATGAGCTTTTTGGTCTGCGCCTCAAGCGCCGAGAGCACGGCCAGGTTGCCATGACCTAGGCTGCACACGCCGATGCCGGCAAGAAAGTCGAGGTACTCACGGCCATCGTCGCCGGTGAGCTTCATGCCGTGACCCTCGACAAACTCGACCGGAGAGCGGCCAAAGGTATGCATAACGTAATGGGATTCAAGCGATTGTTGAGTTGTAAGTGACATGGGATGCCTTTCGTTGGGCGCCAGACGGCGCGGGGCTATGGGTGCAGGAATGGGGCGGCTGCGGGTCAGCTAGACCGTCTGAAGCTTCTCGACCTCGTCAAGGTTCTCGGTCAGACGCGCAGCAAACGTCGAAAGCGGATGCGGATGCGTATCGAACTCGTAAGCCGTCTCGGTGGAATGAATCACGGTGCCGACGCCGGCATCGGTCAGCAGCTCCAGGAGCAGCGAATGCGGCGTAGTACCGTTAATGATGTGGGCACGAAATACGCCGCCGGTAAGCGCATCGACGGCCGCACGCAGCTTGGGAATCATGCCCTTATCGACCTCGCCGCCGTAGAGCATTTCGTTAACCTCGTCGAGCGTTAGGTTGGAGATAAGCGAGTCCTTGTCGCTAAAGTCCTTGTACAGACCATCGACATCGGTCAAAAAGATCGCCTTATGCGCGTGGAGCGCCGCGGCAACGGCACCGGCGGCGGTATCGGCGTTGATGTTGAAGAAACCGCCGTCCTCCCCCGCCGCGACGGTAGCGATGACGGGGATGTACTCGCTATCGAGTAAGCGCTCGATATAGTCGGTGTTGACGTGCGTCACTTTGCCCACGCGACCGAGCTCGGGGTCGAGCGGCTCGGCGATGAGCGTGCCGGCATCGCTGCCCGACACGCCCACGGCCAGGTTGCCGTGGTGGTTGATGGCAGCAACCAGCTCCTGGTTAACCTTGCCGCCCAGCACCTCGCGCACGATATCCATAGTCGCCGGCGTGGTCACGCGCTGGCCGTTCTTAAACTCGACGGGAATATCGTAATGGCTCAGCGCCTCGTTGATAGCCTTGCCGCCGCCGTGCACGATGACGGGGCGCATACCGATGATCTTGAGCAAAACGATGTCGCTCATCACGTCGCGGCGCAGCTGCTCATCAACCATGGCGGCTCCGCCATATTTGATAACAACCGTCTTGCCGGTCAGGTTCTTAATCCACGGCAGCGCTTCAAACAGCAGCTGCGCGGTTGCTTCGTTGGATTCGCTCGAACGACAATTGCGTGCGAATTTCATAATCTGCCTCGTCTTTCGTATCGTTATCGCGCCGTGCTCCGCTGTCCGCAATCGCGGCAAGATGCGCAGCGTGCCTGGAATCTAGGAACGGTAGTCGCCGTTGATGGAGATATACTCATGCGTGAGGTCGCAGGTCCACACGGTCGTTGCCGCGTCGCCTGCGCCCAGGTCGACCGAGATCACGATCTCGGGCGCCTCGAAACGTCGTAGAGCCTCGTCCTCGTCAAAGGGAACAGTCAGACCGTCGCGACAGACGGGCATGCCCATCATGTCGATAGAAACGTCTTCCTGATTAAACTTCACGCCGCACTTACCAAGCGCCATAGCAACGCGGCCCCAGTTGCAGTCGTGGCCGGCGATGCAGGTCTTAACGAGCGGCGAGTTGGCAACGGCGCGGGCGGCGATATCGGCCTCCTCGTCGTTCACGGCGCCGGTAACGTTGACCGTAACAAGTTTGGATGCGCCCTCGCCGTCGGCGGCGATGTTGCGCGCCAGGCTCTCGCACACCTCGTGCACGGCAAATGCCAACTCGTCAAAGGCATCGGAACCCTCGACGATAGGCTCGGCATCTGCGGCAGCGGCGCCGGAGGCAAGCATGATGCAGGTGTCGTTGGTCGAGGTGTCGGAATCGACCGTCACCTTGTTGAAGGTCTGTTTGACGGTCGAAAGCAGCAGGGCGTGGAGCGCCGCAGGCTCGACGGGGGCATCGGTGGTGATAACTGCGATCATGGTGGCCATGTTGGGCATGATCATGCCCGAGCCCTTGCACATGCCGCCTACCGTATAGACATTGCCCGCATGACCCGCAGCCTCACTGACGTAGGACACGGCGTACTCCTTGGAGTGCGTGTCGGTCGTCATGATGGCGCGAGCGGCATCGGCGCCACCGTGAGCGGAGAGCGCCTCGTAGGCAGCAGGAACGGCGGTCTCAAACGTGTCGATCGGCAGAATCTGGCCAATCACACCCGTGGAGGCAACCAGAATCTGCTGGGGCTCGCAGCCGATGACCTGCGATGCGATGCTGCACGTCTCGCGCGCGCATGCAAGGCCGGTCTCACCCGTGGCGGCGTTGGCATTGCCAGAGTTGACCGAAACGCCGGCGATGATACCGTAACCCTTGTCGGCACCGCCTAGGTTGGCACGGCTCACTTGCACGGGCGCCGCGCAAAAGCGATTGGTAGTAAACACGCCGGCACCGGGACAGGGTTTATCGGGCACGACGAGCGCGTAATCCAGACGCTCGGGGTTCTTGCGGAACCCAGCGTGGATGCCCGCAGCTTTAAAACCAGCCGCAGCCGTAACGCCACCCTCGACGGCGCGAATCTTGATATCAAACAGCTCGGTATTCATCGTCTTTATGACTCCTTATGTCAAACAAAAAACGGACATCGGTTGGTGCGCCATGCCAGTCGTGATCATGAGACCAGCTTAAGAGTGGCGCCCCACTCGATGCCCGACTACCAAATCGTTAACAATCGAATGTGCTACACCGGGCACGCCACTGTGGGCAAGCCTCGTCGCTCGTCAAAGCCAAAGACGATATTGGCGCACTGGACCGCTTGGCCCGCAGCGCCCTTGCACAGATTGTCGATGGCGCCCGTCGCCACCAGCACGCCCGCGCGTTTGTTGAACGCAAGGCCAATCTGGGCGGCGTTGGTGCCGACGACCGAAGCCGTCTTGGGCTGCTGGCCGGCATCGAGCACGCGCACAAAGGTGCGTCCAGCGTAGAACTGCTTGTAATAGTCGACGACATCCTCAAGAGCCAGGGAGTCGATGGCCTGCGGCGTGAGCGGCAGCGTCACCGTGGAGAGCAGGCCGCGCTTGAGCGGTGCCAGATGCGGGGTGAAGACGACGCGATCGGTCAGGCCAAGGATTTGCTCAATCTCGGGCGCGTGGCGATGCTTGCCCACGCCGTAGGCCTCCAAGTTCTCGTCAGCGCTGCAAAAATGCGTACGAGCATTGCAGGACTTGCCGGCACCCGTCACACCGCTGATGGCATCAACGATCACGGGGCCGCTCTGGGCAACCCAGCCAGCGCGCACGGCGGGCGCGGCGGCAAGGCTCGTTGCGGTGGGATAGCAACCGGCGCAGGCGACCAGCACGGGTTTGCCGTCGGCATGGTCGGATGCGGCGGTCTCCAAGTCCCGGCAGAATAGCTCGGGCAGGCCAAAGGCACGGGTCTTGAGCAGCTCGGGGCTCGTATGCTCGGCGGCATACCACGTCTCAAAGACGGGCGCGTCGTTCAGGCGGTAGTCGGCCGAGAGGTCAATGCAGGAGACTCCCGCGGCAAGCAGGGCGGGCACCTGAGCCATGGCCGCGGTATGCGGCACGGCCAAGAAGACGGCGTCGCAGGATTTAAGCTCGGGGGCGTCATGCGTGGTGAAAACCAGATCGCTCACGCCAGCAAAGCTCGGATACATCGCGGACAACGGCTGGCCGGCATCGGCGTTGGACGTAATGGCGACAAGTTCAAACTCGGGATGACCGAGCACGAGGCGAATGAGCTCGGCTCCGGCATATCCAGCCGCGCCGACGATTCCAACCTTCAAAGACATATCAGACTCCTTGTCTGCGATTTATGCACCGATGCGCATTTCGCAGCGGTCGTTATGAAGTGGGTTGAAACTTTAGCACCAAAAGATGCATTAACACGTAAATGGTTTACATATTCATGCATTGAAACATTCCCGACACATTCGCTTGAAGGAATTGACAAATGGAGCGGGCCCCGTATTGACCGGCACTCCTTACGGTGCCGGGCAACACGGGGCCCGCCCATGCGAAAACTAAGTTGTTAGGATGAGCCAGCTGGCTAGAGCTCGACCGGCACCCATTCGTCGTGATTGCAGATAAAAGCCTCGGGATCCTCGACGCTAAAGAAGACGAGCGTGGGGTCGTTAGTCCCCTCATAGTGCTCGCCCAGGCGCTCAAGATGCTTCCAACCGGCCTCGCGCATTTCACTCGAAGCCCGGTCTTCCAGCCCCGCACGCCCGCGCAGGATCAACCAACCATGGCCCGGCCACCAACTCGTGGCCTCAAAGCGCTGGTTTTGCAGAAGCTCTTGCCACACATCTTTGGTGCGCGCCGTCACAAACCACAGCTTGCCGTCCTGAATCTGTGCAAACGAGAACGGACGCACATGTGGCTGCCCGTCCACGCTTGTCGCCAGATACCACGCCGGCACCGACGTCAAATACTCCAAAACCGTATTCAATCCGTCCACGTTTCCTCCTGTACTAGCTAGTTTGGGAGCCTGGTTTGTGTGAGCTAGAGCTCCAGGCGCTCCTCGCTGCCGTCGATATCGCAGAACCGCGCGGCGATGTTGCGGACCGAGAAGAACGCAAGGCGGCCGTCGTTGGCGCTCTCGTGTTCCTCGCCGATGCCCACCATGTGCTTAAAACCCGCTTGACGCACCTTGTCGCTCGCAACTGCGTCGTCCTCAAGTGCGGCCTCGCCGGTCAACACGATCCAGCACTCCCCCGGCTTCCAGCCCGAGAGTTCAAACTTGGGATTCGCACTCAGCTCCGCCCACACATCCTTGTCGCGCGACGTGCAAAACCACAACTTACCGTCATCGACCATGGCAAACGAAAACGGCCTCACGCGAGGCTGATGCCCATCGGCCACATCGGTCGTGGCCAGATACCACGCCGGAATGCGCCTGAGATACGAACAGGCGCGCTCAAGCTGAGCCGTGCGGTCGTTGTCGGTCATAGGGACCCCTTTCTTGCGCTCGAATCGCGCCTAAACAAGTTGAAGGTTGATGACGATGACGCAGATGAGCAGCAGCGCCGTCACCACCGCAGCCAGCGCATCCCCGCGGCCAAACGTAAGTGTATGCAGGCGCGTGCGGCCCTGCTCGCCGTGATAGCAGCGTGCATCCATGGCGGCCGAAAGCGTCTCGGCATGACGGAACACGCCCGTGAACAGCGGAATCGCCACACTGCCGAGCATACGCACGCCGCCGAGCGGGCCTCCCGTCACGCGCGCACCGCGGCTCGCCTGCGCATCGGCCGTCTGCTTCATCTCGGTGGCAAACTGCGGCATAAAGCGCAGCGCGATACCCATAATCATGCCGAGCTCATGCGCAGGGAGCCCCACGCGCGCAAACGGTGCGAGCAGACGCTCAAAGCCCGCGGTGAGGTCGAGCGTGGGCGTGGTGAGCGTAATGGCGCTCATGCCGGCCATCATCAGAGTCAGGCGGCACGCCATAAAGGCGGCAGAACGCAGCGAGCCCTCGCTTATCTGCAGAAAGCCGAGCTGCCACAGGATGCGCCCACTCTGATCGGTAAACAAGTTGAGCACCGCGACCACGACGACGATCGCCAGCAGCGGCGCCATCGACGACAGAACGCGACGAACCGGCACCCGGGACACGGTATAGATCAGGACAACGAAAATTGCGACCGGGGCCAGTCCGCGGAAGCTGCTGACTGTGAGCGTCGTGATCAAAAACACAAAGCCCAAGAGCAACTTGGTTCGCGGGTCCAGGCGGTGGATTGCACTATCGCCGGGATAGTAACTGCCAAACGAAAACGCCTCCATTAGCAGCCCTCCTCTCGCGCGACCGTCTTGGATTTAGCAATGTCCGCGACGTTAGAAGGACCGCCCGAGCGACCGATTAGCAGGTCCACCAACTCGTCTGCCAGCGACTCAACCGTATAGAGCCCGCCGCGACGCAGCGGCACGCCCGCCTCCGTAAGCGCCAGCGCCATACGCTGGGCGGCGGGAACGCCCAAGCCGATCGACTTGAGCTCATCGGCATGCGCAAACACCTGCGCGGGGGTTCCCTCGGCAAACACCGCACCTTCGTTCATTACGACGATACGGTCGCAGCAATTGGCCAGGTCATCCATGCTGTGCGAAACCATGACAACGGTCAGGCCCTCGCGATGGAGTCGACCGATGAGCCCTAGGAAATCCCTGCGCGCAGCCGGATCGAGCCCCGCCATGGGTTCATCGAGCACCAGGACTTCGGGCTCCATGGCGAGCACGCCGGCGAATGCCACACGCCGTTGCTGACCGCCCGAAAGCTCAAAGGGACTCTTGTCGCCGACCGTGGAAAGGTCGAGGCCCACGCGCGAGAGCGATGACTCGACACGACGGTCGACTTCATCTTGCGGCAAGCCAAGGTTGTGCGGACCAAACGCCACGTCCTGCGCCACGGTTTCGGCAAACAGCTGACGCTCAGGATATTGAAACACCACGCCGACCTTGGCCTTAACCGCGGCGGCGTCTTTCTTGTTTGACAGATCGAGCCCCAGCGCGCGAACGGATCCCTCCTGGGGGCGAATCAAACCGTTGAGATGCTGGACCAGCGTCGACTTACCCGAACCGGTATGACCTGCCAAGCCCAGGAACTCGCCGCGACGCACCGTCAGCGATACATCGCGCAGTGCCCACGGGCTGCTGGGGTCGTTTCCCCAGAGAGCCTGTTTGTTCGATTTGCCCGCAGTGGCCGAGCGCTTGTGCCAGCGGTGGCGCTCGCGCGGACTGAGCGAATAACTGTACGAAACATGGGATAGTTCGATGACGGGCTCCGACGCGTTGTCCTCGTTGTCTACCGGAACAGTGCCGTCAGCGATTTCCAACTGGGATGCGGAAGACTGTCCCGCGGTGTCTGCCCCACTTCGCTCGGCATAAGCCTGCGCAATCTCGGCGACCATATCCGCCTCACGCACCTGTGCGCAAACGGGCACGCCCTTCGCACGAAGCGACCTGCCCAGACAGCACGACGCCGGCATATCCAGGTTGAGCTGCGCAAGTTCGTCCGCCCGCGTCAAGATTTCCTCGGGCGTACCGAGCATGGCAACGCGCCCCGCCCGAAACACCGCGACGCGATCGGCCTCGGCGGCCTCTTCCATAAAGTGCGTAATCATCACGATGGTCATGCCGCGATCGTGCAACGCACGGCAAGCCTTCATGAGGCCCTTGCGTCCACGCGGATCGAGCATCGAGGATGCCTCGTCCAAAATGAGCACACGCGGTTCCATGGCGAGCACGCCGGTAAGCGCCACGCGCTGCTTTTGACCGCCCGAGAGAGCGTGGGTCTCGTGGCGCTCAAAGCCCACCAGGCCCACGCCCTTCAGCGCCTCGCGTACGCGCTGCGCAATCTGGGCCGATTCCACCCCAAGGTTTTCGGGACCAAACGCAACGTCATCTTCGACAAGCGTTGCCACCAGCTGGTCATCGGGATTCTGGAACACCATGCCCGCGGTCGAACGAATGTCGTAGATCATCTCGGGGTCGGACGCATCCATGCCGTTGATACGTACCGTGCCCGCATCGGGCTGCAACAGTGCATTCAGATGCTTGGCAAACGTCGACTTGCCCGACCCATTGCCACCGAGGATGCAGAAAAACTCGCCATCCTCGATGTTCAGATCGACGCCGTCGAGTGCCGGTGCGGCACCGTCATAGCTAAAGGAAACGCCCCGACACTCAATCATGCGCGGCCTTTGACCTGGTCCTTTTTAGGCGTGATGAGATTGGAGACTGCCTTATACACCGCCAGCGTGAGCACCGAATTAAGCACGGTCTTGATGAGGTTAAACGGCAAAACGGCGGGAAGCATGAGCGGCAGAATCACATCGGCCGAGCCATACCAGAACCAAACGCCGATGGTCAGGTTTGCGACCATAGACAGCGCTGTGGCGGCAACAACACCGAGCGCCAGACCCATCACAGCACCCTTGTAGGTATGCATCTTCTGGTAGACGATAGCCGCGGGCAGAATGTAGCCCAGCGTGGCAACCAGGTTCATAAGCGCGCCGACCCAGTCACCCGTAGTGAGCGCATGGATAACGATCGCCAT
Source organism: uncultured Collinsella sp. (assembly GCA_938005465.1). Classification (GTDB taxonomy): domain Bacteria; phylum Actinomycetota; class Coriobacteriia; order Coriobacteriales; family Coriobacteriaceae; genus Collinsella. Next base: position 90,392 of record CALLNU010000033.1, read on the forward strand.
GGCGGCAACGGCGGTACCGGCACCAGGACCATACGCAAACCCACACACCATCGCCGGCACCAGCGACGGGTCATAGGTCAAAAACGGCGCCGAAGGAAGGATGGGCAGCTGCACGTACATAAACAGGGCGCCCAAGGCACACATCAACGCCATGGTAACGAGCTGTTTGGTGCTCCACCTATTTGTGTTCTCAAAATGGATATGCTGCGACTGTTCAGACATAAGATCACCTGCCTCTTTCATCCGGACTCTAACCGTTGGTACTGGTATCTCACCAGTTCAGCCGGCATGCGAACCAACACACGCACGGGTCGCGGACTCATCGGCTCGACGCAGGTCCTCACCCGCGCCACGGTACCCCTTTGGCACCGCCCGATTTACCGCCAGTGGGGAATTCCACCCCGCCCTGAAACAGCAATTGCAAGTGTAGCACCAGTAGGCTTTCGCGCAAGTATGCCAAAGGTAATTTATGGCGGAGACCAGTTGCCGTAACAACCACGTTCCCCACCCATCCCAAAGTAGCGCGCCTTTCGCGCGAAACGCGAAACAGCGAGGGGGACACGTATTCCCATCAACCACGTCCTTCTCCGCGAGCCGACCTCAAGGCCGTAAACGCAGGGGATCCGGGGGCGTGACGGGGCTTCTCTCCGGAACATTCCGCACTGATATCTTCTGAATTGAAGACGTCGATGATGCACCCGTATACCATTGACGTCGACACCATCAGATGCGGACCGCGCGGTGACCCCACATTCCGCTGGCGCCCACAGGGCTGCCCTCGTTTCCTGACATGTCCCGCGCGGGCCGCGGCGAGCCGAGACCGCCGCATGACCTAATAGGAGCATGGAGCGATACCGCGGACCCGGACAACCGCATTCTATCGCGCCCCGTCAGTGTGCCGTCTGCCCGGTCCAGGCGAGCACGGAAAGAACGGAGCGAGGCATGCAAAACGAATCGACACCCGGCGCCCGCGGGCCGGTCTTCTGCGGGGTCGACACCCACGCCGACTCGCACTGGCTGTGCGTCCTGGACTGGAGGGGCCGCAAGGTCCTGTCCCGCCGGTTCCCCGCCGACGCGGCGGGCTACGAGGCGCTCGCCGGGGCGATCGCGGCGGCCGGGGAGCCGGCCTGCGTCGCGATGGAGGGGACGTCGTCCTACGGGGCGGGCCTCACCAGGCACCTCGCGTCGCTGGGGATGCCCGTGCGCGAGGCGCTCTCCCCGGCGAGGATGCAGAGGAGGCGCCCGGGGCAGGGAAAGTGCGACGAGGCGGACGCGGAGAGGGCCGCCCGCGCGGCGATGTCCGGCTCAAAGCTCGGGACCCCCAAGAGCCAGGACGGGTGGGTCGACGGGGTGCGCTGCATGCTTGCGGCGCGCTCCGGGGCGGTGAAGGCGCGGACCTCGGCGATCAACACCGCGAGGTCGCTGCTCACCACCGCCCCGGAGGGGCTCAGGTCGAGGTTCCGCGGGATGGCGGGGCCGAGGCTGATGGAGGAGCTCCCCTCCGTGCGCGCCGAGGGCGCGCTGGGCGCCGCGCTCGGCGCGCTGGCGGACCTGTGGGCGGCGGCGCGCGACGCGGCGCTCGACATGGAGCGCGCGATCGAGGCGTCCCTGGAGGAGAACTGCCCCGCTCTGCTGGCGATGTACGGGTGCGGGCCCGTGAGCGCGGCCAAGCTCGCGGTCGCGGCCGGGGACAACCCGGGCAGGCTGCGCTCCGAGGCGTCGTTCGCGGCGATATGCGGGGCCTGCCCCATCCCCGCCTCGAGCGGCAAGACCGTGAGGCACAGGCTCAACAGGGGCGGCGACCGGCAGGCGAACAGCGCGCTGCACGAGATCGCGAGGCAGAGGGTCATGCGCGACCCCGAGACCGCCGAGTACGCCTAGAGGGCCAGGGCGCGGGGGAAGAGCGACAGGGAGGTCATGAGGTGCCTCAAGCGCTACGTGGCCAGGGAGGCGTACCGGGCGCTGATGCGCCCGCACGAGGTCAGGAGGCCCGAGGACGCCTCGGGGCTCGTGGCGGCCAGGCGCGCGGCGAGGGTCAGCCAGGTGAGGGCGGCGTCCATACTGGGCACCAGCGAGAAGTACATCTCGATGCTGGAGAGGGGCCAAAGGGAGCTCAAGCCCATAAGGAGGGCCTACGAGGCATGGGTCGAGGCGGGACTTCCGCTCGATTGGGACAGGCAAGCCTTCGAGGCCGAGCGCAAAATGGATTCTAAAAAACACCTTGCCAAATAGGAGCCTCTTTGCATGTCCGAGGACGTTCCGGAGAGAAACCCCGTCCCGCCCCCGGATTCCCGGTGGGAGTTCTAGACCTTGTCGGCCTTAGTACATACCGCCGCCCTGCTGACCAGCGGTAGCAGCAGCGATAGCGTCCTCAAGCTGAGTGTTCTTGGGCACATCGGAGACGGTAGCCTCGGTGATGAGGATCAGGCTGGCGACAGAAGCAGCGTTCTGCAGGGTGACGCGGCTGACCTTGACGGGGTCGAGGACGCCCATCTCGATCATGTCGCCCCACTCGCCGTTGGCAGAGTTGAGACCCTGGCCGGCAGGCAGCTCGGCAACCTTGTCGACCACGACAGCGCCCTCAAAGCCAGCGTTCTTGGCGATGGTAGCGACCGGAGCGGTCAGAGCCTTCTTGACGATGTCGACACCGATCTTCTCCTCGGGGTCGTCGAGCTCAACGGCGTCGAGCGCAGGAGCAGCGTCCATGAAGGCGACGCCGCCACCGGCGACGATGCCCTCCTCGACAGCAGCGCGGGTAGCCTGCAGGGCGTCCTCGACGCGATGCTTGATCTCCTTGAGCTCGGACTCGGTAGCAGCGCCGACCTTGATGACGGCAACGCCACCGGAGAGCTTGGCCAGGCGCTCCTGGAGCTTCTCACGGTCGAAGTCAGAGGTGGTGTTCTCCATCTCGCCCTTGATCTGAGCAATACGGGCGTCAATGGCCTCCTTGGAACCAGCGCCGCCGACGACGACGGTGTTGTCCTTGGAGATGGTGACGGACTTAGCGGTACCGAGCATATCGGCGGTGATGTCAGCGACCTTCACGCCCAGCTCGTCCAGAGCAGCCTGGCCACCGGTGAGCACGGCGATGTCCTCGAGGATGCGCTTGCGGCGATCGCCGTAGCCCGGGGCCTTGACGGCACAGACGTTGAGAGCGCCACGAATCTTGTTGAGGACCAGGGTAGGCAGAGCCTCGCCGTCGATGTCCTCAGCGATGATGAGCAGGCCGCGGCCAGCGCGCTGGACAGCCTCGAGAACGGGCATGATGTCCTGGACGCTGGAGATCTTCTGGTCGGTGATGAGGATGTACGGATCCTTCATCACGGCCTCCATGCGGTCGTTGTCCGTGACGAAGTAAGCGGAGACATAGCCCTTGTCGAACTGCATGCCCTCGACGGTGTCGATGGTGATGTCGAACGTCTGGGAATCCTCGACGGTGATGACGCCGTCCTTGCCCACGACCTCCATAGCCTCGGCGATCTTCTCGCCGACCTCGGGGTCACCGGCGGAGATGGTACCGACGGAAGCGATCTGCTCCTTGGTCTCGACCGGCTTGGCCTGCTTCTTCATCTCGGCGACGGCGGCGTTAACAGCCTTGTCGATGCCGCGACGAATGGCCAGCGGGTTGGCGCCAGCGGCGACGTTGCGCAGGCCGTCGTTGACGATGGCCTGAGCGAGCAGAGTTGCGGTGGTGGTGCCGTCACCCACGGTGTCGTTGGTCTTGGTGGCAACCTCCTTCACCAGCTGAGCGCCCATGTTCTCGATGTTGTCCTCGAGCTCGATCTCCTTAGCGACGGAAACGCCGTCGTTGGTGATGGTCGGGGCACCGAACGTGCGCTGCAGAGCGACGTAACGGCCCTTGGGGCCCATGGTGACGGTAACGGCGTCGGCCAGAGTGTTGACGCCCTTTGCGAGCTTGGCGCGGGCATCGGTGTTGAACGTAATGTTCTTTGCCATGGTAGGTAATCCTCCAAAAGAAATGTGACTCGCGTCGCCGCTTCCGAGTCCTATGCGGCGGCCGCGTTCAAAGACGAATCAGAGATTCTGACGAGACTAGGCCTCGACGACGGCGTAGATGTCGTCGGCGCGCATCAGCAGATACTTCTCGCCGTCGACCTTGACCTCGTTGCCACCAAACTTACCGTAAATGACAACATCGCCGACCTGAACGTCCATGGGGATGCGCTCGCCCTTGTCGTTGACCTTACCGGCGCCAACGGCAACGATGGTGCCGCGCTGCGGCTTCTCCTGAGCGTTGCTGGCGATATACAGACCAGAAGCGGTCTTCTGCTCGGCCTCGTCGGGCTTGACCAGAACACGATCTGCAAGCGGCTTCAAAGACGACATGCTTGTCTCCTCCTTTTTGGGCCGCGCGGTTATACCACGCGAATTAACCCTTTTTGTTTGCGTACGCGTTGAATGGTACCCACGAATGGCGGGTTATACAACACAGAGTCAAAAAATCTTATTTTTTGGCACTTAGATTTTCTGAATGCCGGGGGATAACTTGTGCGCGGCTCCCGTGTGGCGCCGGAGGGGCGGGATATAAGGTTTCCTGCTCGGGCAGTCCTGCTCGCACGAAGGCCACATTAAGTGGCCTTCGGCTCGTGCGGAACTCGCGATAAACCTTATATCCCGCCCCTCCGGCGCCACACGGGAGCTGAGTCAACGTTATCGGGCCCGGTATTCAGAAAAGTCAGTGCAGCAAAATGGCGATGCAGATGGCGCGAATAAGAAAGGGGCACGTTGCTGAAACGTGCCCCTTATGAGTGGGGTATGAGGCTAGCGCTCGTAGATTAAGTTACCTGCCAGGTAGGTGGCCTGAACCTTGGTGGCTTGGAGTTCTTGGGGGTCGATGGTGAGCGGGTTTTGGTCCAGGACTACCAGGTCGGCGTACTTGCCGGGCTCCAGGCTGCCGAGGTTTTGCTCGTCTCCAGCTGCATAGGCGCTGCCCAGGGTGTAGTTGCGCAGGGCTGTTGCTGCATCGATGCGCTCGCTCGGTAACCAGCCGCCCTCGGGCCAGTGGCTTTTGGGATCCTGGCGCGTGATAGCCGTGTAGAGCACGTTCATGCTTGTAACAGCTGTGATGGGGCTATCGGTGCCGAAGGCTTGGCGGATGCCGCGCTGCTTATAGGTCGCAAACGGCCACATGATGCGGCTGCGTTCCAGGCCCAGATCGCGCTCGGGGCCGCCCGGGTCGAGTGTAATGTGACAGGGCTGGCTCGAGGCAACGACGTTAAGCTTGCGTAGACGATCGATGTCCTCGGGCAAGAGGTTCTCCAGGTGCTCGAGCGTGTTATGGCCGTGCTGGGGCAGGCCGTACAGGTCGGCGGCCTCCTCGAAGATATCCAGCGCGGCATGAATCGCACCGTCGCCGATGACGTGGATGCGCACGGTATGGCCGCGCTCCGCGGCCGCCAGAACCAGCTTGCGCATGCGCTCGGCAGGAACCGTCAGGCGACCTTGATCGCCCGGGAAGCGCGGGTTGGTATAGGGCTCGGTGAGATAGGCCGTGTGTTCGCTCGACACGCCGTCGAAGAACTGCTTAAAGCCTGGCGCCGAAAGCAGCGCGTTGTTCGCGTAACGTACCTGCAGCTCTTCCAAGCGCGATTGGTCATCCAGCAGCGTGGGAAACAAATGGGCTCGGATGCCCAACTCGCCGGCTGCCTGCAGTTTGTCGTAGACGTCGTCGCGGATAAAATCGCAGCCCGGCATGGGCATGAGCGACATATCGCATATCGAGGTGATGCCCTGCTCGGCCATCCGCCTCATTTGATCGGCGTAAGCGCTTGCGATGCGATCCTCGCCCAGCCACTCAAGGCAGCGCGGCAGCAGCTGCATGGCAGCCGCCTCGTGAGCGATACCCGTGAGCTCGCCGTTTGCGTCCTTGTCGTAGCTACCGCCCGCTGGCGGCTCGCTGTCGCGTGTGACGCCGAGCGCCTCGAGTGCGCGACTGTTGAGCCACAGCGTGTGCCCGTCGCCCGAATACATAACGCAGGGACGATCGGGGAATGCCGCATCGAGCGACACCTTGGTAGGATGCTCGGGCGGGTGCCAACGGTAATCGCGCCAGCCCTGCGTCACAACCCAAGCGTCGTCGGGCAGGTCCTGGGAAAACTCGAGCGCATGTTGCACCAGCGCCGCCTCGGACGTGCCCATATCCATGAGCATGTACGGCGAGGAACCGACCGAGGTATGGAAGAAGTGCAGATGAGCGTCATGGAAACCGGGGCAGACAAACTGCTCGCCGTAGTCGATAACCGACGTAGCGGCAGGAGCGGCGGCGATCACGTCATCGGGCGCACCGACTGCGACGATACGGTCGCCTGCGATGGCAATCGCCAGCTCGCGGGCGGTATCGATGCCGTCTTGCGCGGTAAAGACGTTCTTGGAGCGGATAATCCGATCGATATGTTGCATGGGCATCCCCATCTCTGGCAGGAAATTCAACACCCCCGAGTGTACTCCCCCGCCCTTGTAACAAAACCCCAAGCGGCAAACGGCGACTTTACCAGCCCTAGCGGCAGGTGGCATACTGGAGAGAGCCTGTACGATTTTGCGATCAACCCAGCAAGGAGCAAATCGACCATGACGAAGACCAAGGCACAGCAGATTATGGCGGCAACCGAGGTTCGCGCAGCAGACGACGTCACCGCAGCCATCCAAGATATCGCTACCGAATTTGAACCATATATCATCAAGCAGCGCCGGCACTTCCATAAGCACCCGGAGCTGAGCCTTGCCGAGGAGCGCACGACCTCCGACATCGCCAACCAGCTCGACGCCATGAATATCCCCTACGAGCGTCCGCTCAAGACGGGCCTTGTGGCGACCCTTCGCGGCACCGCGCCCGACGCCTATCGCGAGGACGGCACGCCACGCCGCCGCATCCTGCTGCGCGCCGACATCGACGCCCTGCCCGTCACCGAACAGACCGGCGAGGAGTTCGCCAGCGTCAACGAGGGCTGCATGCACGCCTGCGGTCACGACTGCCATATCGCCATGATGCTCGGCACGCTGCAGATTCTGCGCCACATGACCGATGACATCCACGGCGAGATTCGCATCGTATTCCAGCCCAGCGAGGAAAACGGCCAGGGCGCCAAACTCATGATTGGCACGGGTGTGCTCGACGGCGTCGACGGCGCCTACGCCGCGCACATCTGGAGCGAGGTCGACGCCGGCACCGTAAGCTGCGAGCCCGGCCCACGCATGGCAAACACCGACTGGTTCCGCATCGACGTTCGCGGCACCTCGTGCCATGGCGCCATGCCCCAGCGCGGCCACGACGCCGTTATGGTTGCCGCCGAGATTGTCAACGCCCTGCAGACCATCGTCTCGCGCGAGATTAGCCCCTACGAACCCGCCGTCATCACCGTCGGCGAGCTGCACGGCGGCACCGCGCGCAACGTTATCGCCGGCACGGCCTACCTCGCCGGCACGGTGCGCACCTACGGCGATTCGACCCACGAGGAAATGCCGGAGCTTATGCGCCGCATCGTGGAGCATACCGCGGCCGCCTTGGGCGCCGAGGCAGAGCTCACCGACTACACCATCGCCAACTACAAGGTCGAAAACGACGCCGCCTCGAGCGAGCGCTGCCGTCAGGCTGTAATCAAGTGCCTGGGCCCCACCGGCCAAGGCCATTATCGCGGCACGCTTTCGGGCGAGGATTTTTCGGAGTACCTGCGTCGCGTACCGGGCGTGCTCGCCTTTGTAGGTACGCGCAACCCCAAGATTGGCGCCACGTACGCCCAGCATTCCTGCTTTTACAAGATTGACGAGACCGTGCTGGCAAAGGGCTCCATGGTGGCCGCCCAGTATGCTATCGACTTTTTGGCCGAGCCCACGCAAGAGGAGCTCGACGGCCCCGCGATTACCGCGGTCGCCGAAACCAACCCCGATCTGGCCGCCAAGTTGCGCTCTGCCAAGGCGACGACCGCCGAGGCTCGCGACGCCATCCATGATGCCCGAACGGCTCGCCATGCCGCGATCAAGGGCATCCACGACGCACGCGCTGCCGCACGCCGTGAGGAGAAGCACGACGAGTAATCGATTCGCTGGCATCTCGCAGTCATAGCCACATCGCGATGTCAAAGCGGGGGCGGACGTTTCGACACGTCCGCCCCCGCTCATTTATCAAGCGCTATTTCTACTATTTCTACCCCGTCCCCAAATGGCAGACGGCATGGCTACTCGTCCTGAGGTTCCTCGTCGGAGCTTGGCTCGGACGCCGACTCAGGTGCAGGTGCCGGCTCAGGCTCAGGCTCAGGCGCAGGCTCGGGCTCAGATGCCGTCTCAGACTCGGGCGCCGGTTCAGGCTCGGGCGCGGGAGCGGGTGCAGGTGCCGGCGAAGCATCCGGAGCGCTGTAACCCGAAGCAGCGGACTTCTTCTCGAAGGGCAATGCAAAAGTCAGGACGTCGTCCTTATCCTCATCGGCCCATTCGCTTGCATAGCGTGCGACCCAATAGCCAACGGCACGGTGCTTGAGCATCTTGCCAAAGACCGTAAGAAATACGGTGACGAAAGCAACCAGCACCAGGAACAGCACGAGCGTGACGCCACCGCCGGTAACAATTGCCTCAATACCCGTAGGACGATAGTAGTAGCTATACATACCGACAGAGGCAATGGCGCCAAAGACGACCGTCAAGATCCATGTGACAACGTTGGCGACCAGGCCCGTCAAAAACTCGGGAAGGAACGAAGCACAGAACAGCTTGGTCTTGTTGTGCTTAAACGCCGCCCAGACCTTATCGAGCGAAAACGCGCTCTCGACACGCCCGGTCACCGCAAAGTGCATCACGGCGATGTCGGCGAACATCTTAAAGAAGACACCCAGAATCGCCGAGGCAATTAGCGCCAGGACAAGCAGGCCAAGCGAACCGAACAGCGCAGCCTCGAGCGCATAAGAACCGTAATAAGAATACGAGCCCGCAGCGCCAATTACCACGCCCTCCACCAGCGAAAGCACTACACCGATAACGGGAATGGCAGCGATAACCTCGAGCACGACCGAAATAACGCTCGAAAAGACTCCGAGACCAAACGACGTGGAACGCATCAGCGGACGATCCATGCCGTCATCGATCTTAAGCGACAGATCGCGACCCCACTCGATGCCAAAGCCGGAACCGCACACGCTCGCAATGCAAGCTGCCAAAAAGCCGATGGCAGCCGCAATGCCGCCAATAACGGGAATAAACAACACGAGCACTGACACAACGCAAATCAGCGCCGGCAAAAACGCGATTTGGCATACACGCTGAAGCACGCCCGGAGTCTTGGTCATATCTTGGAACGCCTGAGCCACACAGCCCTTTGGCGCATTCGCCACGGGCGGTTGCGGAACAAACTGCTGGGGCTGAGGCTGTCCCTGGGGAGCGGGGCCAGCGGCACCGGCATTAGGAGCACCACACACGCCGCAGAACTTGTCGTTATCGCCCATGGGGGCGCCACACTGCGAACAGAACATCGAAATCATCCCTTCGTATCTAGAGCGAATCACCTGGATCGCAAACGATGTCTTTGGCATCATTATCGCCCAATATGGGGACAAATACCCCAAGATGACCGATTTGCAACGTGGGTAGCTTTATTCAATGATTCAAAGTGCGCACCAGGGCTAGTTCGTGCCGCGGAAGCCCTTGCCGACGATTTCGGAGCTATCGACGATGGTGATGAAGGCACCAGGGTCAATCTCGCGGGTATAGCGGCGCAGTTGCACTGCCTCGCGACGGCTCAGCACGCTCATAATCACCGTGACGCACTTGCCCGAAAAGGCGCCGTAGCCACGGCTGATCGTTGCCGTGCGGTTGAGATGCTTGACGATAAACTCCTCGACCTTAAGGGGCTCGGAGCAAATGATCGTGCAGACCTTACGAAGGTGAATGCTCTCGATAGCCTTGTCGACCACAAGCGTCTTGGCAAACAGGCCAAGTACGCAGTACAGGCCGACGCGCGGGCCATACAGGAAAGCCGCGACGGTCACGATGCCGATATCGACCAGCAACAGGGCACGGCCGATCTCAAGCGTCGTGCGGCGCTTGAGGATCATGGCAAGGATGTCGGTGCCGCCCGTCGAGGCGCCAATGTCAAAGACAATGGCGCTGCCCAGCGCCGGCAAGATGACGGCAAAACACAGGTCGAGCCACATATCGCCCGTCATCGAAACATCCGTCGGGATGAAGAGCTCAAACAGCGAGACGTAGGCCGAAAGCGCAAACGAGGCAAAAACGCTCCACAGGATTGCCTTGCGCTCCAAAAAGATAAAGCCCAGGATGACCAGGACCGCGTTGATAATCCACATAAAGACGCCGACGGGCAGAGTCGGGAACAGCGTGGAAAGAATGACCGACACGCCCGAGGTGCCGCCGAAGGCAAAGTGATTGGGGGTTTTAAAGGCCACAATGGCGAACGCCGTGAGGATCAGGCCCAGATTGAGCTCGGCAAAAAAGCGCGGAAAGCCTGGCTCCTGGCTGCGCTTGCGGCCGGCGCGCTCGCCACGTTCGATATCCTCGCGACCGACAACGCGCTCCATCGGCACCACCGGAGGACGATGCATCTCCTCGGCGGCACGCGACGCCGCCTCTGCCGCAGCGGCTTCAATCGCCCATGCCTTGCTTTCGGTCTCGTGTTCGTCGGCCATTACGGCAACCCTTCGTTAACAATTTGGAAACAATGCGCCCATTAGGGTAACGCGGAACGCGAAGATTGCAACCCTTAGTTAGACGAGCGGTATGCCTGCATCGGGGGCATATAGAAAACGGTCGACCGCACTTTTGCTTGCGCGTCGACCGTTTGGCGTTTTCGCAGGTAAAACCTGTCAAAATAAACCTATCTTTTTTGGTAGGTTACTCGTGCTGGCTGGTGCGGTGCTCGTACTCCTCGGGGGTGATGACATCCTCGATGCGCAGGTTGACGCCTGCCACCTCAAGGCCGGTCATTGCGGCCAGACGTTCGGTGACGCGCGCCTTAACGTCGTCAAAGATCGCAGGCGCATAGGCGCCATACTCGATGATGACCGAGATGTTGACGACCACGCGGTTGTCGTCGGTGACCTCGACCGTCACGCCCTTGGTCAGGTTCTCGGCACCAAACTGTTCCTGCACAAAGTGCATAAGGTTACCCTTCATGCCCAGAACGTGCGGCACCTCGCGGGTGGCCATGGCGACGATCTTCTCGATCACGCCGTTGGAATAGGTCAGCGAGTCCTCGGACTCGTCCGCCTCCTCATCCATCTCCTCGTTATCCTCGTCCGCATCGGACTCGGCCTCGACGAGCGCCTCGTCCTCGAGCGTCACGTCCCCGGCATCGGCGACGGCCTCATTCGCCTCGAGCTCGGTATCGGCTACATCGACCTTCGTGTTAAAAGCCATGGTTCCTCCTTATGCCTGCCGCGGATGCGACAGTCGAATACATATTAGCGGCCGCTAAACAGACGGCCGAAGAAGTTGACGATACCGTTCTCGCCGTCGCGAATCTGGCCGATCACGGCGCCGATCAGCACAAAGAATGCGATGACGAGCGTGTCCCACAGGCCCAACGTAAGTACCAACACGGCGAGGATAAAGCCTGCCACGGCGCCGAGCGTAGTGTTGGGGTGGCGCACGGCATAGCTCCAGATAGCAGCGCCCGTACCTTTGATGAGACCCATGGCCTCGTCAAAGTCGTTGGCGGCGCTGTCGCGCTGCTCGCCGGCCTCGGGCTTGGTGTCGGCAGACTCGCCTGCCGGCGTAGCGTTTTGGTCGATCGTCAGGCGCGGCGTGCGGGCGGTCTTGTCTTGGTTGGTATCACTCACCGGAAACCTCCACGGTCTGGACGGTAGTCTTGGACGGCAAAAAACGGACGCGCGCGGTCGTGCCCGGCGTGCCGAGCATGGTGTCGCAGGCCTTCTCGATGCGCTGCTGCATCGAGGTGGCAAGAGCGGCAACGTCCTTATCATCGAGCGCGATGGCTTCGACCTTAAAACGAACGCGCGACTCGTCGGGGCCTTGAACGCGTGCCTCGATATGCTCAACCATCACGCGATCATCGCACTCCGCCGCGGCACGGGCGCACGAGGAAAGCGCTGCGAGCGTGACCTCGATATTGCGCTCCCCCGCCGGATGCACGCAGGACGGCTCGCGACGCGCGAACATCAGGCGGAAAAAACCGATGAGCACGCCAAGCGCCACGATAGCGGCGCACACCGTAACGACGACGCGAGGCATGGTGTCACGCAACAGCAGCATAAAGCGATACGTATACGGTCCCCAGAACTGGCAGACAAGCGTACCCAGCGCCACGATGGCGGCGGCAAGATACACGATCGCTAGGGCTCGTTTGAGTACGCGCACGCGCGCTCCCTTCAGGTTTCGGTCCACAGAATGCAAAACGATTCGCATCATTATAAAAGAGCCGGGTCCGGTGCCATACGCACGCGGATCCGGCTCATCTATTCCACGAGGCTTGCATGCTCGCTTCATTATGCCCAGATATGCACGGCTTAACCCGTGCAGGCGCTACTCCTCCTCGAGGGCAGCGATGACCTCATCGGTCATGTCCATGGTGCTGTAGACGTCCTGGACGTCGTCGAGCTCCTCGAGACGGTCGATGAGGCGCTGGACCTTCTTGGCGTCGGTACCGGAGACCTCGGTCGGGGTGGTCGGGACCATGGTGGTCTCGGAGCCCTTGACCTGGACGCCCTGCTCCTCGAGCGCCTTGGAAACAGCCATGACGTCGTTAGCAGCGGTCCAGACGATCCACTCCTCGCCGGCGTCCTCGTAGTCCTCGCCACCGGCCTCGGCGATGGCCATCATGAACTCATCCTCGTCACCGGCAGGACCGTTGGCGATCATGGTCTCCTTCTTGGCGTTCTCGTCCAGGATCTCCTTGGCGACGACGATCTGGCCCTTGCGCTCAAACTGGAAGGCGACGGAGCCCGAGGTGCCCAGGTTACCACCAGCGTGGGAGAAGGCGGAACGGACATCAGCGGCGGTACGGTTGCGGTTGTCGGTCAGGCAGTCAACGTACACGGCGACACCGGCGGGACCGTAGCCCTCGTACACGATGTTCTCGTAGACAGCGGCGTCGGCACCCGAACCGAAGGCCTTGTCGATAGCGGACTTGATCTTGTCCTTGGGCATGGACTGAGCCTTGGCCTTAGCAACAGCAGCAGCGAGGCTGGCGTTGTTCTCAGGCAGCGGGTCGCCGCCGAGACGGGCAGCAACGGTGATGTTGCGGCTCAGCTTGGAGAAGAGGGCGGAACGCTTGGCGTCCTGCGCGCCCTTACGATGCTTGGTTGTGGCCCACTTAGAGTGTCCGGACATACGTGTCTCCTATCGGTTTCGACCTAAAGCCCAGCGCAGATGCTCGGGCAATATAAACAAACGTCGTTATGATATACCTACTGGCCTGCGAGATAAACCCCAAAATGAAGGCGTCGTGATGATACAGCCCCTTGGTGCAAAGTAACCTGTCCCCTTTGCACCAAATTAGGACCAGAGGAGGTCGCTGCGGGTGATGGTGGCGCCGATGGCAAAGGGCATGCAGGCGATGACCGGATACAGGTAGCGCATGTAGGTCGAGCCGTTGCAGGGACCGATCAGGCACACGGCGAGCACGCCCAGCAGCGGCACCCAAATGGCCAGCCCGCGCCACGAATGACGACGTAGCAGATAGACCACCACGGCGATCATGATCCACACATAGGTGGCCGAGCTCATGGTGAGCGAGATAAACGGGATGCGCTGCACCGCCACGCGATACAGGTTGATCAGGTGGTCGCACCAGCGCACAACCTTGCTATCGACCGGATGGAAGTCGAAGTACTTGAGGTTATCGGGCTTTGCCATAATCTCGGCACTGCGCGCCGTGCTGTAGACCCACGCATCGCGGGCACTCGGATAAAAGTAGCCGTAGTAGTTATTGATGAGCGCCGAGATATAGCACTCGGGATCCTTTTTGAACATCTGGGCCCACACCTCAAAATAGGCCTTGATGTCCTCCTGCGAGGCGTACTCGTTGAAGCAATTTTTGACAGCGTCCGACTTATCCGGGTTGTAACGGCGGCCCAGATTCTCGTACTTGAGCACACGGTCGATCACGGCACGCTCTTCGTCGGTCACCAAGCCGTCGCAAGGAGCCTCCACGATGGTGCCGTCCTCCTTAACCGTGGGGTTGACACCCGAGTTGAGGCCGTCGTGCTTTTGGACGAAACGAGCCGTCTGCTGGAACGGAATCGAGAGGATTTCGCGCTTGGAACCAGGCGTGATGTCGTGCGCCGGCATAAAGACCTTGGTGAAGTACATATTGGAGGCAAGACAGAGCGCAAGCACCGCAAGAACGCCCACCCAGCGGAAACGCGGGATGGCGCCCGAAGGCTCAGCACCAGCCTGTTTGGCCGCACGACGAGCCACATGCGCGTCCCACGCGCAAAACGCCGCCGCGATCACGCATGCCGCCAGGGGAAACACCAGGCCGCCATTGCGCAGAAACGTGGAACCCATGGCGCCCAGAGCGAGCAGCAGCCAGTCGTGGCGCGCAAAGAGCACAGGCCTCTGTTCGCCTGCACGCTCGACATTGGCATCGCGACGGGGCAGGCCGCAGGCCACGAGCTTCACGGTCTGCACCAACAGCACCAAAAACGCGTCGGCAAACAGCACGTCTTTGGTAAGCAAGGCCGCGTAGTTGGAGAACATGGGCATAAACACAAAGAACAGCAGGATTACGCCGCGGACCGGCAGGCTCACGCCCAGCTTGCGCAGCGACGAGATGGAATAGGCCATGCAGGCGGCCGTAATGACGAACTGAGCGCAGGTGTAGATGGCAAGACCTGCGTTGGCGCTGTTGAACAGTGAAAGCCCCAGCTGGACGCACGAACCGATGATAGCCGTATGCACCACGGGGTGATGTCCGTTGAGCAGCACATTGGGATTGAGCAGACGCAGGTAGTCACTCGTGCCGTTGGGGTAGTTGAACCACTGGCGAATCTGCGCACCCGTATCTCCCATAAAAAGGCCGGGCAGCGAAGCGATGAGCGTGGGCGCCCAGGCGACCATAAGCACCAGGAAGGGCCCGGCAAAGGGATGGACCGAGAGCACGGCGTGAGCCACACGCCATACGCGGCCAAAGTGCGCTTCGGAAAACGGAATGCGCCGAGAGCTCAACCAATCTAGACACTCAAAAGCCAGGTAGAAAGCAACGACCGCCAAGAGCATCCAGCCCGCACCGCCTATCCAGGCACAGATAATGCGGGCCTTGTCGCCGAGCACGATCTCGGCCGAATCGGTGAGGTCGTAGCTGCGGCCAAACACCATGCAGACGGCAAAGAACAGCGACGGAAGGATCACCGAGGGACGCCAAGCGTCGCCGCGGCCAAAGAATACGTAGCGAAACGGCAGCGTGAGCAGGCAGGCAAGCGCAAGCAGCATGACCGCGTCGGTATGGCCGGCAAACGAGAGGAGCACCTCGTAGCACACGTACAGCATGCCCGAGGCTTTGGGGTCAATCGCCAAGACCGCGTTGCTCGACACCGGGGCGGGATCGATGGAAAACGCCGTGGTCGCCAACAGCGCGAGCAAAAATGCGATGAGCGTCTGCTTGGCGGGATAGCGCTTAAACCAGACGATGCGGGCAGCGTCGCGCGCAGCCGTTGTGGAGAGGTCGGAATCCTTCACAGTCCAAAGAGCCTTTCTAGAAACCTGCCAAAAAGGGACAGGTTTATTTTGGCAGGTTTTATCTGGGGAAACGTTACGGTTCTGTCATCGTTGCCCAGCGAATCACCACAAAGGTGCCTGTCCCCTTTGTGGTAGTTAGGCGTCGAGGTAGATGCGCTGGGGTTGGTTGCGGCTACGAGCAAAGATGATGAGCGCCAGGCCCGCGATTACGAGCGGCAGGCTCAGCAGCTGACCCATCGTGATGACGCCACCAAGCAGATAACCCAGCTGGGCATCGGGCACGCGCACAAACTCAATGAGGAAACGGACGATGCCGTAGCCCATCACAAAGACGCCCATAAACGTGCCTTGGGGCAGTAGCGGCTTTTTGCGGCTGAGCACCTGCAGAATGCAAAAGAGCACGATGCCCTCAAGAAATGCCTCGTAGAGCTGGGAGGGGTGACGCGGCATATCGCCCGCGGTGCCACCGAAGACCACGCCCCAGGGCAGATCGGTCGGCTTGCCCCACAGCTCACCGTTGACAAAGTTGGCACAACGTCCCAGGCACAAGGCCAGCGGCGCGCCTATGACGGCAAGATCTGCCAAAGTCCAGGCATCGAGCTTATACATGCGGCACACGATGATGCCGCCGATAATGCCGCCCACCAAGCCGCCATGGAAGCTCATGCCGCCCTCGTTGGTGGCAAAGATTTCGAGCGGATGCGCCCAGTAGTAGCCGTCGCCGTAAAAGATGACGTAGAACAGGCGGGCGCCAATGATAAGGCCAAAGACCACGCCGACCACGACACTCGTCAGGTCGTCAATCGTGATGTTAAAGCCCCAGCGACGCTGCGTGCGGTACATGACGACCGCCGTGAGCAGAGCGCCGACCACGTAGGCCAGGCCGTACCAGTAGATGGTGATGGGGCCCGCCGAGATCGCGACAGGATCAAGCATATGGTAGAGGTCGTTGAGCATGTCGACCCTCCTACTCCCTACATACAAATGCGGCCGCGGGCCTTGTGCTCGCAGCCGCATATTTGGGCGTAACGTCTATGCGGAGTATGCCGTCCGCAGCTTTCGCATCTTAGAACGGCGCGTACTCGTCGTACAGATCGTTGGTCTCGCCGGAGGCATTGACCTGCTCAACACGGGTAACACCGGGCACATGCTCCTTCAGGATGCGCTCAATACCCATGGACAGGGTCAGCGAGCTCATGGGGCAGCCGGCGCAAGCGCCCTGCAGCTCCAGTTTGACGACGCCCTCGTCGTCAACGCCCACATACTCCATATCGCCGCCGTCGGCCTGCAGGTTGGGGCGAATCTCTTCAAGAACCTTCTTAAGCAGCTCTTCGTTAACAGCCACAGGGGCTCCTTTCTCACAATTACGCGGGCGCGCCCGCGGACAGAAGCTATGTTACTACAGCCATGTACCCGCTCACGAGCCGTCCATGCGCGCAGACGCGACTTTCACGAGTAGTCAATTTGGGACGGGGCTCTTTTAGCTGCTTTTGCCGCCAGCTGGCGTTGCCACGCGCTACTGCTGAGCCTGCCCCTCGGTGCCGATGTGCACATCGACGATAACCTGGCGGTAGCTGATGCCACAGGAGTCGAGGATGCGGCGGCTGATGCGCCCATCATCGGTGTCGGCGTACTTGTTGTCCAGGTAGACAACCTCGCCCACGCCCACCTGCGCCAAAATCTTGGCGCAGTCGTGGCACGGGAACAGCGTGACGTAGACCGTGGAACCCTCGAGGTCCTTGAGTGAGCCACGGTAGTTGAGCACGGCGTTGGCCTCGGCATGGACCACGTAGTTGTGCTTGTCCTGCAGCGGGTCGTCGCTCGTACCCCACGGGAAAAAGTCGTCGTTGAGCGCCGAGGGTGTACCGTTGTAGCCCACCGAAAGGATGCGGTGGTTGGTGCTGGCGATGCACGCGCCCACCTGCGTGTTGGGGTCCTTGCTGCGACGCTGCGCGGCAATGGCCACGCTCATAAAGAACTCGTCCCAGCTAATGACGTCGCGGCGCTTGCCCGACGCAGTTTGATGCTGAGTGTCCGACATATGCGTACCTCCCCAGTCGATGTGATGCCCCGCTCGATGCGGTATAGGAGATTTCGCTCCATTGTAGCAGGCAGATATCAACCCTTATAAATGACTTGCTAATTCGAGCCGAATAGACTTTTCAAGTCGATGTCCAATGCATCGGCAAGTTTTATCAATGTACCAATTGTCGGATTAGCATTGCCCGTTTCGATTGAATGAATATGCGCATAGTCAATTCCGGTCATATAGCCAAGCTTTCGCAACGACAGTCCTTGGGTCGTTCTCAGCTTTTTTAAATTATGACCTACGAGCACTCTATATCCCGCATTCTGGCTGTTATCCATGCTAGAGAGCGTATGTGATATAGTAATGCTACTGTTGGGATATATTACAACAAGGACGGTCAGACATGGAAGTTCAGGGGAACGACCTGCAAAACTACGTCAAATCAATCTACTGTTTAGAAAAATCAGTGCTTGTACAGCAAAACGCAATCCGGGCTCTCGAAGGCTATGTCAGTTCAGAAAGAAAAAAACTGGCCCCGACCGACGTTCCAAACGACTACAGCGAAAGTGGACTTGCCGGCAATATATCTGGAGGCATCTTCTCAGCCCTATTGTTTGGCGCAACATCTGCCGCAGGAATTATCGCACTGGCCTTCATAGTGACGATCTTTGCTTCGTTTATTAGTTCGATTTTCAGCGGGTATGCATTTGTAGCCCTTATTTTTAGTCCCGACCTCGGCGGCTACTGCTCATACCTAGTAAAGCCCTTTTTTGGCTTAATTAATGTAATTAAACCATTTCTCCCTCTTGCAATAACCGCACTAATTGGAATCGGCTTTCTGTTTGGCATGAGCGCAAGGTCGAACGAGAAAAGCGAAAAGATAGAAGCAGATAATCGGAAGAAGACAATTATCGAGAATAATCGCCAAAAAACGCTCTTATTGGAGGATTTAAATGCATCCGAGGCGAAAATCCTCAATAAAATGAGGGCTAAACTACAAGAATCCGAATCTCTTTTGAACGATTTCTATAGCGTTGGTTTGATCTATCCAAAATATCGTTCTCTTATCCCCATGGCGTCAATTAGCGAATATTTCGAAGCAGGCAGATGTTCGACGCTCGGTGAAGCTTATAACATCTTCGAAATGGAACGTAAATTAGGAACCATTATCGATAAGCTAGATATTGTCATCGATAAGTTAGACGAGATCAGCTCTCAACAACGACTCGTTTACGAAGCCGTTGAAGCCTCGGACAAAACAATCCAAAATATGAGTCAAGCGGTTAACAGGCTTTCAAATTCCGCCTATTCGATTCAACTAGACGCAGCATATGCCGCATCAAATACTCAGATTATTGCTAGAAACAGCGAGTATCAACGATTCCTAACAATGATTCGATAAGGCAAAGAGCGCGTTAATCCGCCCCAAATACCTTATTAATCACAACGAAATAAATCGACTCAGAACGGGGGCAACTTGCATGTTGTCCCCACCTCTTAACTCAGTTGCAAATAAATAAACAATCGAAATATCAGTAACGCTACACTTTACGCCGCTGCGTATCACGCGGTAGAGCTCTGCCAGACCGCGGAGGGTGATCGT
Source organism: uncultured Collinsella sp. (assembly GCA_938005465.1). Classification (GTDB taxonomy): domain Bacteria; phylum Actinomycetota; class Coriobacteriia; order Coriobacteriales; family Coriobacteriaceae; genus Collinsella. Next base: position 109,684 of record CALLNU010000033.1, read on the forward strand.
GTCGTCGGGAACAAGGTCATGGCGTAGCAGACCCGCCATCTCGCGTGCGGCGTCGCCGGTGATCGCAATGGGCACCGGTTCCTCCCCCGCCGACGTCCTCGGCTTTATGCGCGGCGAGGCTTTTGGTTGATGCGATACAGCTCGGCAAGGCCGCGCAGCGTCAGCGCATCGTCGACCGTCAGGCTATGGCCGACCAACGCCGCGAGCGCCTCGGCATCATCGCCGGTGATGATGATGGGCACGCTGCCCTCGCCCGCGGCCTTGGTCGAGCGCATCTCGGCAAGCACCATATCGAGCATGCCGTCGATGCGGGCCACCTCGCCCAGAACCACGCCCGAGCGCATGGCCTCGCGCGTGTTGCGGCCGATGACGTGTGTCGGCGCCGAGGGCTCGACCTGCGGCAAGCGCGCCGCAGCGGCCGAAAGCGAGCGGGCGCCAAGCGCCAGACCCGGCGCGATGACGCCGCCGACAAAGGTACCGTGCGCGTCGATGACCTCGATATTGGTCGTGGTGCCCAGGTCGATCACGATGCACGGAGAGCCGTAGACGGCACGAGCCGCCACGGCATCGGCGATGCGGTCGGGGCCGATCTCGGCCGGGTCGTCGTAGTGGACGGGCATGCCAGTCTTGAGGCCCGGCCCCACCGTGAGCACGCGCCCCGTGCAGGTACGGGAAAGAGCCGCCTTCCACGGGCGCTCGAGCGCCGGCACCACGCAGCTCAGCACGGCCGCCGTGGGCATAAGCGCGCCGGGCATGCCCGCATCGGCCGCCAGCGCGGCCATGACCTGCGCGAGACGCATACGCGCTTCGTCGGCCGTAATGCTCGATGGCGTCGTGATCTCGCACGTCGCAAGCGGGAATTCCTGCGCCGCGGCCGAATCCTCGGCAAACAGACCAAAGCGAATGAACGTGTTGCCCACGTCGACCGTCAATATATATGCGCACCCATTAAGCATCGTCGGCGCTCCTTTCGTCTGCCCAGCAGTATATCGCCTACCTAAACCAGTCATCCCGAAATGACTAGCTTGCGGTTATACTGGTGCGCGGTCGTTTGCGAGCTCACGCGGCGGCCCTTGGTAACCCGACTTCCCGCGCCGTATCCGTAGCGGCGCTCCCGGGGGAAGCGGATATACGCAAAGGAGTTCTATATGAGCAATCCCTCGAACCGCGCTTCGATGCGCGGGCAACTCACGCTGCGCGGCGTCGTCATCGGCGTCCTTGGCTGCGTGATCATCACGGCAAGCTCGGCCTACACCGCCCTCAAGATGGGCGCACTCCCCTGGCCGATCATTTTCGCTGCCGTCATTTCGCTGTTCTTCCTGAAGCTCATGGGCAACGCCAGCCTCAACGAGGCCAACGTTACCCACACCATCATGTCCGCGGGCGCCATGGTCGCCGGCGGCCTGGCGTTTACCATCCCGGGCGCCTGGATGCTGGGCTATGCCGACCAAATCAGCTGGCTCGACATGTTTATCGTTGCGCTCGCCGGCACCATCTTGGGCCTTCTGGCGACAGCGCTCATCCACCGTCACTTTATCGTGGACGCCGCGCTGGAGTTCCCCACCGGCAACGCCGCAGCTCAGACCCTGCGCGCCACCGAGGCCGGCGGCAAGACCGGCAAGCAGCTCTTTGGCTCCATGGCCATCGCAGGCATCTACAGCGCGCTTCGCGACGCTCTGGGCGTGGTGCCCAGCATGCTATGCACGCTCAATATCCCTGGCGTGACCTTTGGTATCTACAACTCGCCCATGTTGCTGTCCATCGGCTTCCTCGTGGGCTTCGCCCCCGTCGCCTTCTGGTTTGCCGGCGCGCTGCTGGGCAACTTTGGCATCATCGTTGGCGGCACCGCTGCCGGCCTGTTCGATATTGTGACCGCACAGGGTATCGTCAAGTCCCTGGGTATGGGCCTCATGATGGGCTTTGGCGTCGCCGTCGTCCTCAAGGACATCCTGCCACAGGTCGCCGGTATCGTCCGCGGTCTTGCCGCCGACAGCTCCACCGACACCGACGAGCAGTCGCTCATCTCGGGCTCCCTTAAGCTCGACGCCGGCGTCATCGGCCTGGGCGCTGCCGCCATCGCCGTGATCGTCGCCATCGTGCTTGACCTCGGTCCCGTTCCGGCCGTCATCGTGACGCTGTTCACCTTTGTCACCACCATCATGAGCGCACAGAGCTGCGGCCAGACGGGCATCGACCCCATGGAGATCTTTGGCCTCATCGTCATGCTCATCGTGGCAGCCTTCGCGCAGCTCGCGCAGGTCAAGCTGTTCTTTATCGCCGGCATCGTGGCCGTGGCGTGCGGCCTTGCGGGCGACGTCATGAACGACTTTAAGGCCGGCGCCGTGCTGGGCACCAACCCGCGCGCACAGTGGGTCGGCCAGGCCATCGGCGGCATCGTGGGCGCCCTGGTCGCTGCCGCCGTCATGGTCGCGCTCGTCACCGCCTATGGCCCGGACGCCTTTGGCCCCGACAAGAGCTTTGTTGCCGCGCAGGCAAGCGTCGTCGCCACCATGGTCTCGGGCATCCCGAGCGTGCCGTGGTTTGCGGGCGGCTTTATCGCCGGCATCATCATGTACTGGCTCGGCATTCCGGCCATGATGATCGGCCTGGGCGTGTACCTGCCGTTCTACATGTCACTCACGGCATTCCTGGGCTCCTGCGTCAAACTCGCCTACGACAAGTGGTCCGCCCACCGCGACGCCACCGCTGGTCTTTCCGACGAGGAGAGGGCTGCCAAGGACGCCGCCTTCCAGGAACAGGGTCTGGTCGTTGCCAGCGGCCTGCTCGGCGGCGAGTCCATCGTCGGCGTTATCCTGGCGTTTGTCTCCGTCGGTCTGAGCCTGCTGGGGTAGGCCGAACAACAACGTGTCCGTGCAGAGCGCGGGGTCGGAGACCATCCGGCCCCGCGCTTTTCTATATCTGCCGAAGCACTCGGCCGCAACCGCATTTGACGCGCCCCCTTTACCTACTCGCCTAAGTTTCACGTCAAGATGACCACCCCGTCTGCCGCGGTGTAGAGTAGAGGCAGTGGGCGCGATGCATAGCCCGCGGCGGAGCGAGGTGAACATGGAACTCGATAACCAACAGCTCAAGCGACTGCGTGAACGCCATCACCGGCGCCACGGCATCCGCCCCGCTCATAGCGAAGCCATGGAAAACATCACCCGCTTCCTCAAGCGCGCATTCAACATTCGCGAGGGTCGCGCGCCCTACCACGTAATTCGCAAGCGTTTTGTAAACGGGGCGCGTCTGACTGGCTCCCACCTATGCATCCTGATTATTGCCATGCTTATCGCGAGCATCGGCCTCGATATCGACTCGGACATTGCCATCGTGGGCGCCATGCTCATCTGCCCGCTCATGGGCTCGGTCCTTGCCATGGCATACGGTATTGCCACGCTCGACCGCGAGATTACCGTCGAAGCCGTCGCCAGCCTTGCGCTGCAGATGGCCTTTTGCCTGGTCACGTCCACGCTGTACTTTAAGCTCTCGCCCCTTGGCACCACCACGGCCGCCATCATCGACAACTCGACACCCACCGTCTGGGACCTTACCGTCGCACTCGCAGGCGGCTTTGCAGGCGGGCTGGGCAACTCGCGCGACCAGGAACCCGCCACGCTCATCGCCGGCGTGGCCGTGGCGACCGCGCTCATGCCGCCTCTGTGTGCGGCGGGCTATGGCATCGCCATCGCAAGCGGGTCGCTGTTTCTCTCGGCGCTTTACGAGTTTGGCATCAACGTGGTCTTTATCGCACTCGCGGCCGAAGCCGTATTACTTATCTTGCGCGTGCCGCTCAAGCGCGACCTCAACGGCGACGGCATTGTAACCGCCGAAGAAGATGCCGAGGTCGACGAGCTATCGCGCAAGGTGCGCCGCCGCATCATTGTGGGTACGGTAGTCTTTGCCATCCCCTGCATCGTTATGACGGCGGGGTCTATTGGCTCGGCGCAGACCGGCGTGCAGGACGGCTACGGTGTCACCGAAACTACGCGCGAACTTGCCGCGGTGCTGCCGGGCTTTAAAGATTACACCGTCGCCGTCGAGACCTCGGCTACCGAAGGCGAGGAGGAAGGCATCGTCGAGCGTGAGATTGTCGCCCATGTGACAACGAGCGAGGCGCTCGGAACGCACGACCGCCACGTCGCCCGCAAGCTCATCGACCTCAACGTGCCCGAACTCGATCGCGTGGAGTTCGATGTGAAGTGATGCAGAGCGCGGGATGAATGCTCGCACGGACGCAAGTTACGACGAGGCGCAGGCGCGATACGGACACGAGCAAATAGCGGGGTGCAGTTCACACCCGCGCCCCGCTCGCTTTTTTATTGCCGTGAATCAACTGTCCGAATCGACCTCGCCAGACTCCACCGTAAACGCCGAATCGGTGCTCACAAGATAAAATCGGGTCACCTTAGTATTTCTAATTAGGTAAATCTGCCCTTGATTGCGTCGGCGCGATATATATGCAACGTGAACCGTGCCGAACTCTTCGCCGTTTTCCTTCTTTAATACCAGGATATTGGGATCGTCCGTACGCTTAAACTGCCCGTCAACGCAGCTGCCTTCTTTGTCGACCAGTTGCCACCGATGGTTATCCTCTTCAAGAAAGGCCAGGGTTTCCAGACTCGTCTTGTCGTCCCGATAGTAACCGTCAATGGCAAACCCTTCGGAAGCGCATTCCTGCATATAGGACGTTTCTCGGCTTATAGCAAACAGCCCTGTAGCGCCCAGGAGCACAGTCAGGCAGACCACTGCAAGGGTTATCGAAATAGCACGGCGACCCATGTTAGCGCAACCGATAGTTGTTTAACGGAGCGTGAAACATACCTGGAACCTCCGATATTAGGGGGAACGTCGCCAGCAGGCTGGCGACAGCCATATGTTTCTAACATCAAACCATATGGCTGCCATTCGCGGAGGGGGCATCGGCGAACGGCGTGTTTTCATACTCCATTGGTCAAACCTAAGCGCAGCGCTACAGCTCGTACTTGTACACGCGGTAGATGTACTTCTCGGCTTCCATTTCGTAGGCGGCGATGGGCAGTCCGTAGCGATCGTACTCGGCAAAGGTCTTGGCCTGGCCCGATGCCACGAGCATACTATTCGAATCGCCGACGCGCTGCGCACTGCTAACGTAGCGCGAGAACGGCACCGCGATCTGGTCTTCGAGCTCGTAGGTGCGCGCCGTCTCGTCCACTGTAAAGATGCGCCCAAACGAATGCGTGCCCTTGTTGTAGTCAGTCACCACCGCGGCGCCCAGCTGGCCCCAGTCGAACTTGGGATAGCTTTCGGCCGCACCAAAGTTGTTGTCGTATAACAGCACTTGGTAGCGACCGGTCGTTCCCGTGTCAGAACTCGGCAGATAGGTCACACTGTGTTGACCCGCGTTGAGCGAAAAATCGCCCTGGGCCTGCAATAACTTGTCTTCAAAGCCCGAGCCAGCCCATTGCCACTCCTTTCTATTTCTGGGTCCATCTTCTCACTGCTGGCGGCCGAAAATGATCCGTTTTCCTCCGACCCCGAGGGATCGTTCTTAGTACTTGAAGAAGCCCTCGCCCGAGCTTTCGCCCAGCTTGCCTTCGTCGAGCATTTTCTTGAGAACGGAGACCATGGCCTTAAAGTTGTAGGGCATCATCATCTTCTTGAGCAGCGGGCTCACCAGGCCCGGCACCTTCTGATACTGCATGACGATGTTGTACGCCGTCTGGATGCCCACGGTGTCGAATACGCGGAACGGGCCCTTGGGCGCGCCAGTGCCGCGCGTCCATGCGAGGTCGATGCTCTTGGGGTCACTCACGCCCGAGACATACAGGTCAAGGCCCGAGAGCAGCCACGGCACCAGCATGGAGTTGAGCAGGTAGCCGTTCTTTTCCTTGTTGACGGGCAGAGCAAGCATGCGGATGTCGTTGGCGAAGTCGACGAGCTCGTCGAAGTAGCGCTTGTCGGTTTGGTCCTGTGCCATGACCTCGGTCATGTTGTTCTTCCAGATGGAATTGGCAAAGTGCAGCGACAGATACTTCTCGGGGCGGCCGGTGTACTTGGCAAAGGTGCTCGGCAGCAGCGTGGAGGAGTTCGTCACGATGACAGTCTTTTGCGGGAGAACCGGGGCGAGCTTCTTGTAGAAGTCGGTCTTTGCCTGGGTGTCCTCAGCCATAGACTCGATGACCAGGTCGGCGTCGGCCACCGCCTTGGCAAGATCGAGCTCAAGCTTGAGTGTAGAGTAGGCACGCTCGACGGCGGCGAGTGCCACTTCCTTGTCGAAGGGTTGGCCGCTATCGGCGATACCGGCGCACCACTCACCCGTGCCATCCGCCATGCCCTCGATAGCCGCGATGTACTCCTCGCGCACATGATCGATCTTGGGCTGGGTGCGGCCGATGCTGCCCTCGCTGCGCAGCCAAATCGTCACATCGAAGCCGCAGTAGGCAGCCTGAAAGGCAATCTGGCTTCCCAACACGCCGCCGCCGGCAACACAAACGGTCTTGTAGCTCATAGGAACAGTCCTCTCTTACGTAATTCCATAGATGTGTATTTATTCAACCGTAAGGAGGCCGCGAGCCGGGGGTGGGTTCTATAAACGGACGGTAATTTGCGGCGAACGGCTACATCTGTTCATTATCTCAGGGTTCCGAGGGCGATTTTTTGTGCCACCGAGACGTCGTTTGCGGAAGTATGCGGCAAATTCCGGAACCCTTGAGCACCCCCCCCCCGATTTTCCGCCAATAAAACCGCAGGTACAGGGCTTGGACATATTCGGTGTGCTCGGTCTATTCAGATTTTGCCGCATACTTCCGAAATCTGAGTTCGCAAAGGGTGATAGTCGGGGCGTTTACGCAACATATGTCCAAGCAAAAACGGGTGGTAGCCGGTACGGCCACCACCCGTTTGTCTCATATCCAGCCCATAGCAGGCCAGCTACTTCTTAATGCCGCGTCCCAGGCGCTCAGCGACCGACGCCACGGCGCTCTCATCGACCGAACCGCAGCTCACGCAGCCGTCGTGGGCACGCATCTGGCCGGTGACCTCATCCATCGCGAGCGGCGCCACCTTCTCGAGCTTAAAGCCCTTACCGGCGCGCATGTTTTCCTTGGCCACGCTGATCATGAGCTTAATACGGTTGAGCTGGTTGACCTCGGACGCGCCGGGGTCGTAGTCCACCGCGACGATATTGCTCTCGGGGTGCTGACGGCGCAGTTCCTTAATCACGGCCTTGCCCACCACGTGGTTGGGCAGGCACGCGAAGGGCTGCGTGCAGATGATGTTGGGCGCACCGTGGTCGATCAGGTCGAGCATCTCGGCCGTGAGCAGCCAGCCTTCGCCCATGTTGTTGCACACCGAAAGCACCGTACGAGCCTTGTCCGCCATGGTGCCAATGCGCTCGGGCGCCTCGAAGCGGCGGGACTTTTCGAGCATCTCCTCCACCGGCGTGCGCATCCAGTCCACCAGCTTAATGAGCGCCTGCATGCTAGCGCGCGCCGTGGCAGAGCTTCCCAGCTCGTCTTTTTGAAGCTCGGCGTTGCTCATGGAGTACAGGAAGAAGTCGAGCAGGCCCGGTACCACGGCCTCGCAGCCCTCGCGCTCAATGACATCGACCACGTGGTTGTTGGCCGTGGGATGGAACTTGACCAGGATCTCGCCAACCACGCCCACGCGCGGCTTGGTACCCTCGCCCACAAGCGGCATGGTGTCGAACGCGCGGATGGCCTCGCGGCACAACTTGGTGTAGTTGTGCCTGTTGAACTTAGGCGCCAGCTTGCGGGCGCGCGCCATGTACTCCTCGTAGAGTGCGTTGGCGGCACCGGGCGTGGCCTCGTACGGGCGGCAACGATAGAGCATCTGCATCATGACGTCACCAAAGAGCACTGCGTAGACTGCCTGCTTAAGCAGTGCCGGCGTAATCTTAAAGCCGGGGTTGTCCTCACCGAGCGCCACGGCCGAAAGCGAGATCACCGGGATCTCGGGGTGGCCGCTCTCGCGCAGGGCCTTGCGGATGAGTGCGATGTAGTTGGTGGCACGGCAGCCGCCGCCGGTCTGGCTGATAACCACGGCCGTCTTGGACAGGTCGTACCGACCGCTCTCGATGGCCTCCATAATCTGGCCCGTCACCAGGATCGACGGATAGCAAATGTCATTGTTCACGTAGCGCAGGCCAGCCTCGACGGCATCGTGGTCGGTCGAGGGCAGCAGCTCCAAGTTGTAGCCGGCACCGCGGAACACCTCTTTGACCAGGTCAAAGTGAATCGGCGCCATCTGCGGGCACAGGATGGTGTAGCCCTCCTCGCGCATCTGCTCGGTAAAGGGCACCTTGGGCCACGCGGTCGAAGCACTCTCACGCTGCGCCTCAAACGTGTACTTGCGGCTCGCGAACGCGGGGGCATCCGTGGAGGGCGCCACCGGCGCGGCATCGCCTTGCTCGTAGGCCTCGCCCGCGGCCGTGGCATCGGCCAGGCGCTCGGCCTCCTGGTCCTTGAGCGCTGCCATGAGCGAGCGGATGCGGATGCGCGCGGCACCCAGGTTAGACACCTCGTCGATCTTAAGCACGGTGTAGATCTTGCCGCTGGCTTCCAGAATCTCCTGCACCTGATCGGTGGTCAGAGCGTCCAGGCCGCAGCCGAAGGAATTGAGCTGGATCAGGTCCAGGTCGTTGCGCATCGTCACAAAACGGGCGACGGCGTACAGGCGGCTGTGGTACATCCACTGGTCGACGACGCGAATCGGACGCTCGGGCTTTACCAGATGCGCAAGCGAATCCTCGGTAAAGACCGCAAAGCCAAAGCTCGAGATAAGTTCGGGCAGGGCGTGGTTGATCTCGGGGTCGTTATGGTAGGGACGACCGGCGAGCACGATGCCGTGACCGCCATGGTCCTCGACCCACTTAAGAGCCTCCTCGCCCATGGTCTGGATATCCTCGTGGAAACGCGCATCGGCCTCAAAAGCAGCGTTGACGGCGGCATCGACCTCGGAGCGCGTGATCTTGGGACCGCGCGCGCGACCGCGACCGGCCTCAGCATCGGCCACACGGTCGACGGCGAGCACCTGGTACAGACGGCGCTTAAGCTCGGTCTTATCGTGATACGGCACAAACGGGTACAGGAACTCGATGTTCTGCTCGCGAATCTCGTCGATATTGAGCGCCAGCGCCGTGGGGTAGCTCATGACGATGGGGCAGTTATAGCAGTTGCCAGCCGTCGGATCCTCCTTGCGCTCCCAGCGCACGCACGGCATCCAAATGAAGTCGACATCGCGGTCGATGAGGTTCATCACGTGGCCGTGGCTCATCTTGGCCGGATAGCACACGCTCTCGGACGGCATGGACTCGATGCCCGCCTGGTAGGTCTTCTTGCTCGACTGGTCGGACAGCTGCACGCTAAAGCCCAGGCGCGTAAAGAACGCGTGCCAGAAGGGGTAGTTCTCGTACATGTTGAGCGCGCGCGGGATGCCGACGGTGCCGCGCGGGGCCTCGTCGGGGCTCAGCACCTCGCGGTTAAAGAGCAGCTCGTTTTTCTTTTTGAAGAGGTTGGGGGCCTCGGTCTTCTGCTTTTTGTGGCCGGCGCCCTTCTCGCAGCGGTTGCCGGTAATGAAGCGCCTGCCGCCGCCAAAGTCGTTAACGGTAAGCTGGCAGTTGTTGGAGCAGCGACCGCAGCGGACATGCTTTTGCGTCACGGTGAGGTGCGCGATGTCCTCGGCAGAAAGAATGGTCGAGGTGCCGTCGGCACCGGCGCGATCGCGGGCGAGCAGGGCCGCACCGTAGGCGCCCATGCAGCCGGCGATGTCGGGGCGCACGGCATGCACGCCGGTGAGCTGCTCAAACGCGCGCAGCGTGGCGTCGGACATAAAGGTGCCGCCCTGGACGATCACCTGGTTGCCGATCTCCTTGGGGTCGCGCAGCTTAATGACCTTGAATAGGGCATTCTTGATGACGGAATAGGACAGGCCGGCCGCGATGTCGCCCACCGTGGCGCCTTCCTTTTGCGCCTGTTTGACGCGCGAGTTCATAAAGACCGTGCAGCGACTGCCCAAATCGACCGGGGCCTTGGCATGGATGGCGGCATCGGCGAACGCACGCACGTCCATGTTCATAGAGACGGCGAAGCTCTCGATAAAGCTACCGCAACCCGACGAGCAGGCCTCGTTGAGCATGATGTGCTCGATGACGCCGTCCTTGACGCGTAGGCACTTCATGTCCTGGCCGCCGATGTCCAGAATGAACTCGACGCCGGGCAGGAACGCCTTGGCGCCGCGCAGGTGCGCGACGGTCTCGATCTCGCCGGAGTCGGCCTTGAGGGCCTCGATGAGCAATGCCTCGCCGTAGCCCGTGGTGGTCACGTGGCCAATGGTGCAGCCGGCGGGAATGTGGTTGTAGAAATCGGCCATGATGACCTTGGCCGTGCCCAGGATGTCACCGTTGTTGTTGCCGTACCAGGTGTGCAACAGCTGGCCGTCCTCGCCCACGAGCGCGGCCTTCATGGTGGTGGAACCGGCGTCGATACCGATGAACACGCGGCCGGTGTAGCCGTCGAGCTTACCCTTGGGGACGACCTCGGTGTCGTGGCGGCCCTTGAACTCGGCAAAATCCTCGTCGGTGGCAAAGAGCGGATCCAGGCGCTCGACCTCGGCACCCTGCGTGTCACCCAAGCTGTCGATGGCCTCGATGAGCTGCGGGAACGTGCTGAGCTTGTTGGACTCGTGCGCCATGGCGGCGCCGCTCGCCACAAACAGGTGAGCGTTTTGGGGCACAATGCGGTGCTCTTCGTCCAGGTTGAGCGTGAGGTAGAAGCGGTGGCGCAGCTCGGAGAGGTACTGCAGCGGGCCGCCCAGGAAGGCGACGTTGCCGCGAATGGGACGGCCGCACGCCAGGCCCGAGATGGTCTGGGTCACGACGGCTTGGAAGATGGAGGCCGCCACGTCCTCGGGGCGGGCGCCCTCGTTGAGCAGCGGCTGGACGTCGGTCTTGGCAAAAACGCCGCAGCGGCTGGCGATGGGATAGATGGTGGTGGCGTTGGCCGCGAGTTCGTTAAGGCCGCTGGCGTCGGTGTGCAGCAGGGTTGCCATCTGGTCGATGAACGCGCCCGTACCGCCGGCACAGGTGCCGTTCATGCGCTGCTCGATGCCGTTGTCGAAGTAGATGATCTTGGCGTCCTCGCCGCCCAGCTCGATGGCGACATCGGTGGCCGGGATGAGGGTCTCGACAGCGCGCTTGCTGGCGATGACCTCCTGGACAAACTCCAGGTCGAGCCACTGGGACAGCAGCAGGCCGCCCGAGCCGGTAATGGCGCAGGTCATCTGGGCCGTCGGCAGCACGGTCGCAGCGCCCTCGAACAGGTCGCGGGCGCAGGCGCGGACGTCGGTGTGGTGGCGCTGGTACTTGGCGTAGACGATCTGGTTGTCGTCGTTGAGGACGGCAAGTTTAACGGTGGTGGAGCCCACGTCGATGCCCAGGTGCAGGTTGCCGCGGGCGTTCTCGGGGTTGAAGATCGCGCCTTCGGGGGCCTGGCCGGCGGCTACGGGCTCGGTGGCGGTGGCGGGCTCGCTAGCGACGGACGTCTCCCCTGCCGCGTTCTTGGCATCGGCAACTGCCTCGGCAACTTTCTCGGCAGCCGCGGTCGCGGCCTTCTGCGCGGCGTCCACCACGGCGGGCGCGGCCTCGCGTGCAGCAGCGACCATGCGGTCCTTGATGCCCTCGACGAGTTTGCTCATTGTCTCTCCTCTTAGTTGTTGGACTCGACGGTTGCGGCGGTGTCGGCCGCGTCCTCGAGCTGCAGGTTCAATAGCTTCATGCCGTATTCCGGCACGTTGATATCGATGGGTTGGCCATACAGGTCACCAGGGCGCACAAAAGCGAGCACCGTCATAATGCGCGCCATGGCCTCGGGCGATTCGATGAGCCCACGCTCAAACCAGCGCTGAATCATGCCGACCTCGGCGCTCACGACGTAGGTGACGTAGTAGTCAAAGAACGTGCCCAGCGCCAGGCCCAAAATGCCCGTCTGCGCACGCGGCACCACGGCCTCACGAGCGGTGTCGATGATCCTTTTAATGAAGGCCTGGTCGCCGCCCGGACCCAGCAGCGCACCGATTAAGTCGCGGTTGGCCGCAAGATAACGCAGCAGCTCAACCGAACCGGGCGCCGGCTCGAGCTCATCGATGTTGTGATAGAGGTCGGGCAGCTGAGCTGCGGTGATGAGCTCAATGCGCTCACGGATCTCGGCCAGCAAGCCATCCTCGATTTGATTGATAAAGTCGGGAATATCGCGGTAGTGCGAATAGAACGTGCGGCGCGTAAGGCCGGCGCGCTCGGTGAGCGACGCGACATTAATGCGCGAAAGGTCGCCGCTTTCGGCAAGCTCGCTGGCAAGTGCCTGGCGAAGGGCACGCTGCGAGCGAAGGGACCGGCGATCGCATTTCTCGAGCTGGGACAAGCGTCCTCCTTGTTACTCAACCTGTGCGCTATTGCACAGTGCGAGTATTATTGCACACCGTGTGCATCAACACGTAAAGGCAATATTTTGGATGTGACAAAGGGACAGTCCCTTTGTCACAACCCACCTGGCTTTTGGAGCGGCATTACCGATTGTCCAAAATGTCATTCGTGGGTAGAATAATGTCGACGGCAGCCCAAGTTCTGCAAAGCTGGGCAGCGCCGTTGTTTGCATTAGGGGGTCAACGCCTTAGCGGCGGCGACCCCTTCTGTTGCGCTTCGAACGCTGCTTGAGTGCCTCGGAAAGGCCGACAAGCGCCGTGAAGAACGAGACCAAAGCGGTCAGAAGTCTCACGAAATCAATCAAATCGGTCATGGGCATCACCTCCCATCAGATGGAGGGCGTTGCCCGGCACATGGAACTGCCGCCAACGATACCGATTCTATCAAAACTTAGTTATATATACGAATATTTGTTCGTATTTCAGAAGATCGTAGCTCGGGCACGGCGAAGGAACAGTTCCTTTGCCGTGCCCGAGCTTGTCGCCGAACTGCCACCTACATTTTTCGAGTTATTCGGCCACGCTGCTAGTTCTGTATAAATGCACCGCCGGGATTATCTGAGGGTTTTTGTCCTTATTTGAGCGCATACATGCCCATTTGCGCACTTACGACACCGAATCAAACACCATTAGAGGTATGAATGTTCCCGAGAGGGCATCTTTAGCCATTTAACGACCTCCGACAGGCCGAATAACTCGAAATTTGTTGGTGGCGAAAGCGAGACAGTCCTATACGCCAAAAGCCGGCATCTCCCATGTGACAGAGGGGCTGTCCCTTTGTCACATTATTCGATGACGGTGCGGGAGTTTTGCTTGCGCATGGTGGCGAGCATGTGTTTGGGGACGGTGTGGACCATGCAGCTGCCGATGGTCGCGCTCGCGGCGGCCTTGGCTGCATCGCTTGCGTTTTTGGTCGCGTAGCTGTGGCGGAAACGCTTGAGCATGGCAATGTCGTTGCCGCCGTCGCCGTAGACCGCGACCTCGTCCTCGGCAATACCGTAGTAACCCGCCAGCCAGGCCACGCTCTCGCCCTTGTTGCACGCTACGTCCGTAATCTCAAACATCACCGGGTCAAACGGCGCGTTGACCACGCGGTCCGAGCGCTCGACCAAATACGCCTTAAGGTCGCGCTCCAGCTCGGGCGAGGTCACGCGGCAGTTGATCTTGCACACATCGTGGCGCAGAATGTCACCGATCGATTGGTCGAAATATTGTTCCTCGTGATACCCGCCACGTGCACGCATGCCACGCATCACGATACGCTTGATAGGGCTGTCCTTTTTAAAGCCCGCCTGATGCATCTCGAACGAGCCGCTCGAGAACATGCCATCGGGCGTGGAGCAATCAAAGCAAATGTCCGGAAACTCCTTGAGCAGTTCCTCGGTGATCTGCGGGTCAATGGTCCAGGTTTTGAGCACCTCGCCATGACTGTCGCGCACGATGGATCCATTGGAGCAGCAGGCGTCAAGCGCCAGGCCCGTAAAGCCATGCTCGCCGATCGGCAGCGTCGAGCGTCCGGTCGCGGGAACCACATGCAGGCCAGCTTCGGTCAGCTCGCGAATGGCACGGCGGATGGTCCCATCCGCCTCATGCAGGGCGTTCAGCAGCGTTCCGTCTAAGTCACTCGCAAACATCTTGATCATGGGCATGCCTCTCCTTCGTCTGCACGATATTGTAGACGAGAACGGGCGTGCCCCAAGAGAGGCACGCCCGTCAGGCGAAAGATTGTCCTACACCGCGGCGGGGCCGTGTTCGCCGGTGCGGATACGGATAACTTCCTCGACCGGCTCGACCCAGATCGTGCCATCTCCAACGGCGCCGCAATCTTGGAAACGGCGCGGCAACGGGCGCGAAACGAACGGGAAATACGCGAGCAAGGGAGCCGTGAGCGCGCCCATCCCGGCTAGCGCCGAAACAGCTCGTGGGCGCGGTCGCGGAGATTAGTTGCTCGAATGACACCTTCGTAGCGATTGATGCGCAGACGCGGGAAGGCATTGAAAAAGCGTAGGTCGCGGCGGCTGAGTGACACGCTCGGCACCGGACGGCTCATACGCTTGCCGGCAAGGCGACGACTGAGCGACGGACGCGGCATGCTCGGCGCGGCATCGGCCACGCGGCGGGCAGCGAGCGCCAGGCCGCGAGCACCATCCGAGATAAACGTCGGCATCGAAGCCTTCTCACGAAGGGCATCGAGCGTCGCGTCGCCCAGCTCGGCCAGCCACGCGTTAACGGCACGGCTGCGGATATGCGTCTGTGCCACCGAGTCGATCGCCGAATCGGGAATACGTTCGAGCATGGAGTCGGACGCATCGGCAAGCGACTCGTTGATGCGGTCGGCAAGGTCGGCGCGCACGCGCTCCAGCTGATCGGACAGACGCCGCCAGCTCGCCAACGAGCACACTGCGTCGACCATCATCGCGACCGCGACGATAAAGGCGGACAACCGCACAATCAGCACCGGCAGATAGCCAAGCAGCCCCAGCAATGCCGGCTCCACTAAACGGCAAATGCACAGCGCACCCAGGCCAAACGCGCAGGCCCAGTACAGGCAGATGCGCCCGTGCAGGTTAAACGGCAGGTGCGAATAGTCCCAAAAGCGAGCGCCCGTTGTTTTTTCCAACAGCACGCCCACGCTGTACTCAATCACGCTGCATACGAGCGCTGCAGCGACAAACTGGCTCGACGCATCCGGAATCCCGCGCAGCAAAAGCCAGCAGGCAATGCCGCCCGCGCCATAGATGGGGCAACACGGTCCCAGCAAAAAGCCGCTGTTGGCAAAGCGTCCGTGGTTGAGCATGGCGCAGACCGTCGATTCCCATGCCCAGCCGCAAAACCCGTAGAAGACGAACGAGAGCACCAGTGCCGAAAGCGGACAGGCGGCAAGCGTCGCGCCGTCAAATGCCATGTCGATCGCGGTCCCCACCGTCTACCCTCTCTTCTTTTCGCTCGATTCGCTGTTCACGCCATCGTCAGCCTCGTCCTTGTGCCGCAGACGGCCGGCGACTGTCTCGCGCAGAGCACACCATTTATCTGCCAGGCATACAATCCATGCCTCACGACACGTCGGCGGCACCGGCACCAGCGGAAACATATGCCGCACGATAATGTTCCGCTCGCGCGACGTCAGCTCAAAATCTTCCTCCGCACGTGCTAGGGCAAAAAACGGGTGGCGAAAGCCATGCAGCCGATGGCTTGGGTCGGGATCGTGCCAGTCATAGAGAAAGTAATCGTGCAGCAGGGCCCCGCGCAGCAACGAGGCGCGGTCGACCGAGACACCGACGCGGCCCAGGCGCTCGGCAAAGGACAGGCTTGCCCGTGCCACCGAGGTCACATGTGCATAGACCGTCACGTCGCCATGCTGGATAAACTCGCGCGTCAGGTCCAAGCGGCCCGCCTGGGCGAGCTGGCGGGCGGCATCGTCGACCTCGTGCGCGATTTTCTCGGCACGAACGGCATCGGACATGCTGCCTCCTTCCAGCGGCTCACGGCGGCAAGCCACGGCCTGCACGTATTGAAAAAATCATCATCGAATCTATCAGTATGGCATCGGACAAAACGTTTTGCCCCACCAGTTGTCGAATTACCGCGCCGCCGTCACATATCAAACGCCAAAATGTGCGAGACTGTCTTGTGCAATTGTGTCGGCCGAGGGAGCGCCGGCGCTCGATTCGCATGGAGTAACCCACAACGATGCTGCTTACGCAAACGACAACGCCCGAGGACGTCAAGGCTCTCGATCGCGCCGAGCTTCCGCTGCTCTGCGGCGAGATTCGCCACGCCATCCTCGAAAGCTCCGCCGCTGTCGGCGGACACGTTGCCCCCAACCTGGGCGTCGTTGAGCTTACGGTTGCGCTTCATCGCGTGTTTAACTCCCCTATCGACAAGATTGTCTTTGACGTTTCGCACCAGACCTACGCCCACAAGGCGCTGACCGGGCGCGCGTATACCTATATCGATCCGGAACGTTTTGGCGAGGCTTCTGGCTTTGCCAATCCCGACGAGTCCGAGCACGACCTGTTCGCCATGGGCCACACCTCGACCTCGGTGAGCCTGGGCTGCGGCCTAGCGCACGCTCGCGACCTGGCGGGCGATGCGTACAACGTCATCACCATCATTGGCGACGGCTCGCTTTCGGGCGGCCTGGCGTTTGAGGGCTTTAACAATGCCGCCGAACTCGATAGCAACCTGATCATCATCGTCAACGATAACGACCAGTCCATTGCCGAGAACCATGGCGGCCTGTATCGCAATCTGGCCGAGCTGCGCACCAGCAACGGCACCTGTGAGCGCAACGTTTTCCGCGCGATGGGACTCGACTACCGTTATTTGGACGCCGGCAACGACGTGTTGTCCCTAGTCGACACGCTACAGGAACTGCGCAATATCGATCATCCCATCGTGCTGCACGTCTCCACCGCCAAGGGCAAGGGCTTTGAGCCGGCCCAGAGCGACCCCGAGCGCTGGCACCACGTGGGTCCGTTTGACATGGCGACCGGGCGCAAGCTCTGCCCGGGCCATCCGAGCGAGCCTGCGCCGCGCACCTACGCCGACATTACGGGCGAGGCGCTCAGCGCCGCCATCGAGCGCGATCCGCAGGTCGTGGGCATCACGGCCGCCACACCCTACATCATGGGCTTTACACCCGAGCTTCGCGCTGCCGCCGGCAAACAGTTCGTCGATGTGGGCATTGCCGAGGAGCACGCCGTGACCTTTGCCACCGCGCTTGCGCGCTCGGGCGCCAAGCCAGTCTTTGGTGTGTACGGCACGTTTTTGCAGCGCGCCTACGACGAACTCTGGCACGACCTGTGCCTCAACGACGCCCCGGCAACCATTTTGGTGTTTGGTGCGTCAATCTTTGGCACCACGTCCGAGACGCACCTCTCGTTCTTTGATATTTCCATGCTGGGCGGTCTTCCCAACATGCACTACTTGGCGCCGGCCTGCATGGAGGAATATCTGTCCATGCTGAGCTGGTCGCTCGACCACCGCGAGCATCCCGTGGCGATCCGCGTACCGGGCATCGGCCTGGTGAGCCGTCCCGACCTTGCGCCCGCCGAAGACACCGACTACAGCGCCGTTCGCTACAACGCGGTGCGCCAGGGTCGCGACGTAGCCGTGCTCGCACTCGGCGATTTCTTTGCGCTGGGCGAGCGCGTGGCAAACCGTCTGACTGCCGAGTACGGCATCGAGGCCACGCTCGTCAACCCGCGCTTTGCAACCGAGCTCGACCGCGAGTTCCTCGACAGTCTTGCCGCCGAGCATCGCGTTGTCGTCACCCTCGAGGACGGCATCTTGGACGGCGGCTGGGGCGAGCGCGTAGCATGTTATCTGGCATGCACGCCGTTGCGCACGCGCACCTTCGGCATCGCCAAGGGCTTCCCCGACCGCTACGACCCCAACGAACTGCTCGCTCAAAACGGCATGACGGTCGAGAATATGGCCGCCGAAGCCGTGAGACTACTCAACAAGTAAGAAAACCTCCGCAAGGGAAGCACCCCTGCGGAGGTTTTTGTTTCACGACGCGATTATCTCAATCTGTAACATCTAGGGCCCGAATTTCCGTCTAACTGTTACAGATCTAGATAAGACGTCGTAGTCCCAGACCTTTGTCTCAATCTGTAACAGATAGGGACCTTTTGACCGTCCAGATGTTACAGATTGAGACATTCGAATTCCCCTGAAGAGAAAATCTCGATCTGTAACAGTTACTCGGCAAAAACGGCTGCAGATGTTACAGATTGAGACAAAGCAGCGAGGCAGGCCGTCACATCTGCAAGAACCACCACAAAGGTGCCTGTCCCTTTTTGGTAGGTAGAATTACCCATAAGGTAAGTATGTTTCTGAGTTATTTCGTGTTGACCCATTTGAGCGCGATAGGGTATAACTCTACTCAACCGCTAGGGATTTTATTGAGAAAGGTGTTCTACCATGAGCAAGAACCTCTCCCAGCAGGTCGTTCTCGACCGCCGCGGCTTCGTTGCCGCCACCTTCGCAACCGTCGCCGGCCTTGGTCTTGCCGGCTGCTCCGACACCAGCGCCGAGGCCGACAAGGGTTCCGCCGCCGGCTCCTCCAAGGGCTCCGAGGATACCGAGGCTTCCACCACGCTCGACGCTAAGGCATTCGACAAGCTCGTCGACAACGGCCCCAAGGCCGATGACGACGCCATCGCCGCCAGCACCTGGGCGACGGCCATCAAGGACGCCGGCGTCTTTAAGATCGGTGGCGTTCAGACCTCCACGCTCTTCTCCCTCCTCAACGAGAAAGACGGTCAGACCCGCGGCTTCGATGCTGGCATCGCGCAGCTTCTGTCCAACTACATCCTGGGCGAGAACAAGGTCGAGATCACCCAGGTGACCTCGGACACGCGCGAGTCCGTCCTGCAGAACGGCCAGGTCGATGCCGTCTTTGCCACCTACACCATCACTGACGAGCGCAAGAAGCTCGTCTCCTTCGCCGGCCCCTACTACTACACGCAGCAGGCCATTCTGGTGCTCGCCGATAACGACGACATCAAGAGCGTCGACGACCTGGCCGACAAGAACGTCGCCGTCCAGTCCGGCTCCAACGGCCCCGCCATCCTGGAGGAGTTCGCTCCCAAGGCCAGCCAGCAGGAGTTCAAGACCGACGAGGAGGCCCGCCAGGCACTCCAGCAGGGCCGCGTTGACGCCTACGTCATCGATAACAATATGCAGCAGAGCGCCCTGGTCCGCGAGCCCGGTAAGTACAAGATTGCCGGCAAGCCCTTCGGCAGCAAGGAGCCCTATGGTATCGGCCTGCCGCTCGATTCCGACGGCGTCGCCTTTGTCAACGACTTCCTTAAGAAGATCGAGGACGATGGCACCTGGACCGAGCTGTGGCAGATCTGCATCGGCGACCGTACGGGCGACACCAATGTTCCCGAGCTGCCCGAGATCGGCGCCTAGGCAGCGAGCCTGGTAACGACCGCAACGAAACCATATGGAAACGCATGGTGCGCTTTATTGCGGTAAACTGTTTCCTCACTGAGTTGTCGGGGCTTCCGTACACACGGGAGCCCCTTTCCTTATCGGCGGGAGGTCCGCATGAGTCTCTCCGAACTCTGGTCGCTCTATGGCCAGAACTATATCGACGCGCTGCTAGCGACCTGGGGCATGACGCTTGAGTCGTTTGCCATCGCCATGGTGCTGGCCGTCGCCGTCACCGTGATGCGCGTGTCGCCGCTCAAGCCGCTGCGCATCTTTGGCGACCTGTATGTCCAGGTCTTCCGTAACATCCCCGGCATCGCGCTGCTTATCATCGTCGTCTACGCGCTGCCGCCGCTCAAGGTCGTCCTGCCCTACCGCACCTGCGTTATCGTCGCCACGGTCCTTTTGGGCTCGGCCTTTGGCTCCGAGAACTTTATGAGCGGTATCAACACTGTTGGCGTCGGTCAGGTCGAAGCCGCACGTTCGCTCGGCATGAGCTTTAACCGCATCCTCGCCAAGATCGTGATTCCGCAGGCACTGCGCTCGAGTGTGTTGCCCATGACCAACCTCTTTATCGCCGTCATGCTCACCACCGCACTCGGCAGCCAGGTGCCGCTTAAACCGCAGGAGCTCACCGGCGTGGTGAGCTACATCAACACGCGCTCGCTCGGCGGCGTCGCCGCGTTCTTTATCTCGGCGCTCGGCTACCTGGGCACAGCCTTTGTGGTGAGCCACATTGGCAACCACATCGATAAGAAGGTGAGGATCCTCCGATGAGCAAGCATTCCTCCCCTGCACTCACCATGCGCGATGCACTCTACGAGGCTCCCGGCCCCAAGATGCGCGCCAAGATTCGCATCGGCACCGCCATCTCGCTTGTTGCCGTCGCCGCACTCGCCATCCTCGTGTTGCAGCGCTTTTATGTGACCGGTCAGCTTTCGGTCCACTATTGGTATTTCTTTACACACCTCACTACCTGGAAGTTCTTGCTTGCCGGCTTTGAGGGCACCGTTAAAGTCGCACTCACCGCTGGCGCCATCGCGCTGGTGCTGGGCTTAGCCCTTATGCTCGGCCGTACCAGCGACATTAAGCCGTTGCAGCTGGCCTGCCGCGTGCTCACCGATTTTTTCCGTGGCGTGCCGAGCCTGCTGTTCATCTACTTCTTCTTTTTGGTGCTGCCCCAGTACAAGATTGCGCTGCCGTCGTTTTGGATGCTCACGCTCCCCGTCGCGCTCGCTGCAGCCGGCGTGCTTGCCGAGATCTTCCGTGCCGGCGTCAACGCCGTGCCGCGTGGCCAGGTCGAGGCGGCCCAGGCGCTCGGTCTCTCCAAGGCTAAAATCACCTTTAAAATCGTGTTGCCGCAGGCGATTCGGTTTATCATTCCGTCCTTGATTTCGCAGCTTGTGGTCGTAGTCAAAGACACCACCGTCGCCTATGTGGTGAGCTACCCCGACCTCATGCAAAATGCCCGCGTGCTCATTACCAACTACGACGCTCTCGTGTCGGTCTACCTGGTAATCGCGGTCATCTACATCCTCATCAACGTCGCGATCAACAAGGCCGCTGTCTATGTTTCGCACAAGACCGGCGCGACCATCATCCGCTAACGCTTTACCATTTCGAGTCGTAAGGAGCCGAGCACCATGGCACAGAGCACTTCTTCTACCGGCAATCAGCCGCTGATCGAGCTCAGGCACGTCGATAAACACTATGGCAACCTGCACGTCCTCAACGACATCAATCTCTCAGTCGACCGCGGCGAGGTCGTCGTGGTGATTGGCCCCTCGGGCTCGGGCAAGTCGACCATGTGCCGCACCATCAACCGCTTGGAAGCCATCGACTCGGGCGAGATCCTCATCGAGGGCGAGCCCCTGCCGCAGGAAGGCAAGGATCTTGCCCGCATGCGTGCCGAGCTGGGCATGGTGTTTCAACAGTTCAACCTGTTCGCACATATGACGGTGCTGCAGAACGTCATGCTGGGGCCGGTCGACGTGCTGGGCGTGTCCAAGGACGAGGCCCGTGAGCGCGCCATGGACCTGCTGAGCCGCGTGGGCGTTGCCGAGCAGGCCGACAAGGTGCCCGCACAGCTTTCGGGCGGCCAGCAGCAGCGCGTGGCCATCGCCCGTTCACTCGCCATGCAGCCCAAGGCCATGCTCTTTGACGAGCCCACGAGCGCCCTTGACCCCGAGATGATCAACGAGGTGCTCGAGGTCATGGTCCGTCTGGCGCAGCAGGGCATGACGATGATCGTCATCACGCACGAGATGAACTTTGCCCGCCGCGTAGCCGACCGCGTCGTCTTTATGGCCGACGGCCAGATCGTGGAAACCGGCACGCCCGACGAGTTCTTCGACCATCCCCAGACCAAGCGCGCCCAGGACTTCCTCAACTCCATCAAGGGCCACTGACCCAATTGCCGCGCGGGGCAAATTCATCACCAGCGTTTGCCCCGCGCACCCCTGTGCCATGTCCACCCGGATTCGAAAGCAACACCTATGATCGGAACACGTACTTCCTCGTCCTATACCCCGCATGTCGACGTCGCCCCCGCCGACCGTCCGCTCATCCTCGTCGCGCCGCGCTGGGAAGAGGCAGAGCCGTTTTTAACCGAGATGCTCTCCCCCAACGAGGAAATCGCAAGTGTCTTTGTCGATGCCATCCTTGCCGCTGGCGGCCTGCCGCTGCAGATGTCCATCACCGAGGACATTGAGGTCATCCGTCATTACGTTGATATCGCCGACGGCATCGCCATCCCCGGCGGCCCCGACGTCAATCCCAAACGTTGGGGCGATGATCGACCCTACGATCCCACCCTCTGCTGCGAGATTCGCGATAGCTTTGAGTTTAAGCTGGTCGGCGAGGTGCTTCGCGCCAAGAAGCCGCTCTTTACCACCTGCCGAGGCACGCAGCTGCTCAATGTCGCCACCGGCGGCACCCTGTGCATGGACGTGCCGAGCCTGGGTGCGCGCGAGGGCCGCACGCAGTGGCGCCATACCCACGTGCTCAACGATCCCGTGCACCCCGTCGAGGTCGTGCCGGGCTCGCTGCTGGAGCGCGCGGTTGGCGGGCACAGGCTGATCCAGACCAACTCGGCACATCACTGCTGCGTCGACCGTCTGGGTAAAAGCACGCGCTTGGTCGCCAAGGCAACCGACGGCGTTCCCGAGTGTATCGAAGTCGAAGGCCAGCCGTTCTGCTTGGGTGTGCAATGGCACCCCGAGTACACGTGGAAGACGCTCGAGACCGACTTTAACCTGTGGAAGTCGTTTGTCGAGGCAGCGGCAAAGGTCAAGCAGGCCCGCTAGCCCGCAAACCACTCAGGTTAAAGCCTCCTATGCCAGGCGGGCGAACACCAGCCACGGTGCCCGCCCGCCTGCATTTGGTTTGCTCGGTATGATTATCCCTCACAAACAATCAAATAAATCTCGACCGCAATCGGTCGATAGTGAAGCAAATGGTAAAAACGCTTGCTACGTTTATTAGGCAGTCAATTAAAATCGAAACGCATTGGCCGTCCCCCAACGGGGTCACACCGCAAATCCACATGAGCATCGAGGACGGAAGCGGAAGCATGGAATTGGCCCCGAGCTGTATGTAGATCGCTACAACATTGACAAGCAGCAGCATGCCAATCGGACCGAAGCCGGACCCAAAATAGGAAACAGCAATCACGCAAGAGACCACATATGCAAGGCAGACGACACTCGCCAGAAGAAGTCGATAGCAAAAAATATTCAGGTTGAAATACTGCTGAGCATCCAAAACGATTACGCAGTTAAGACAGTACAAAACGACACTTGACAGGATAAATGCGCCCAAAAGGGCAAAAGAAGACAGCACCACTCGCGCAACGATAGCGCACACACGCTTCCCTCCCCGAGCCTCCGACAACCCCCACGGTTCCTCAATAAAGCCCGAACTGACAAAGCGCGGCACAATGCAAGCCGCGATGAACGGAAAGAACAATGCATGAGCCAACGGGGCCACGTTGAACAGCAGACCGCGGAAAACCTCTGCATTACCAAATAGAAGGACATCCTCTGCCGATAGCCGAAGTGTCGGGTCTGGGAAAAAGCCCAAGAAACTGTTCTCACGGAGGCTACAGAACCACATCGGGAAAGAATTAAGCTGCAATACCACCATGCACGCATAAATTACCAGGATTAAGGCGTACGTCCATTTGCTCACATGCCTCAATTCTGAATGAAGAAATCTTCTAGTCTGGCGAGCCATTGAGCACACCCCCAGCACGAAAGCTCACGAGAGCGTAAATCAATACCGATAGACAGCTGGCTGCCACGCCGTATCCCAGAAGTGTCAGCTGACCCATATCGCTATACCCAAGGGCACATCCGACTCCAAGATACGGCCCCGGAAGAAGGAAAAACCATCGCAAGGACGGTATGGGCGCCTGAAGGAAGGTTCCGTAGAGCGTCAAGCTCATGACAAATCCAATAATTATCGCAGCCCCGCTCAATACAGCGCTGTCTGTAATCCGATAGATGGTCACCGTCTCCAGCGCAACCGATATCACCAATACAGCGTTGACTATCATTGCAGGCAAAAATGCAGTTAGCATATCGTGCGAGAGGTTATGCCCTCCACGTATTATGGCTATTGCAAAAAGAAGAAGGCAAAGCGCACTATATGCTACGCCAATTATTAAAGCAAACGAAAGCACATGTGCTAGGCCCCCATTAAAGCGGGTAAGACCTCTTGCTGAAGAAATTCGGTGCCCCTCTTCATAGCCGCGCTCCTGTAAAATCGCCAGGCAAACGATGAGCGGAACGAACAGAGACGTGCCGGCAAAAGCACTGCGCACAAGGGACTCATCGGGTGCAGAAGGATCGATTACATTCCAGCAGAAGCCAATATCCTCCCCAAAAACGCTATTGCCAAAGGCGAGCAACGTTGTTCCGTTTTTTAGAAAGACACCGAAGAGAAGGCCGAACGCCAGAATAAGCGCAAGACCAAACTTCGCCGGAAACATCCTGTGCAAACGCATCATATCTGCCTTTATGGGATGGATCGCCCGCTTCATAGCGAGACCGCCTTCATCAAGCGCCTGTAATACTCTTTTAGGGACGACGCCTCATCCCTTATGACGTCCATCGATTCCTTTTTCAGCAGTTCGCCGTCATGAATAAACACGCAACTTGTTGCAACTGATGCCAACTCATCCAAATCATGGCTAGAGACGAGCATGGTCTTACCCTGTTCTCGATTCAATCGACCGATAAGGGCCCATATACTCTCGATGCCCAGCGGGTCCAATCCATTTGCCGGCTCATCGAAAATTAGTACGTCGGTGTCGCCCAACAAAGCCGTAGCTATATCCAGCCGCCGTTTCATTCCCAGAGAAAAACTGTTCACGCTCTTTTTCTCTTCGACGTCCAGCCCGACTAGGCTCAAAACGCGAGGAATCTCACGATTCGCATCAAGCCCCCATTCCGCACATCGGATCCGAAGATTCTCAGCCGCACTGAGGGATTGGTATGCTCCGCAGGAATCTGGCACATAGCCGACACGCGTCCGCATCAGGCTCAGCTCTTTTTTCGACTTGCCCCCCAAAGAGCTCCACGCTCCCCGACGACGGCTCGCAGAGGCCCAAGACGATTTTAATAAGCGTGCTTTTGCCCGCACCGTTTGCACCAACAAGGGCAAGGAGCTCAGACTGATGCACCTCGAAGGAAACGTCATGCAAAACACGCCGTTTCCCGTAGCGCTTTGACACCTTTGATAACTTTATCGCTGATGCGTTCATCGGCCTCCCGTTCTGCTTGATAGCAAAACCGCTCATATCGTTCCTTCTTTCCTTTATCGTTTTTGCATAGTTGTTATTGTTTTTCGATAACTCATATTTGTCAAGGTAATCTAAAAGAAAGAACCCGTGTTAGACACGGGCCCCTTTACGCTGATATTTCGTTATAGTTGTTCGCTTTATGCTACTCGTCGCTCAAATCTACAGCAAAGACTGATGTCGGAAGCAACGCCTCATTGCCTCCGCCGTCCCGCATCTGCCTCACAACATTTTTTGCACGCTCAACAATAAGCTCCTCAAGCTCTTTCTCGCTCACGCGCTGAATAATATCTCCCGGTTGACAGTCAAGTTCATCGCAAATATCGAGAAGCGTCTTAAGGCGAATAGCTTTAATTTTTCCGTTTCTTAGCTTAGAAATATTAGCCGGAGTATGCCCCGTGGCACGAATCAGATCAGCACTGGTCTTTCCGGTCTTAAGTAGCTGCGTCTCAAGCTCGATGATGAGATAGCTCATGCTTCCTCCTACACAAGCTCGTCAGACTGCTCTTGGAGCAGCGAGGCATAACTCCAGATCACCGAGATACACAGACAGACAGCCGCGCCGATAAGCGACCCCGCATCAAAGGCAACGCCTTGGCAAATCTCAATAACGAAGGAATGAGGCACGACGTAAAGCTCCAGCCCACCAATGGTGAGATTGACCGATCCGTAGGCACCAATAAGCGAAACCGCGGCGTTAACAGCAAAGGCAAGCGCAAGAGCACGGATAAGCCGCACATGCGTCTTGGTAAAGGGCGAGACGCCTCGCGAGATGTTACGGCTGATCCCACACAGAACGACAAGCGAAATACCCACGACGAGTGCCAGGCACAGTCCGCTTGGGATAACGATGCACCCGCCATCGAGAAGCGTCACGACGCCGAAAGAATCGACAGAGGCAACGTTTGCAACCGCATACCAGATCACGTAAACAACCAACGCGGCAAAAGCGACGAGCATCCCTGCAAAAACGGCTGCCATGCAAAAGCCAAGCTTCCTGATATTTTCGCCCGCTTTGGCCATACGCTGAACGCTGTTAGACATACACTCACCCTCATCGACTCTATCGTTATTCGAACAGTTTATCGAACAACGATATTGATTGCATGCGGAAAGCCCCGCCAGTGTGCATAGGCCATTTACTAACCCGGAGGGGTGAGCGTGGATTTTTGGACACATATCGAACGAGAGTGGATAATCTCCCACTTTGAGGCCGCCACCGGGCCTAAAACGGGAGATTATCCACTCTCATAGTCATCAAGGCCCGCAAGCTCTTACTCTGCCGCCTCGCGCAGGGCCGACATCGTGGCCGCATATTGTTGCTGCAACGCATGCATTCCCTCGCGAGCGCCGTCAACGGTATCGGCTCCGCGCAGCGCCTCGGTCACCACGACCGCCGGCTCATACAAATTATCGAATCCCAGGTTCTGGCTCACGCCCTTGAGCGTGTGCGCTGCCATAAACGCACCTTCGGCGTCTCCCGCCGCCATGGCGGCCTCCAGCTTGTCCATGCTCTCGTCATCCAAAAACTTGAGGGCAAAGCGGCTAAGCATCTCCTCGCCCATCAGCCGAGCGCACGCGTCATCATAATTGGCGCCGATCTTCTCATACGCCTCACGCATGGAAATCATGGATTAAAACTCCTTTGGTCAAACTAAATCGTGGGAAACGCGACAACGTCAGCGGGGCGTGCCAACGTCTCGGCAATACGGTCTTGCACCTCGAGCAGGCAGTCGAGCAGCAGCGGGTTAAAGGTGCCGCACTTACCGTCCAGGATCATCTGGATCGCCTCCTTGTGCGGGATAGCGTCCTTGTACACACGCACGCTCGTCAGCGCATCGTACACGTCGGCCACCGAAACCACCTGTGCGGCAATGGGAATTTCGTCGCCCTTAAGGCCATCGGGATAGCCCTTGCCGTCCCAGCGCTCGTGGTGCCAACGCGCAATCTGGTACGCATATTCCATAAGTGCATTGCCGACGTGATGGCGGCCCAGCTCAAGCAACATGTCGGCGCCGATCGTGGTATGCGTCTTCATAATCTCGAACTCCTCGGGCGTAAGGCGCCCGGGTTTGTTGAGAATCGCATCGTCAATCGACATCTTGCCGATATCGTGCAGCGCCGAAGCCAGGGCGATCGTGGAACGTTCCTCATTGTCGAGGGAGATCGTACCGCTGCGCTGGACCAGACAGCCAAGCAGCAGCTCGGTCAGCTTCTCGATGTTCGTAACGTGCCTGCCGCTCTCGCCGTTGCGAAGCTCCATGACGCCGGCCATGATATCGATGAGCATGCGACTGTTCTTGACGCGCTCGTTGTACTGCTGGGACAGCAGGTTCGTCAGGCGGCGCTGTTTGGCGTATAGGCGGATGGTGTTGCTTACACGGCGGCGCACGACACGGGAGTCAAACGGGCGGTTGATATAGTCCGAGGCGCCCAGCTCGTACGCGCGCAGAACCATATCATCGGAATCTTCGCTCGAAATCATGATGACAGGCAGATTGTCACTAACCGATCGGCGCGACAGATCGGCCAGCACCTCAAAGCCGCTTATACCCGGCATGACAATATCCAGCATCACGAGCGACAACTCATCGACATAGCGGTCGACCATGTCGAGCGCCGTACGACCGTTATCGGCCTCGAGGATGCAATACTCGTCCTTGAGCATCTCGTTGAGAATGGCTCGGTTCATCTCGGAGTCATCGACAATAAGTACCAAAGGCTTGTCGCTTTGGAAGGCCTCGATGGAATCGCCATCGGTCACGACCGTACCGGCTTTTGCCTTAGCGCGGCTCAGTAACTGGACAGCGCGGCCAACGCCCTCATCGACCGTCTCGCCATGAATGCGAACGCCACCAACACATGCCGTCAGGCTCATGTGCTCATGGCCCGGAATAATCGTGGCATGAACGGCATCGGATACCTGACGCAGGCGACGGGCGAAGTCATCGGAGGGAATATCGGGCATGACGGCCACAAACTTGTCGCAGCCATAGCGCACAAGTTCGTCAGTCGAACGAATTCCGCTGCGTATGGCTGTCGCCACAGCACCGAGTGCAAGGTCGCCGGCATGATGGCCACACATATCGTTGAAGACCCTAAAATCATCAAGGTCGATCACCGCCACGCCGGCCTTCATGCGGGCGCTACGGAGCTTTTCCCCGTAATATCGGCGATTGCGCACACTCGTCAGCACGTCGGTGTAGACGAGGTCCTCTTCTGCAGCCTCTTGCTCATCGATCGGACGCACCATCAGCAGGACGTGAGGCTCGCCCTCGACCTTCAGAGGGCGCAGGCGAGCGCGGTACTCGGTACCATCATTGAGCAGCTGCTCCGATACATCATCGGAACCTGCCAAGGCCTCAAGACTCGACTGACGCAGACAAGGGCAGCGATCGCCGGCGAGCAAGCAGTTAGGCTCGCTCTTAATCTGATCGGCCGACAGCAAACGCACCACGGGGTAGGTCTTCGCGACGCGGGCGACCTCGGCGGCAGCCTCCTCGTCGGTTAGATTGACCTCGTGATTATTGAGCATATGGGGCCCTTCCTATCGTTACGCACGGCAACGGTGCATATCAATTGGTACAAGGGTAGCATCTAACAGCTGAAGGCAAACGCGCGATTATCGTTACATTTTTATGACCTGGCAAACGGCGGTAATGGAGCCGCGGGCGCGCGGTTATGGGCGCATTCGTTAACAATGACGAAACGCTAACAGCCCCTCTCCCCGCAGGTCATCGAGCGTGCTAACGCTCCAAGACATCGCGAACGGCGTTTGCCGCCGTAACGGGGCGATCGCGCAGACCGTTATGCGCGCCCGGGATCGTCACAAGGGGGCAATCGAGATATTCGGCAGCCGCTCGCGTGCCAGCCTCGCGGGGTGTATCGACCGAAAGCTCGCCCAAAAACACGGCCGGCACCGCCTTTGACGCGCGGACGCGCTCCCAGTCGGGAGCATATGTCATATTTGTTCCGTATTCATTAGCCATAAAGCAACGACCATTGCGCAGGGCATGTTTGGCTTCCGCTTCGGTCGTCCCGGGAGCTTCGGGGTCCAAGTCGCCGAGGGCTCCCAAGAAAAGCCGGAGCGCCCTTGAAACCTTTCCAGCCGCAATCATATCGAGCAAAACCGGAGCTGCGCCCATGCCGACGCCTTCGGCCGACACAGCCGGCTCATGCAGAATCGCACGGGCGACGAGATGGGGTTCGGCGCGAAGAAGCTCCAGCGCCACCAACGTACCGGCACTGTGCGCAAGCACATTTGTCGGAGCGCCAACGTGTTCGATCACGGCTTGCAGGTCGGCGGCCTGAGCGGCAAGATCATAGCTGCCGTCTGCCGCATCGCTGCTGCCACCGCAGCCGCGGCGGTCGTAGGCAATTACGCGGTAGTTGCGGCTGAGCTCACAAGCGATACCGTCGAAAAATGTGCCGTCGACACAAGCGCCGTGCACGCACACCAAGGCAGGAGCATCAGGCGACACATCTGGGCCGGCATATTCGCGACAGGCGATCGTGGTGCCCGCATTCTCGACCGTAAAATCCATACTGTGTTCCCATCGTCAACGCCCATCCAGTTACACGTCGGTACGGCTAGATGGACCCGCATTGCCTTACACCTTGTTAACAGATTAACTTTACCCGACCCGAGGCTTTTCATGGCGCGGCATAATGGGCGACGTGAAAAAACGAAACTTGTAAAGCAAGAGCCCGCACCCTGCTTTGGAGCCGATGCTATGCTTAGGCACAATTGTCTTGAGGAGCATATGCCTATGTCTACGTTTTTGAATGCCAGCCCCATCTTTGGGCCCGTTCGCAGCCGTCGCCTTGGTCTCTCGCTCGGCGTCAACATGATGCCGGCCAGCGGCAAAATCTGCACGTTCGACTGCATTTACTGCGAAAACGGCCTCAACGCCGAGCGCCCCTGCCATGAGCCGTACAACACAGCTGCCGTGGTACTCGACGCGCTCGAGGCAAAGCTGCGCGAGATGGCAGCCGAGGGCGAGCTCCCCGATGTGATCACCTTCGCAGGAAACGGCGAGCCCACCGCCGCACCGGAGTTTCCCCAGGCGATTGCCGGCGCCGTCGCGCTGCGCGATCAGCTGGCCCCAAACTCCAAAATCGCCGTGCTCTCCAACGGTACGCGCGCCGACCGCCCCGAGGTGCACGATGCGCTCATGATGGTCGACGACAACATCCTCAAGCTCGATACGGTCGATCCGGCATTTATCCAGCTGCTCGACCAGCCTGTTGGCCCCTACGACGTCGAGCACCAGATTGAGACGTTCGCAAGCTTTGACGGTCACGTTATTATCCAGACGATCTTTTTGACCGGTGAGTATCTGGGCAAGCCTATCGACAACACCGGCGAGGAGTACGTTGCCCCCTGGCTCGCGGCACTTGAGCGCATTCGCCCACAAGAAGCGACCATCTACACGGTGGCTCGCGAGACGCCGGTCGCCGGCCTTGCCAAAGCGGCGCCTGAGGTGCTCGACGCCATTGCCGCGCGCGTCCAAGCCCTCGGCATTCCCTGCCAGGTGAGCTACTAGCAAAACCACGCAGCAGCTAGTGTCCGCCATCCCACTCCATCAGTTGCGGTGATATAGTTCCTATTTATGCTGTTAAACCGCTTAAATCGGAACTATATCACCGCAACTTTTATGGACGCGTGGGTGGGCTATACTAGCTGCGGATGAAAGGAAGTTAGCCATGTTTGACAACGGACCCGTGCCTGGCCGCAACGATGCTTGCTGGTGCGGCAGCGGCAAGAAATACAAGAAATGCCATAGCGCCTTTGATGAGCGCCTTGAGCGCCTGTGGGAAGAGGGCTGGGAGGTTCTGCCCCGTACGCTCTACAAGACGCCCGCCGATATCGAGGGCATCAAGCGCTCGGCAGCCATCAACGTGGGCGTGCTCGATTATGTGGGCGAACACATCGCCGCGGGCATGACCACCAACCAGATCGACCAGATGATCTACGACTACACCGTCGAGCACGGCGGCACGCCGGCCGATCTTAACTACGAGGGCTATCCCAAGAGCGTGTGCACCTCGATCAACGACGTCGTCTGCCACGGTATCCCCTGCGATGCGGATGTGCTGCACGAGGGCGACATCATCAACGTGGACTGCTCTACGATCCTAGACGGTTACTTTAGTGATTCGAGCCGTATGTTCTGCATCGGCGAGGTCTCGGCCGAGCGCCAGCGCCTGGTCGACGTCACCCGCGCCAGCGTGGAGGCGGGTCTGGCGGCCGTCAAGCCATGGCTGCCGCTGTCCGTGATGGCCGAGGCCGTGCAAAAGACGGTCGAGGACGCCGGCTTTAGCGTGGTGCGCGAGTACGGCGGACACGGCATCGGTAAGGAGTTCCACGAGGACCCGTTTGTCGGCTTTACCACCGAGGCGCCCGATGTGGACACCATCATGGCTCCGGGCATGGTCTTTACCATCGAGCCCATGGTCAACGCCGGAGCGCCCGACATCAAGATCAGCAAGGGCGACGGTTGGTGCGTGCGTACCAAGGACGGCAGCGATTCGGCCCAGTGCGAGGTACAACTCGTGGTGACCGAGGATGGCTACGAGCTGCTGAGCTGGTAGCTGTAGATGCGCCGGGCTTCGCGATGGATATGTTAACCATCGCGAAGCCCGGCGTTTTATTTGAACGTTTTGCCTGATAAAACCTGCCAAAATAAACCTGTCCCTTTTTGGCAGGTCGAGCGGAGAGGACTGCTTGTGAACATTCTGGTTTTGTTGCCCGTCAACGACCGTCATCGCGCAATTCTTGAGTCGAGCGCTCCGGGCGAGGACTTTATCTACACGAGCGCCGACGCCGCCACGCACGAGCAGGTCGCCGATGCCGACGTGATCCTTGGCAACATCGACCCTGGCATGCTCACGGCATGCGAGCATCTCCAGCTGTTGCAATTGCAGACCGCCGGCTATGACGATTACTTGGCCGCCGGCACCGTGCCGGCCGACGCTAAGCTTTCCTGCTCGGTGGGTGCCTACGGCCAGGCTGTGAGCGAGCACATGTTTGCCATGGTGCTGTCTATGATGAAGCGCCTGCCCGGCTACCAGGACCTGCAGCGTGAGCATCGCTGGGAGGACTTAGGGCCGGTCACCTCGCTCAAAAATGCCAACGTGCTGGTGCTGGGCGCGGGCGATATCGGCGGCCACTTTGCCACGCTCTGCCGCAGCATGGGCGCGCACGTCCGCGGCATCAAGCGCCATCCACTCGTCTACCCCATTGTGTTTGAGGACATGGACGGCATGGACGCCCTGTCCGAGCGCCTGGCCGAGGCTGACATCGTCGCTTCCTTTATGCCCAGCACGCCCGAGACCCGCGGCCTGGCGAACGCCGAGTTCTTCGCCGCGATGAAACCGGGCGCCTTCTTTGCCAACGGCGGCCGCGGCGATCTTGTGGTTGCCGACGATTTGGTTACCGCTCTTGAGTCCGGACATCTCGCCGGCGCCGCGGTCGACGTCACCGACCCCGAGCCGCTGCCTGAGACAAGCCCGCTGTGGGATGCGCCCAACATGCTCATCACACCGCATATCTCGGGCTGGTTCCACTTGGAGGCCACGCTCAACAATGTGGTCGACATTGCCGCGGAGAACTTGCGTCATCTGCAAGCGGGTGAGACGCTCCGCCGTTGGATCGAACACTAATTGTTCCGGCGTTTTACCAAACGCCGGAACCCCTCGACGCTGCGAGCCCGCCAGAGCGGCAATCTGACGTTCAATCGTCGGGCATGGCCAAAAGGCCTATGCCCTCCTCTTTCACGTCACCTTGCTCGCTCTGGCGGGCTCTCGCTGACTTTTGTCCGACCTGCAGCATTCTCCCTTTTTGGTGCAATGGGGTCAGGTTAGCTTGCACCATGACGTTGGTTCTGCAAGCGATACTTTTATCAAAGTGATATCAGCCATTCATCTGGCATTTTCGACGTTGCGCCTATTAGAGCCAGTCCATCTCCTTACCATAGTGGTCCGAATAGGCGCTACGCTTGAGTTCTTCATCGCTCGCTGGCCACGCGTTGGACACGTCGATTCCCGATTCATGGCAAGCGGTGGCGAACAGCTTCGACCCCTGATCGATTAGTTGAGACCTGCCCTCGGTCTTCTCGTCTTCGGCTTGCATTTAGAGCTCCACGCTTTCGGCGCCGTTGATATGGAGGTCGCGCTCGTAGAAGGCGGTGAGGGCACGGATGGCGTACATCACGTCGCGTACGCCGCCGGTCTCGTAGCTTGAGTGCATGGCCAGCTGCGGCAGGCCCACGTCCACGGCGTGCATGCTCGCCTGCATGTTCGACAGGTTACCGAGCGTGGAGCCACCCGCCATATCGCTCTTGTTGGCGAAGGCCTGCGTGGGCACGTCGGCGTCATCGCAAATAGCCTGGAACACCGCGCGGCTAAAGGCATCGGTGCAGTAGTGCTGGTTGGCGGCTTCCTTGATGACGATGCCGCCGTTGAGTACAACCTGATTGCGGGCATCGCACTTCTCGGCGTGGTTGGGGTGCACGGCATGTGCATTGTCGCAGCTTACAAGCATCGAGGCGGCAAGGGCGCGATGGTACGACTCGTCGTCAAAGCCCAGCGATCCGTTAATGCGGCGCAGCGCGTCGGCCAAGAACGTCGACATGGCGCCCTGCTTGGTCTCGGAGCCAACCTCCTCATTATCAAAGCAGCAGAAGACCGAGACATCGTGCGCGTTCTCGGCGCCCAAAAATGCCTGTAGCGAGGTATAGGCGCAGGCCAGGTCGTCAAGCTTGGGCGTCGAGATAAACTCGTCGGCCCAGCCCCAAATGCGCGCATCCTGACGATTGACCAGGAACAGATCGCGGCCCAAAATTTGTTCGGGCTCAACATCCAGCTCTTCGGCGATCAGGGCATCAAAGTCACCCTGCTTAAGCTCGCCGGCACTGATGAGCGGGCACAGGTCGACAGCTCGGTTGGGAGCAAAGCTCTCGTTAACGCCACGGTTCATGTGGATGGCAAGGCTCGGGATGATGGCGACTTCGCGCTCGGTAGCGAGCAAACGACTCTCGATACGGTCGCCCTCGCGTACCAGCACGCGGCCCGCGAGTGCCAGCGGACGGTCGAACCAGGTGTAGTCGATCATGCCGCCGTAGGCCTCGGTGTTCAGGCGCAGCGTCTCGCCCGCGCCGTCGAGCTCGGGCACGGCCTTAACCTTAAACGTCGGCGAATCG
Source organism: uncultured Collinsella sp. (assembly GCA_938005465.1). Lineage (GTDB taxonomy): Bacteria > Actinomycetota > Coriobacteriia > Coriobacteriales > Coriobacteriaceae > Collinsella. The sequence goes on from CALLNU010000033.1 coordinate 144,109, forward strand.
CTGTGCGACGCCGTGAGCTGAAAATGATAGTCACCGGCAACGCCGTCCTCGCCCCACGTCGCGGCCAGGTCCTCGCCCACCTTAAAGGCAACGACGCTCGAGGTGTTGCGCTGCGTGTAATAACGCCCGCCCGGCTCGATATCCCATGCCGCGTTCTCGGGCAGGTAGGTAAAGCCCGCCTCGTCGAGCTCGGCCATAATGGTCGCCGCCGTATGAAACATGCTGGGGCATGCCTCGACAAAGTCGATAAGGTCGTTGGCGGCCTCGATATCGTCGGCCGTCACGTGCGCGCGCTCGGGCGTTTCCTGATCCGTCATGCTCTCCCCTTTCGCTGGGTTGATGGTCCCCTCCAGCATACCCCGCCACGCCAGCGCCGCACTCTTCATTCCGTGCTTAATTCCGCACCGCTCACCAAGTTGAGCCATCATGCCCGCGCCCCTTTTGCGACAATTGCGCTAACAGGACGAGAGGAACCGTCATGAAGCCACGTAACATTGCCATCACCTGCGGTGTCGCGGGAGTCGCCGTCGGCCTTGCCGCTGCCGCCGGCATCGTTTACCGCAAGCAAATCAAGTCCGCCGCGTCGCTCAAACGCTTGACCGGCTACGCGGATGGCTATGACCTGTACGCAATCGACATCGCCTACGACTACGATCTTGATCGCATCATCGCCGCTGGCGTGCGCGACGACCAGGCCTACATCGATGCCGTGGTGGCGCAGGTGCTGCCCGGTGTGCCGGTACATGTCCAGGCGCCCCACTTTGCCTGCAGCGCTTTTGTCGCCGTAGATGCCGAAGGCCGCGTGCGCACCGGTCGCAATTACGACTTTAAGGACGACACCTCGGCGCTGCTGGTGCGCAATCACCCACGTGGCGGCTATGCCTCCATCGGGTTTGCCGCCCTTAACAACCTGGGAGATAACACTCCGCTTGACTCCGTCGTCGGACGCGCCGCCGCACTCATGGGCCCGTTTGCCCAGCTCGACGGTGTTAACGAATGCGGCGTGTCCATTGCCGTACTCACTCTGGATTCCAAGCCCTGTGACCAGGACACGCAACGCCCCGTCATCAATACCTCGCTCGCCATCCGTCTGGTGCTCGACCGTGCCGCCACCACGCAAGAAGCTGTCGACCTGCTTTTCGCCTACGACATGCACGCCATGGCAGGACGCGATTACCACTTCTTTATCAACGACGCCGCCGGTGACGCGCGGGTGGTGGAGTGGGATCCGCGCGATCCGGACCGCGCTTTCAAAGCGACTCCTGTACGCCAGGTTACGAACTTCTACGCCTGCTATGACAACGAAGTGCTGCCCAACCAAAAGAATGACGAGCTGGGCCATGGTAAAGAGCGCGCCGTCGCAATCGCCGATGTTCTTGACGCCCATGTCGGTGCCCAGGACGAAACGATTGTCTGGGAAGCCCTGCGTGCCGCAGCGCAAGAACCCAATCCGGAAGACATCACCAGCAATACGCAATGGTCGGTCGTCTTTGACAATACCGAACCCGCCGCCGCCATCACGCTGCGCCGCCACTGGGGCGACGTCGACGCCTTCGCACTGTAAGGAGCCAGGCCCGTCAACCTTACGCCCGCCTGACGTTGTTTACATTTCCATACGCTTGAGCTAACACGTTTTACCCCCGCGTCAACAGTGTGCGGGGGTAAACTTATGCGCATGTTATAACTTGCCCGGAAGGATTCATCATGCTTAGGATCGGTCTTCTTACCAGTGGCGGCGACTGCCAGGCGCTCAACGCCACTATGCGCGGCATCGTCAAAACGCTTATGACAAATAGCGAAGAACCTATCGAGATCTATGGTTTTGAGGACGGCTACCAGGGCCTTATCTACAGCAGATTCCGCGTCATGACGCCCGCCGATTTTAGCGGCATCCTCACCCGCGGCGGCACCATCCTGGGCACGAGCCGTACGCCGTTCAAGCGCCTGGATGTTCCCGAGGCCGATGGCGTCGAGAAGGTGCCCGCAATGGTCCACACCTATCATAAACTGCAGCTCGACTGCCTGTTTATGCTGGGCGGTAACGGATCCACCAAGACCGCCAACCGCCTGCGCGAAGAGGGCCTCAACGTTATCGCGCTGCCCAAGACCATCGATAACGACACCTGGGGCACCGAGTTGACGTTTGGCTTTACCAGCGCCATCGACGTCGCTACCAAGTGCATCGACGACATTCACACCACCGCCTCAAGTCACGGCCGCGTGTTCGTTATCGAGATCATGGGTCACAAGGTTGGCTGGATTCCGCTGTATGCCGGCGTCGCGGGCGGCGCAGATGTCATCTTGATTCCCGAGATCCCCTACGACATGGATAACGTCATCAAGACCATCGAGCATCGCATGGAGACCGGCAGCCGCTTTACCATCGTGGCCGTCGCCGAGGGCGCTATCTCCAAGGAGGACGCGGCGCTGTCCAAGAAGGAGTACAAGAAGAAGCTCGCCGAGCGCACGAGCCCGTCAATCGTGTACGACATCGCCAAGGAGATCGAGGCCAAGACCGGTCGCGAGACCCGCGTCGCCATCCCCGGCCACACGCAGCGCGGCGGTCAGCCCGACGCCCAGGACCGCATCTTTGCGACTCAGTGCGGCGTCGAGGCAGCGCTCGGCTGCCTGCGCGGCGAGTTTGGCTACATGATTGCCCTGCGCGACGGCAAGATGTGCCACATGCCGCTCGAGGATGTCGCCGGCAAGCTCAAGTTTGTCGACCCCCAGAGTGATCTGGTGCGCGAGGCCAAGGCGCTGGGCATCAGCTTCGGCGACGAATAGCCTCGGCTGGAACCGCCCCCATCGGAGCCCCTAGGGCTTACCTCCCAAATCGTCCTCGGACATGTCAGGACCCCGCCGTGCGCTTCGCGCGGCGGGGTCCTTCCGTCCTGCGGAAAGATTTGGGAGGTAAGCCCTGGGGGCTCCTGCGGCAACTAGGGAGGCCGAGGCTATTCGTCTTCTTGCTGCGGATGCCTGGGGTAGGATGCGGCGTGCATTTTTGGGAGTATTCAGCAGCCGAGGGTGCCTGCATACTGGATTTTGGGCGAAAGGCAGGCACCATGGGCCGCATCCTGTAAAAAAACGAGCGGCTCTAGAGGCGTTGGGACTCAGAATCGGGGCTTTCAGCGCAGTTTTGCACCCCCGCCCCCGCGCCCGCGGACCCCGGGACGCTGAATACTCCGGAATTTGCACGGCGCCCCCTGGGGTACCTGTGGGCAAAAAGCAACCGCCCCGTCAAAGTATGCATTTGGCGGGGCGGTTTATGCAAAAATGCTGCTGCGGGCGCGTCGGCAGCTCGCTAGAACTTGAATCCCAGGACAGGTTACTCGGCGCTCTTGAGGGCGCCGACCATGTCGATCTTGTTGAGCGTTCGGTTGGTGGCGAGGTTGACGATAAACGTAAAGCCGAAGGAAAGCACTACGGCGAGCACGTAGCTTAGCGGCTCGACCTCGACGTCAAAGTACAGCGACGGCATCTGCAAAATGTAGGTAAAGCTCTTGGCCAGCAAGCCACCTAGCGGCACGCCCAGCGCAGCGCCGATTGCCGTGAGGATCAACGTCTCCTTGTTGACGTAGTGGTGTACCTCGCCACGGCGGAAGCCCAGCACCTTGATGGTCGCCAGCTCGCGCTCGCGCTCCGAAATGTTGGTGTTGGACAGCGTAAACACCACCACAAACGACAGGCACGCCGCCATAAAGGTCACGAGCACCACGACGGAATTGATGATAGTGAAGTTCGCCTCGAAGTTCTCCCAATGCTCGGCCGTGCTCGAAATCGAAAGCCAGCCGTCACTCTTAAGCTTCTTGCTAAGCGCAATCTGGTCGGCCGACGAGCCCTTAAGCAGCACAAAGATGCCGTTGAGGCGTGCGCTTCGACCGAACGCGCGCTCATAGGTGCTCTGCGTCATGTAAAGCGTGTTGCCCAGATAGTTAAGCGAAATGTCGCTGACTTTGACCTTGGCGACGTTGAGCGACGAATCTTGGACCTGCGCCGTGTCGCCCGGCTGAATCCCGAGAACCAGCTGTGAACTCTTGCTCAGATACACGTCTCCGTCACGCAAAGACAGCGGCTCTTTGGACTCATCCTCGAGACGCACGTAGTCGTCCAGGTCGTTCGTGCGGTCATCGGGCACCACGATCAGCTGCACGGTCTCGCTCTTTCCGCCAAATGTAAAGGTGACGTTGTCGGTCATGATTGGCAGCGTCGAAGACACCGTCACGTTAGAATCCTTGGCCGCGCTGCGCTCATCCAATGCCGCGCACGTCTGCGAAAAATCGTCGGGATTGGCAACCGCCAGCAAGTCATAGCGCGTGATATGCCCATACTGCTTGGGCGAAAGCGCGACCGACGTGTCGCGAATACCCATACCGCAGATCACAAGCGCGGTGCAACCCGCGATACCGAAGATGGTCATAAAGGCGCGCTTTTTGTAGCGGAACAGGTTACGTGCTGCCACCTTGTTCAAAAAGCCCATGCGGCGCCAGATAAAGCCGATGCGCTCGAGCAAGATACGCGAGCCGGCGCGCGGGGCCTTGGGGCGCATGAGCGAGGCCGGGGTCTCGGCCATCTCGTGGCGGCAGGCGATAATCGTGGCGCCCACCACGCCCACGGCAAACAGCGCCACCGAGACGATCGAGGACACGATGTCGTACGAAAGCAACATCTGGGGCAGCGAGTACATGTCGTCGAACACCGTAAACAGGAACAGCGGCAGGCCCACAAATCCGATGATGTTGCCGAGCACGCCGCCGATCAGACAAGCCCACAGCGCATAGTCCACGTATTTGGACAGGATGCGTCCGCGCGAATAGCCGAGCGCCTTATACAGGCCGATGAGCGTGCGCTCCTCCTCGACCATACGCGTGGCGGTGGTAAGGCTGATGAGCACGGCGACGATAAAGAAGATGAATGGGAACACCGTGGCGATGGCTTCAATTGACGAGCTATCGCTCTCCACGCTCGAGTAGCTTGCGATATTGCCGCGGTCCTGGATGTACCAGGTGCATTCGCCCAGGTCAGAGAGCTCGGCGCGGGCATCGGCAAACTGCTGGTCGGCGGCGGCACGGCGCTGATCCAGGTCGGCCTGCGCTTGCACGCGCTCCTCACTGCCCTCGGCCATGCGATTGATGTTGTCCTGCTCGATCCCAAAGAGCATGGCGGCCTGACGCTCGGCCGCATCCAAGCTTGTCGGCGTGTCGACCGTCAGCTCCTGAGCGCGCGCCTTCTCACGCTCCTCGCGGATCTTCTCTATATTGCCCTTGACCTCATTGATCTTTGCCGCGTAGGCATCCGAATATGAGTTGAGATCCTTGGCTCCCTCGACGACCACGTGGACCGCGGAGTAGGAAGAAGATGTCGCGGCGTCCTCGCTCACATAGAACTTATAGTCCGCCGCCGAGGCGGCACGGAAGGCGTTGACCGTCGAGTCGGAGCTCACATCAGTGGGATCGAGAACCTCGGCCGTGATGGTGTAATCGCCATCGGCAAACTGATCCTTGGCGCTTTGGTTCGACGAGCTCGCATCGTTGGCAGCAAAGCTCACCGTATCGCCGAGCTTTTTGCCCGAAGCCTTCAGGAACTTCGAAGTCACCGCGACCTCATCGGCGCTCTCGGGCAAATCGCCGTTCACGAGCACTGGCTGATCGATATTCTCCTTGGAGAGACTTTGCACGACCACGCGCTCGCGCGTTGTGCCCACGGCGGTGTAGGCGGTCTCGGTGTAGATGCCCTCGGCCGTTTCGACGCCATCGACCTCTTGGATGGCGTCGAGATCATCGTCAGTCAGGCCATAGGTCGACTGCACGTTAATGTCATAGACATTTTGCTGGTCGAAGTAGGCGTCAACCGAATCGCACAGGTCCTCGCAACCCGCCTTAAGGCCGCACATCACGCTCACGCCGAGCGCGGTGATCACGACGATAGACAAGAAGCGTTTGAGGCTGCCGCGAATCGTGCGGTAGACACCGCGGCGAAACACCGTCGGCACCATATCGTTTGAGCTTTGGGCAGTGCGGTAGGTCGTAAAATCCTGCTCGCGCTCCGTGTTCTGCGCGTCGCGGCGTTGGCTGTTTTGGCGGTCCTGATCCATGGGCGCTACCACTCGATCGTCTCGATAGGCACGGGATTTTGCTGGACCGTCTCGCTCTCCACGCGGCCGCTCTTAAAGCGAATCAGGCGATCGGCCATGGGCGCGAGCGCGGAGTTGTGCGTGATGATGATGACCGTAATGCCCTGCTTGCGGCAGGTATCCTGCAGCAGCTGCAAGATCTGCTTGCCGGTTTTATAGTCGAGCGCGCCCGTGGGCTCGTCGCACAGAAGCAGCTTGGGGTTCTTTGCCAGTGCGCGGGCGATGGACACGCGCTGCTGCTCGCCGCCCGAAAGCTGTGCCGGAAAGTTGCCCAGGCGCTCGCCCAGGCCAACCTGGCGAAGCGTTTGTTCGGCATCGAGCGAATCGGGGCAAATCTGAGCTGCGAGCTCAACGTTTTCGAGGGCCGTCAGGTTGGGGACCAGATTGTAGAACTGGAAGACAAAGCCGACGTCGGCGCGGCGGTATTCCACGAGCTGCGCCTCGTTAGCGGAGCTCACGTCGCGCCCGTCCACCGTCACGGTGCCGGAAGTTGCCGTGTCCATGCCGCCCAAGATGTTGAGCGCCGTCGTTTTACCGGCGCCTGAAGCACCCAAAATGATGGCGAGCTCGCCGCGCTCGACCGTAAAACTCGCGCCGTCGAGTGCGTGAATGCGGGCGTCGCCCTCGCCGTATGCCTTGATGACGTCTTTGAATTCGATATAGGCCATCGATTAATTCCCATCTGGTCGGATAACTCTTTAGTATTACCCATTTCGCACCGACCAAAAAGGGACAGGTTCATTTTGGCAGGTTTTATATGGGGAAACGGCAGCTATAGATGAGGCGCCGGGGAGGCAGAGAAATCATCGATGGGGTCAGGCCGACCGCCAAACACAACGCACGCATCTCAATCTGTCAGCCAAATCATTCGAACAGCTGTTCGTTTCTATGATATGATTCCGCTATCTAAGCAGGCCAATACGCAGAAAGGCGGCCAACATGGCGTTCGACTTTAAGAAGGAATGCAAAGAGCTCTACAGACCTGCAAGCAAGCCGAGTATCATAACTGTCCCGCCTATGAGCTACGTTGCCGTTCGCGGAAAGGGCGACCCAAATACCGAAGGTGGCGAGTATCAAAATGCCCTGCCGCTGCTTTACGGCATCGCCTATACCGTCAAGATGTCAAAGAAAGGCTCAAGGAGTATCGAGGGCTATTTCGACTTTGTGGTACCGCCGCTCGAGGGCTTCTGGTGGCAAGACTCCCCGAGCGGCGACATCGATTATGTACGCAAGGACGATTTCAACTTTATCTCGTGCATCCGCCTGCCCGATTTCGTCACTCAGGATGACTTTGACTGGGCGGTCGCGGAAGCCACGGCCAAAAAGAAACTGGACTTTTCTGCCGTCGAGCTGCTTAAAGTTGACGAGGGTCTCTGCGTTCAATGCATGCATACCGGACCCTACGACAGCGAGCCGGCAACCGTAGACGCCATGCATGAATATGCGACCGAGCAGGGCTATGTCCCCGACTTCTCAGACACCCGTTTACATCACGAAATCTATCTTTCCGATCCACGCAAGTGTGCGCCGGAGAAACTTAAGACCGTGGTTCGTCATCCTATCAAGCGCGCTGAATAGCGTGGAGCGTCATTTCACGCGCTGGGTTTTAAGCCAGCCAACCAGCCGCCTCCTAGGCCGTCCGGTAATTATCTTGACGCGGCCCGTCGCATCTTATAAGTTTGTTTTGCTAAAGCTGGAAAGCCTCTCAACGATGCGCAACTCCAGCTCTTTTTCTATCAAGAGGCTTAATGAAATACCAGAAGTCGCGGATATCCATCAACGAACAAATAGCACTATTGACAGAAAACAAGGGTCTTAAGTGCTCTGATCAAAGCGAACTCGAGCGAGCTTTGGTCGAAGCCAACCACTACAGACTGTCGGCCTACTGGTTTCCCTACAAAACCAAATGCAAGTCCGGGATTACCATCTTTCGCGAAGGCACAACATTCGAAACCATCATCTACACGTATGAATTTGACCGAGCCCTCCGGCAGTTAATGTTTGATGCGGTCGGCAGTGCGGTCGGCAGAATTGAGATCTACCTCAGAAGCAGAATTGCCTATCTTGCCTCTGAGGAACGCGGGCCTTTCTGTTACCCAGATGTCGCCATAACGAGGCTCAACTCGGCATGCCCGTCGAGCTCTGCGCCGCACTGGGCTACGCAGCCGTCTTTGGCAGCGCCACCAATACGCTGCTCGCACCCATCCTTATTGGCTGCGAAGTCTTCGGCTTTGGTAACTTGCCGATGTTCATTATTGTCTGCGTTGTGGCTTACCTGTTCAACATGGATAAGTCCATCTACGCCCTGCAGGAGCGGGCGTAGATCGATGTCCAGGCAGGTGGTCTCAGCCGGAAACGGTGTCCCACTCTGAGGCTGTATTCCGGGACACGGTTTCCGCTTGGGACGCCATTCGGAAAGCGCATCCCGCTTTAAAACGGAATTCCGGGACGTAGTTTCCGTCTGAGCCTCCATTCGGAAAGCATGTCCCGTTCTTTCACGGCATCTTGGCTATGCAAAGCGCTCGAGTGTTACTCCTCGTACGCGCCCTCAAGCCGAAGCAGCCACTCCTTGCGATCAAGCCCGCCGGCATATCCGTTAAGCGAGCCGTCGGCCGCCACCACGCGATGGCATGGCACAATAATCGAAACAGGGTTGCGAGCGACCGCGGCCCCCACGGCACGGGGAGACACAACGGGTGTCTCATTTCCCGGCACACGATGTCGAGCCGCAACACGCTGGGCGATCTCGCCATACGTAGCGACCTCGCCACGCGGAATAGAAAGCAGCTCGTACCAAACTTCACGCTGAAACGCCGTGCCAATCAAATGCAACGGCGGCGTAAACCGAGGTTCCTGCCCTGCAAAATAAGCATTCAGCCAAGCCCACGAACGCTCAAGCACCGAAGAAGCCGCACCATTTGCAGGACTCACCGACGACATGCCGCCAGCACCAGAAACTGCATCGGCGCCTTCAACATGTTCAGGATCTTCTTTGAGAAGCGTGGAGCCAAAATGCTCCTGTCCCTCAAACCAAAGCCCCGTCAGACCGCGGCCATCAGCGGCAAGCAAGATTTCGCCCAAAGGCGAAGCAAACGTCGTCGTGACCACCAGCGGCTCCTTTCAAAACTCCGCAACATAATACCGCGAATTGTGCAGACAACCCCAATCGACCCCAAAGTCCCCGCAGGCAGCAGGCGCAACGCGCCGCAGCTGCCGGCCGCGCCCCACAGTCCCCCAAGGCGGCAGGCGCAAAGCGCCGAGGCCGCCGCCGGGACCAGGGCCCGCAACAGCCACGTGCTCCCATCAGCCCAGCGGCCCCAACCAACAACGCCCCCATCGCAGGCCGCTCGTAACAGCGTCACCGCAGGCGGGGGCCGGGCTTGGTTTTCAGAACACTCCGCAGACCAGTGTGGCGCCTTGTCCGCGGCTCCGAAGGAGCAGGACAAGGCGCCACACATGGTCGAGGACGTTCTGAAAACCAAGCCCGGCCCCCGCCGGACAGGTCACACTACTCGCAGAGCAGCTTAGCGATCTGGACGGCGTTGGTTGCCGCGCCCTTACGGATTTGGTCGCCGCAGCACCAGAAGGTGATGCCGCGCGCAGCCTCGGGGTTCGAGATGTCACGACGCACGCGGCCAACCCAAATCAGGTCCTGGTCGGACGTGTCCATCGGCATGGGGAAGCGGTCGTGTGCATCCTCGGCAGCCATATCGTCAACCAGCTTGACGCCAGGAGCAGCAGCCAGCTCAGCACGGGCCTCTTCCACCGTAATATCGCGCTCAAACTCGAGCGTAATGCTCTCGGAGTGCGAACGCAGCACGGGCACGCGCACGCAGGTGCAGTTCACGCGCAGCTCGGGCAGGTGCATGATCTTGCGGCCCTCGTTTTGCAACTTCATCTCCTCGGAGGTAAAGCCCTCCTCCTTGACGCCGCCAATCTGCGGAATCAGGTTGCTCGCCAGCTGGGCGGCAAAGGCGCGCGGCTCGGGAATCTCCTCGTCACGGCCCAGAGCGGCCAGCTGAGCCTCGAGCTCGGCCATACCGGGCGCGCCAGCGCCCGAAGCTGCCTGATACGTGGACACGATCATACGCTTCACGCCGGCAAGCTGGTGCAGCGGCCAGGTGGGAACCAGGCCGATGATAGTCGCGCAGTTGGGGTTGGCAATCAGGCCGTGGTGCCACTCAATGTCATCGGCATTGATCTCGGGCACGACCAGCGGCACCTCGGGATCCATGCGGAAGGCGTGGCTGTTATCGACTACGACGGCGCCGCGCTTGACGGCCTCAGGCAGCAGCTCCTTGGCGATATCGTCGCCGGCGGCGCCGAGTACGATGTCGCAGCCCTCAAAGGCCTCGGGGCAAGCCTCCTCAATCACAACCTGCTCGCCGCGGAACTCAACGGTCTTGCCTGCAGAGCGCGCGCTCGCTAGCAGCTTGAGCTTACCGACCGGAAACTCCTGCTCGTTGAGGCACTCGAGCATCTGGGTGCCCACGGCTCCCGTGGCGCCCAAAATAGCAACCGTGTACTGTTTCATGCTTCCCCCTTTAAAGGTTGTGGCTATCGCCCGCACGCCAAGCAGGCCGAATATTGTTGCCAGTGTATACAAGAACGGGGCGGACACGAAACCCGCCCCGTCGAAACGAAACCGAAATGAAACGCCCCACCGTAGATTTATGAGACATGTCCCAAAAATGCACCGGGATGGCAGCTACTTGCGGAGCGCGTCCAGAGCGGGATCGACCGGCGCGGGAGCCTCCAGGTCGGAGACCTTCACGATACCGTTCTCGTCGGAGAAAGCACGGTAGATGGTCTGAATCGCCAGATCAAAGTCCTTCTCCTCCACGCCGATGATGATGTTGATCTCGTCGCAGCTCTGCGAAATCATACGCACACTCACGCCGGCCTGGCCAAGCATGCCAAACAGGTGGCCAGAGATGCCGGCACGACCGCGCAGGTTGCGACCAACGGTCGCGATAAGCGCCAGGCCCTCGACAACCTCGATCTCGAGCGGCTCGACCTCCTGCTGAATGTCGCCCACGAGCGAGTACAGCGAGTCGTGCACGTCCTGCTCCTGCACCACGGCGCCAAAACGGTCGACACCGGTGGGCATGTGCTCGACGGAAACGTCATAGCGCTCGAAGACCGAAAGCGCACGGCGCATAAAGCCGACACGGGGCTTGGTGCGGTCGCGGGCAACGTTGATGGCGACAAAGCCGCGCTTGCCGGTCACGCCGGTAATGATGGGCTCCGCCTCGCCCTCATCAGCTGTCTCGCTAATGATGGTGCCGGGGTCCTGCGGCGCATTGGTGTTCTTGATGACCAGCGGAATGCCTGCCTCGCGCACGGGGAACACGGCCTCCTCGTGCAGGACACTTGCGCCCATGTACGAAAGCTCGCGCAGCTCCTCGTAGGTAACGCGCGCAATGGGTTGAGCCTCGGGAACAATACGCGGATCAGCAGAATAGAAGCCCGAGACGTCGGTCCAGTTCTCGTACAGATCGGCGCCCAGGCACTTGGCCAGAATCGAGCCGGAAATATCGCCGCCGCCACGGTCGAGCAGCTTAATCTGGCCCTCACGCGTCGCGCCGTAGAAACCGGGCATAACAAAGCCGCCCTGCTGACCGTACTCCTGCACCAGCTCGGAGGTGCGATTCATGCTGAGCGTACCGTCGTGATGGAACGCCACAACCGTCGCGGCGTCCAGGAACGGTAAGCCCAGGTACTCGGCCATCAGGCGGGCGGTAAAGTACTCGCCACGGCTCACAAGCTCCTCGGTGGAGTAGCCGCCCGAGCGGGCGCGCTCGGCAAAGGCCGCGAACTCCTCGCGGATGGGATAGGTGAGCTCCAGCTCGTCAGCGATATCAAAATAGCGCTGGCCAATGTCCTCGAGTAGCTCCTCGCACGACACGTGATACTTAACGTGCGCGTTAACCAGGTAGAGCAGGTCGGTCACCTTGGTGTCGCCCTTAAAGCGGCGGCCGCAGGCGGAAACCACCACAAAACGGCGGGCAGGGTCGGCGTCGACAATGGCCTTGATCTTTTTGAAGTGTTCGGCGTCGGCGACCGACGAGCCGCCAAACTTGGCAATCTTAATCATGGGCTTGAGGTTACCTTTCTAAAAGCCTCTGCAAACCTGTTTTGCGCGCTCTGATACCATGGTTTCACCGATTGGGTCCAAGGCATCCGAGGAGCAGTGTTATATGGGAACTTATCATAGTACACGAGGACGCACTTTATCGTGCTCAAGTAAGGTGGCAATCCGCACCGGCATCGCTCCCGACGGGGGTTTGTTTGTCTCGGACGAGCTCGGCACCCAGCAGGTCGATATCAGCTCGCTTGCAGATAAATCGTACTTTGAAATCGCTCAAGATGTGTTGGGAGTGTTACTGAATGATTACACGGCCGAAGAAATTTCGGCGTGTGTCGACGAGGCATACCGCGGCACGTTCGCGAGTGAGGAGGTTACGCCGCTCGTCAAACTCGACGCTGCGCCGGGCGCTGACGCCCCTCAGACCTATGTGATGGAGCTCTTTGGCGGCCCCACAAGCGCCTTCAAGGACGTCGCCCTGCAGATGCTCCCCCGTCTGATGGCCCGCACTTCCGCCAAGGACGGCGGCGCCGAGCGCATCATGATCGTCACCGCCACGTCGGGCGACACCGGCAAGGCCGCACTCGCCGGTTTTGCCGACGCGCCGGGCACGGGCATCACCGTCTTTTATCCCGAGGGCAAAGTCAGCCGCGTGCAGAATCTGCAGATGTCCACGCAGGAGGGCGATAACGTCGCCGTCTGCGGCATCCGCGGCAACTTTGACGACGCCCAGAGCGCCGTCAAGCGCATCTTTGCCGATAAGGAGCTTGCCGAGCGCCTGGAGGCCGCTGGCACGGTGCTTTCGAGCGCCAACTCCATCAATGTCGGCCGTCTGGTACCGCAGGTCGTCTACTACTTTGCCGCCTATGCGCAGCTGCTGCGCGCCGGCGCCATCGAGGCCGGCGACGCCGTTGAGTTCTGTGTGCCCACCGGCAACTTTGGCGATATCCTGGCCGGCTACTACGCCAAGCGCATGGGTCTGCCCGTCGCCAAGCTCGTCGTGGCGAGCGACAAGAACAACGTGCTTGCCGACTTCCTGACCACCGGCGTTTACGACCGTAACCGCCCGTTCTTCACGACCATCTCGCCGTCGATGGACATCCTCATCAGCTCCAACCTGGAGCGCATGCTGTACTTCCTGTCCGATGGCGACTGTGAGCTCGTTGCCGGCCTTATGGAGCAGCTGGCGCAGACTGGTCGCTACGAGGTGCCCGCCGAGCTGCTGGCCAAGATTCAGAGCGTCTTTGCCTGCGGCTGGGCCAGCGAGGACGAGGTCCGCACTGCCATCAAGAGCTGCTGGGATACGAACGGCTACGTAATCGACCCGCACACCGCTTGTGGTTATCACGTCTTTGAGCAGGCCGCTCCCGCCGAGGGCGCCAAGGCCCGCGTGCTGCTTTCGACCGCCAGCCCCTACAAGTTCCCGCGCGCCTGCTGCGACGCCCTGGGCCTCGACGTTCCCGAGGACGACTTTGAGGCCATGCGCGTGCTCGAGCAGACAACCAACACGGTCGCCCCAGCCCAGCTCGCCGAACTCGAATCCAAACCCGTCCGTTTCGAAGACGTCTGCGACGTCGATGAGATGGCCAGCTACGTAGAGCAGGCTGCAAAAAAGATGGCAACCAACTAAACCCCTTATTAAGCGCCGGCGCAAGCCGGCGCACCTTCTTTTTATTTAGCTTTCGGGATGATGACGAGCATGCGAGCGGGTCTGGCCGTTTAGTTCGTCGCGAGTTCCGCACGAGCCGGAAAGCACTTAATGTGCTTTCCGAGCGAGCCAGGACTGCCCGAGCAGCGAACTAAACGGTCAGACCCGCCAAGGAGGACCCACATGATCAAAATCACCGTCCCAGCAACCAGCGCCAACCTAGGCATCGGCTACGATACCCTCGGCATGGCCGTCAGCCTCTACTCGCACTTTACCTTTGAGCGCGCCGACAAGCTCACCATCACGGGCTGCCCCGAGGAATTCCAAAACGAGAACAACCTGGTCTACGTGAGCTTTGTCGATGCGCTGGCCGCATGGGGCGAGCCGGCCTTCCCCGTCGCCATCGACATTCAGACCGACGTGCCCGTCGCCCGTGGCCTGGGTTCCAGCTCCACCTGCGTCGTCGCCGGCATCATGGCTGCCGCCGCGCTGACGGGCCACACCGTCGACCGCGCTGAGCTCGTCCGCATTGCCACCGAGGTCGAGGGCCATCCCGATAACGTCGCCCCCGCCATCCTGGGCGGCGCCGTCTGCTCCTTTACGCCGACCGATTCGCTCCCCCAGTGCCTGCGCTACGAGGTGAGCGATCGCCTGCGTTTTATTACCGTGATTCCGCCCTACGAGGTACACACGAGCGAGGCGCGCAAGGTCGTGCCGCAGGAGATTCCGCTCTCCACCGCCGTGTGGCAGATGGGCCGCATCGCCGGCATGACGCGCGGCTTGGAGACTGGTGACCTCGACCTGATTGCCGCCGCCAACGACGACCGCATCCAGGAGCCCTATCGTCGCCGTCTGATTCCCGACTACAACGCCGTGCGCGACACCTGCCTTAACGGCGGCGCTAAGACCATCTGGATTAGCGGCTCGGGCTCGACCCTCATGGCTGTGACCGACGACACCATCGTGGCAAAGTTCCTGCAGGTCAAGCTGCGCGAGCAGTTCCCCAAGTGCGATACGCATATTCTGACGTGCGACACGGAAGGCGCCCAGATCGAATACCTGTAGTCGCCGTCCCGTATACTCGCCGGGGAGGCCAGGGGCTTTGCCCCCAAATCGTCCTCGGACATGGCAGGACCCCCGCTGCGCACTTCGTGCGGCGGGGGTCCTGCCGTCCTGCGGAAAGATTTGGGGGCAAAGCCCCTGGCCTCCCCTACGTTAGCTTCGCTGACGGCGGCTACAGGGACCTACGCTTTGTAAAAGCGCCGGGCTGATAGTTGCTTTTTATTGGTAGGGGCTCTTGCTAGGTAGGGGCACTTACTAGTGACAGGCTTCGCCTGTGCGCTTGGTTTACGCTGCGCTTGTTTCTTTGTATTCGAAGACTGGTTCTAGGAGGTCTTCGATGTTGCAGTGTAGGACTTTTGCAATATCCCTCACTGTCGTTACCGAGGCTTCGTTGATGTTTCGCTGGCGCTGTTCGTACATTTGGATTGAACGGAGCGATACACCCGATTCGTATGCCAGGTCTTGTTGGGTTTTTTTAATCCTCTTTCTTGCTAGCGCCAGTTTAGTCTGACGCGGCGCCTTCTTCGCCATATCACAGACAAGGCGCGCCACGCGCTCCTCCGAGGCCTCATGCCAGGGGTAGTACAGGTTTCGCAGCGCATCAAATGGAACAACATGAAGCAGATCTTCGAACGATCCCCCTAGGCGCCACTGCAAATATGCCAGTATCCAGCCCGTCCAATATTCTGGTGTCTTCTCAAATCGGTAGGTCCGATCTGGCATCGACCCTGTTTGGTAACCAGATCTTTCGGAGATGAGCGCAAATAGTTCAACGCCCGACTTTCCCGACACTACCCATGCGTTGCCGCGTTCGAACTCGCGAGCTACGCCGCTCAGGCAAAAGAGTTCAGCAACTTCCGATCCTTCTGCTCCGTAATCGTTAACGGCATAGTCGAAGCAATCCCCGAGGTTGTTCATTGCGTCCTCAAGGTAATAGACGGGATATGTCCTACTCGGCCCACGATCCGTTAACTCTTGGATCATTTAAATCAACCCTCCCTGCCATCAAATCCCTAATGTCGACACCATCAGAGTCAAATCCGTTTACCGTATCCAGGTACTTTCGTCGAGCGTTCTGTTCTCGCTCAAATCGTTTGGGATAAAACTCAGCTCCCGAAGCCTGCTTCCAATCGCGGAACTTAATCGCCGAGAACGCACGCTCACTCATAAGCGCATATTGAATGCCCAAATCCCCCAAAAACATAATGCGCTGCAATTGCCTGAGCGAGATCATGCCGTTGACAAACTGTCTTGCAAACGAGAAATAGGAATCGTCTGCACGATAGCCTCGAATAACGTCATAGGGAGAAATATCAATCAGGCAGTTATCCAGCAGATAACGAAGCCCCTCGCGTGCTACTGGCGTTGAAACATTGAACTCTCTGTTATTCGCCAGAATTGCAAGCCAGTTGAGAATCGAGAACTCACCTGATTCCAAATCCAAAATCGCAAGGCCATCTAAATCAAGCTCATATCGATTGGCAATGCCATCAGACTCGGTCCGACATGCCCACTCCATTGCCATTTCCTCATGCGGTGTGCAATAAAACCCGCGCCCATAGTCATTGAATTGCCTGCATTTATCCAACGATGGATGCTCGACAACAACCTCCGACCCGTGCCAAAGCTCCATATCGACCTCCTAAAAAATATCACCCCAGTGATAGTTTACCAATAACTATCACTGGGGTGATATGAACGGGGGCTTTTGACGGTTTAACCCTGACTAGAGGCAGGCCTCGGCGATGCGCTTTTTTAGTTCGTCGATACCCACGCCGGTCTGGGAGCTCGTGATGATTACATTCTCGGCCGGGACGTTGAGCTGCTTTTTGATGGCTGCTGCTTGGCGGGCCTGCTGGGTGCGGCTGAGTTTGTCGGCCTTGGTGAGGCAGACGATAAAGTTGAACTCGTTGCCCTGCAGGTAGTCGATCATGTCATGGTCGAGTTTACTGGGGTCGTGGCGAATGTCCACCAGCGACACAACCAGGTTAAAGCTGCGCTCGGAGTCGAAGAAGTCGCCAATGAGCTCGGCCCAACGGTCGCGCTCGGCCTTGGAACGGCGGGCGAAACCGTAGCCTGGCAGGTCCACAAAGTGCACGTCGTCGGCCTCGAAGAAGTTGATGTTGCTCGTCTTGCCCGGCGTACTCGAAACCTTCACCAGGTTCTTGCGGCCAAAGAGCTTGTTCATGATGGACGACTTGCCCACGTTGGAGCGGCCGACAAAGCTCACCTCGGGGCAGGTGGACTCGGGGATCTGCGAAACCTTGCCGTAGCTGGCGACGAACTTGGCAAGCTGATAGTTAATGGAATCGGCCATGGACACTCCTTGGTCGTAGGTTCTTACAAATAGACGCGCTATTGCGCAGCGGCAATGCGGCGGACGATATCGAGCGTGATGTCACTTGCGACACGCGCGTACTCGAACAGATCGAACTCGCGCTCGCAAATTGCATCGTACGCCTCGTCACAATTATCGCTGATAGCGCGCAACACCAGGCAATCGACACCATTTTTGGTTGCGACATGGGCAATTGCCGCGCCCTCCATGCCGACACAATCGGCATGCGTCGCCTCGATAGCGTCGTTGCGCATGGTAGCGCCCGTCACAAAGCGGTTACCCGTGGCAATCGTGCCGACCAGGAACTGCTTGGTGCCCTCGTTCGAAGCGACTGCATTTTTCGAAGCGTCAACAAGCCCACGCTCAGCAAGCACGTCGGCGGCAATATCGACCAGCGCGGGCGTCGAGCCAAACTCCTCGAGCCCCGGTGCGGACTCGGCGATAAGCGCGGTATCGGTATCCAGATAGCGTAGGCGTTTGCCAATGACCACGTCGTCGATATGGAGCTTGGGGTTCAAACCGCCCGCAATGCCCGAAAACACAACAGCCTGCGGAGCATACTTGCTAATGAGGTGCTGTGTTGCAGCGGCGGCGTTCACCGTGCCCATGCCCGCCGTTGTGGCGACAACTGTCAGGCCGTCGAGCTCACCGCTCACAACGGTCAAGCCTGCCTCCCGTGCCTCGCAAACGTCGCTCAGCTCTTCCTTAATCTGCATGATCTCTTTTTCGAGCGCACCGATAATCGCAATGGTAGCCATGCCATTCCCCAAACCTATTCGAAATTCTCAACCACGGTATGGTACCAGCATTTTGTTTGACCTCGTCAAACGAACACGCTAAGCCAGTGCAGCTCGCGTATCAAACAGAGCCTTTGCAATCGCGGCCGTAACCTCGCTCGAGCGGTCGCTCCACGGCATCGATGTCATGATACCCATGACATAGGTACAGCCATCGATGTCGATAAGGCCCGCATCGCATGTCGAGTAGTAACCATCCTCGCTAATCCAGCCTGCCTTGTTGCGCACCAAAACCTGCTCGTCCGCAATGCCATCGCGAATAAACGAGCGCGATGTTGATGCCAGAAGGCCCGACAACCACTGTGAAGTCTCGGTATCCATGCTCAGATACTCGCTCATCTCACGCCATAACCTCGCAGAAGTGCGCGGGCAGTAGGTCGGAAAATCACTCATCGGATTCAGTGCCGTTTCGTCATCAACACCCAGATTGGCAATCCAATCCTCATAGCCATCATGGTCAAACGCCGCGCGTAACGCGATAAACGAATCGTTGTCTGAGTTGACGACGGCATTCTCGATAAGGTTGCGCACCGTCTGCCAGCCCATGCTGTAACCACCATACGTGGCTAAAGGCCCATCGAGCGACACCTGCCCCGATTCGACCAACGTCTCGCAAATATAGAGCGCATACAGCGCTTTGTAGCTGCTCGCTCCATACACCTCGACATCGGCGTTATACGTCACGCCCCTACCGCTCGATAGGTCGTAGAACACTACACCCACATCGCCCAGCTCCTGCGCCCGACACAGGGCATCCTGGAGCAAGGCAAGGCTCTCATCCTCCAAGGCAGGAGTCTTGTTATCCACCAACGAGAAGGTCCGAACGGTATCACCCGAAGGGATATCGTTGAAGTCCGCCTTCGAAAGTCTCGTCTTGAGATCTGCCGTCGACAGAGCTTGATCTGCCGACGCTTTGGACTTTGAAACCTTCTCGTTTTGCAGCTGTACCGTTGACGCATCTGGGCGCCCCGTTCGCTCCGAGGCGTAGGTTTTAACGGTAATTCCGAGGATAATAACCGCCGACGTTAGCATCCCAATGGCGGCAATCTTCCTCACGCGGATGCGAGCGCCGGCAAGGCCACGCGAAGACGTGCCCTTCGTCTTATATCTGCTGCCATGCTGCGGCACATACTCGTCCCGCGATGCGATGTTTCGCACGTGGTCTCCTGACTGCCACCGTTTATATACGAGCAGCATGATACCGAGCAGGCATTTCTTTCCAAAGATATTCAGCAGCGTTTAAGGTGTCTTTAAAGAAACCATAAGCGTATTTATCCAAATGGCACGATTCTGTTGCGCATCTCTACCCAAAACGAAGTTGCGGTGAAATGGTTCTTGTTTGGGCGACATGGGCCTAAAAACAAGAACTATTCCACCGCAACTCAGCTGGGAACGAGGGGATATGAGGGCTATGGCATGCTATCCGATAGCGTTTTTGAGCTCCGCACGGCGCTTTTTCATGCCGGTCATAACGGCATTACGCAACTCGGGCATGCGCGCGGTATCCATCTGAGGTACGCCCTCAAGCTTATAGGGAATGCCCAGTTGCTCGTACTTGACGACACCCATCGTGTGATACGGCAGCATTTCCAGGCCCACCACGTTGTGCCATGGAGCGATGAGGCAACCGAGCTTCTCGCACTCCTCCACCGTGTCGGTAATGCCCGGCACAACCACGTGGCGGATAACGACCTTGATCTTGCGACGGGCAAGCTCATCGCCAAACGCCAGGATACGTGCAGGATCGCAGCCGGTCAGCTTTTTATGCTCGACCGGATCGGCATGCTTAATATCGAGCAGTACCATGTCGGTCTCGTTGAGCACGGCATCGAACTTCTCGGGGTGGTTGGGGTCAAATGCATAGCCACAGCTATCTAGGCAGGTATGTACACGGCCATCGGGGTCGTTGTGCATTGCACGGAACAGGTCGGCCAAAAACTCGGGCTGCAGGAGCGGCTCGCCGCCGGACACCGTAATGCCACCGCTGCGATAGAACTCGTGGTTACTCTGGAACTCATCCATCAGGTGCTCGACGGTCACCATGGTGCCGCCGTTGACCGACCAGGTATCGGGATTGTGGCAATACGCGCAGCGCATGGGACAGCCCTGAACAAACACCACAAAGCGGATGCCGGGTCCGTCGACCGTTCCCATCGTCTCGATCGAATGCACGCGGCCAAGGGCAAATGCAGAGTCCTCGGGACGAGCGTCCACACCCTCAAGCGTCATTTCTGCCATTCGCGCTACCTTGCCTCTCCTTGGATGTAACCAATTAAAATGCCAGAGTCATTCTAGCCCATGCGTTTGCGTTTAAACGTCTCGGGCTAGAATGGCACGTTTTAATCTATCCCCCATCACCATGGTTGGGGTCTACGTCGAGATGTCAGGCTGAAGAACGCTCGTCTGAGGCCTTTACGCCTTAAGCGTGAGCACCGCACCGAAGGCGGTCGGGCCGCAATGGCTCGAGATGACGCCGCCGACCTGAGTCCAGGTAACGTCCTTAAAGCCCAGGTCATGCGCATAGACTTCCATGTCGTCGCGCAGCTCCTGGGAAAGGCCTACCGAATACGCCAGGCCAATGTGCGAGTGGTCAATCTCGCCCTTCGCAACCATGTGGTCAATAAAGGCGCGGGCGCACTTGAGCATAGAGCCGCGAAACTTCTTGGTCGCCACGAACTTGCCGCCCGTCACCTCAATGCAGGGCTTAATCTTGAGCAGATGGGCGCCAAGGAATGCGACGTTGGACAAGCGACCGCCCGCCTTAAGAAAGGCAAGATCGGTAGGAACAAAGCCCAGCAGCACGCGGTCCATGACGGAATTCGAAAATGCAAAGATCTCGTCGACGGTGGCATCGGGGTGAGCCTCGATGTATTTGGCGGTCTCGACGACAACGAGCGACTGGCCTACCGAGACAAAGCGCGTGTCCATAGAGAACACGTAGTCGCGACCCTTAGCTGCAATCTTGGAGGACTGATGCGAGCAGGTCGTGGCCTCGGAGTACGCAAGATGCAGAATGGTCGCATCGGGCTGCTCGGCATGGATACGGTCGTACACGTGAGCAAAATCCGCAGGCGCGCAGCCGCTGGTCTTGGGCATTACGCCAAACTCGTTGCAGCGTGAATAAATCTCGAGCGGATCGATCGAGCCGTCCTCGACGGTCTCATCACCAATCGTGACATGCATGGGCACGCGCACGATGCCGTAGCGCTCGCAAAGCTCCGGCGTCACATCCGACCCAGACTCGACCACGATTACGTACTTGCCCATTATTATCACGACCCATCTCGACATTGGCTTTTCAATACATGGCACGCGCCGCCGCACTGTTGCACAACAGCGTCCAAGCGCCAAAGAGACGCCGCCCCTTGCACACAACAAAGGACAGCGTCTCCCTGGAAAACTCCGTGCTTATCTAGGATTCCACACGGTTTATTAAGGAGGGTTACTTATTCCGCAAACGGTCGCTATATGCGGTAAGCGGTAGTTGGCCGCGACAACTGCGACACATTCCGTCCAGCAAATCCAATCGTGCTCCACGCACGGTTAATGCACGAGGCGGTAGAAATTCATCGATGCCGCACCCTCGGCGTGCAGCTCCATCGCCGGAACCGCCGGCGAATAGGTACGGCTCGTAAGTGCCGCCTCGCCGCCATTTGCAAAAATCTCGACCATCGTAGTGTCCGAAAGCACGCGCAGGTCGCGAAGCTCGCTGAGCTCGATCGACCTCTGGTCGCGCCCATAGCCTTCGTCACCCATGTCGAGGGTAAGCATCCCGTCTGCATAGCGCACAAAGACACCCTTGCGGATTTCGAGCTCGATCACCTGGGCGCCCTCACAGGAAACCACAAGATCAAACAGGCGGCCCGGCTCCTCAACGGTTTCACCGCCTGTCGCGCAAACGCAGTCGCCGCGCATCCTCTCAATCTCGTGCACCGGCTGCTGACAGAGCTTACCATCGCGCATGCTCAGCTCTCGCGGCACCGTCAACGCGCACTGCCACCCGCGTGCCACCGTCGGGCTTTCTGCCGTCGCATCGGGACAACCCGACCATCCGATCATCAAACGTCGACCCGCAGCATCCTCAAAGGACTGCGGGGCATAGAAATCAAAACCGGCATCAACCATCGGAGGCATGCCCTGGCCGACGATCTTAAAGCTCGGCGCCCCCCAATCGGCCTCGATGGAGAACCACACGCACTGATGCGGATTGCGGTAACGCCAGCCATCGGCGGGCACGCCCTGCGGACAGCAAACGAGAATAAGCTCGCCATCGAGCTCAAACAGATCAGGACACTCCCACATAAAGCCAAACTTCTCGCCCAGCTCAATGCGCGTCGCATAGCCCCAGTCCTCTAGATCACGCGAGGTATAGACAAGCACGCAGCCACGGTCGTCTTTCGTACGAGCGCCGAGAACCATGTAGTAGATACTGTCGTGTTCAAGGATCTTGGGGTCGCGCACGTGCGTACCGATATCGTCGGGGTAATCGACCGGCCCAATAGCTATGCGCTTCTCGCCCAATTCGTCGGGATTCTCGGCAACCATATGAATCTGGTTTTGCTCACGGCCCGTCAACACGTAGTCGTAATCATCGCGGTCAAAATGCTTAACGTTGCCGGTATAGAAGTAGTGAATCTTGCCATCACGTACAAAGGCAGAACCAGAATACGCTCCACTCGAATCCAAATCGGAATCGGGGAACAACACGGGGCCGTGATTTTCGTACGTCACAAAATCCTTTGTCGTCAGATGGTTCCAAAGCACTGGACCGCCATGTGCAGCGTCGAACGGATCGTATTGATGATAGATGTGATATGTATCACCAATCTGCACCAAACCGTTGGGGTCGTTGAGCCAGCCAAGCTCAGGCTCCACATGGAACAAAAGCCTATCGGGGTCGGACGCGATGCGACCCGCCGTCTCATCCTGTCCGGCACGCCACTGCTCATAGTCCGCGCGTGTCACCTTGTTTTTTTGATTAAACATCGCCATGACCTTCTCGTCTATAGGAAAGGACGCTCGACTCACACGAGCCGAACGCCCTTCCTCAAATGGACTTATCCTCAGATTACGCTGAACGGCTCAACTAGAAGCTGACATCGAAGCCAGCGCCAGCGCCCTCTTCATCGGTGGTCGGAACGCCCTTTGCCTTGTTGTAGGCAAAGATCAAGACGATCGGCACGATAAAGGCGATGAGATTGCCAGCCACATACCACACGAGGGTCTCGGGCGTGACGATGAGCAGGCCAAGCACGCCGGTCAGACCCTGACCGATGGCGCGCACCTCAAAGAGCTTGACGAAGGCACCGCCGCAGCCTGCACCGATGCAAGCGCAGAGGAACGGAATGATCGAGTAGCGCATGTTTGCAGCAAAGATTGCGGGCTCGGAGATTCCGACCAGCGTCGGGATAAAGGACGACATGCAGATGTTGCGCTCTTTGGAATGCTTCTTATGAATGAGGTACATGCCGATGGCGCCGCCGCCCTGGGCGATGATGGAAACCGACCAGATGGCCTGGATGTAGTTGAAGCCAGTCGTGGCAACGAGGTTTGCCTCGATACCCTGGATGAACTGATGCGTACCGGTAACGACAAGCGGCTGCAGGAACGCGGCGAAGACAAAGGCACCAAAGACGCCCATCCTGTTGTACAGGATATCGATTACGCCGCCGAGGACGTCGCCGATCAGGTTGCCGAGCGGGCCGAACACGGTGAACAGGGCGACGTTAGCAAGAATCAGGGTAACGGTCGGGACGAAAACGAACGAGACGACCTCGGGGATGTACTTCTGGGCAATCTTCTCGACCTTGGCCATAAACCAGGCAGTCAGGATTGCGGGGAACACACCGCCCTGGAAAGCAACCATGGGAATGGAGAGCGGACCAAAGTTCCAGTACTCAGCACCCGTCGGATCCATAACGAACGTGTTGCGGTTCATAAGGCTCGGGTGAACCATGACGATACCGACGAGGATACCCAGGATCGGGTTACCGCCAAAACGCTTGACCGCGCTGTACATAACCAGGACAGGCAGGTAGTCGAAAGTGGTGGCAATAATGGCAAAGAAGCTTGCGAGGTTCTTGAGGAACTCGCTGTGGTCGGCAAGGCTGCCCTCCATGCCGAAGAGTCCGTTGGCAACGATCAGCGACTTAAGGCCGATGATGATAGCAGCGCCGACAAAAGCGGGAATGATGGGGATAAAGATATCCGAGAATACCTTAAGGACCGAGAAGAACTTGCCCTTCTTGTCCGCCTCGGCGCCCTTGACCTCGGAAGCGCTGATCTCCTTAACGCCCGTCAGAGCCATAAACTCGTCGTAGACCTTGTTGACGGTACCGGTACCGAAGATGATCATGAGCTGGCCGCTGTTGTACAGCACGCCCTTGACGCCATCGATGTTCTCGAGCTCGGCCTTGTTGTACTTGCTCGTATCCTTGAGCACCAGACGCAGACGCGTAACGCAATGCGTGGCGCCCTCGATGTTCTCCAGACCGCCGACGTTATCGACGACTTGCTGAGACACTGCTTTGTAGTCCATGTTCCTCTCCATTCCTTTACGAAATCATAAGACGTTTTGATGCCATTACAGAGACGCGATCGTTGCATTTGCGCACTTGAGCGTACCGTCGGTGACCGTCAGTGCCACACCCTGGCCCTGCTTATTGCAGAAGCGAGCGTTGAGCGCAACATCATCGACAAAGATGGTCGCGATATCGTCGTCAACGACCAGGCGCACATGATGAGTGCCCTCGCCCTTAAAGAACAACGGACGCTCGAGGCCCATGTTGTTGACCTGGAACCACGGATACTGGGGGGCCGCCGTAAACTCGAGCTTGCCCTCACGCAGGTTGGCGCGGAACTCATAGGCAAGACCGGACTCGGCGTCCTCGGCAAGCTTCACCGAGAAGCCGGCAGCGTCACCGGCGAGCTCGATGTCGGCATCGAGCATATAGGTGGAACCGGCATCCGTGGCGAGCACCTGCTCGACCTTGCCCGACTCGCAGGAAAGCTCAAAGGCCTCGACTGCCTTAGCCTCGCCAAAGGCGCCAAGCATGCTGTCAGGGAGCTTGGTGCCGAGCGTTCCGTCGGCACGCTGAACGATCTCGAGAGGCATAAAGGTGCCACCCCACAGGTAAGAGCTGGGATCGCCACCCTCGTCACGCGTAGGAACCCAACCAAAGAGAACGCGGCGCTCGCCATCAAATGCGGTACGCGCGGCATAGTACGCGCGGCCATCGAATGAATCGTCAGCAGGAGTGATCCAAGGACCGTTGATGGAGCGAGACATGCGGTAACGGGTCTTGTTGCCATCACTGTACTCGGAGAACACCAGATACCACCAGTCGCCCATCTTAAAGAGATCAGGCATCTCGAACATGGTGTAAAGGCCCGGATTCCACCAGTCGCCCTGGAACTCCCAGGTATCCAGGTCCTTGGAGGTGAACTTGACCAGACGCCCGGTCATCAGACGCTTGTCCTCGCCCACGCGCGTGCCGAGGATGAGCATGTACTCTTCGTTCTCCTCATCCCAAAGCACAAAGGGATCGCGCCAGTTGCGGTCATCGTAACCTTCCTGGGGCGGAAGCAGCGTCTCGGCGATGTTCTTCTCCCACTTGACGGCGTCGTCACTCGTTGCGTGAAGAAGAACCTGCTTCATCAAGCGTGCCTTGACCTTATCGCGATTGCAACCAGTGTAGAGCGCATGGTACTTGTCGCCCACCTTAAACACCGTGCCGGCATAAACATACTGGTCGACTTCCTCGTCGCCGCCACGCTCAAGGCTCTCGCCAAAGTCCTTGTAGTTGACGAAATCCTTGGTCGTCGCGAGTGCCCAACCAAACGGCTCTCCGAAAGGACCGGGGTTTCGCGTGTCACGCTGGTGATAGAGATAGAACGTGCCGTCCTCGCCGTACGGCATGATGTCGCCTACCCAAATTCCCTCAGGCTGGTAATACACCTTGTGCATCCGAGACTTCCTTTCCCACAAGATACTAACTCGGTACAACTGCAAGATATGTCAATCGTTTTCATATGTCAAACGTTTTCACACTAATACGTCTTTTCGCAGTTCCAGTCGTCGGCAAACGGTTGACATATGCCGGCGAACGGTCATCAGAGGCGTTTGAGGAATTCTTTTGGCACGGGATGAACTACGCGGTTTTGCCCTCAATGAGTTCAACGGGGAGCTTGGTATTCGATTCGGGCTTTTCACCGTTAACAAGAGCGATGATGGATTGCGCCGCGAGCTCTCCGATGCGATCGATATCCTGACGAACGGTTGTTAAGTCAGGCATAAACGTCATAGTGCGGCGGGCGCCATCCGCGCCCACGACCTTAATATCGTCCGGAGCGCTCAAGCCGCGCCGCTTCATCACGTTGAGGCAGATGGCCGCCATCGTGTCGTCTCCCGCAAAGATGCCGTCAATATCGGGGTTCTCATCGAGGATCTTCGCAACGACCGCACTCTTTTCGTCGTCGGACTTAACGAACTCGACCTCACGGACAAGCGCGGGCAAACCGGCCTGCTCCACAACATCGTGGTAGGCATCGGTACGCTTATTGGCAGGCATACGCATGCGGCTATTGTTGCGCAGGCACAAGATGCGCGAACACCCGTCATCGATCAGGCGACGCGTGGCAAGTTCGCCGATGCCATAGCTGTCGCTCGCAATCTGAACAGAGGTCTCGCCAAGGTCGCAGTCGATACCAACCAGACTCAAGCCCATCTCGGCATACGCCTCGGCACCGATATTAAGCGAGTTGACGATGACGCCATCAACCATATTGCGCCGAAGCATATCGATATAAGAACGCTCAAGATCAGGTCGATTGGCGCTATTGCACAGCAACATCTTAAAACCGTTTTCGGCCAGGGTACGCTCAACGGCTTGGACCGCTTGGGCATGAAACGGGCTGCTGACATAGGGGACGATCATACCTATTAGATTCAGGCGACCGTTGAGCATGGCACGGGCGATATCGTTGGGCGTATAGTTGATGCGCTTCATCGCGGCATGGACCTTATCGCGGGTCTCTTGGCTAATATAGCCGCGATTATTAAGCACGCGAGATACCGTAGTAGGCGAAACCCCCGCCACCGCTGCAACTTCCTTGATGCCAGGCTTAGCCGAATCCTTAGAACGAGCGTCCTCGCGAGCCATAGCACCCTCCCCCATCAACATGTCATACGTTTACATACGAACAAAGCATACCCCAACAAGAGCGGGAAGACGGTAACAGTACAAGTAAGTAAACGACTCATCCAAATAATTAGGAGAGCTCCGCCTAAAGGGTGACTACACAGGACCCCCGTCGGGCCGCTTTGGGTTACTTTCCAAAACATTTCCGCAGGACGCAAAGGGCTCCGCCGCGCGAAGCGCGCAGCGGAGCCCTTTGCATGTCCGAGGACGTTTTGGAAAGTAACCCAAAGCGGCCCGGCGATCCTGCGGGAGTTAAACCCCTTTAGAACTTGTCGTGGAAGGTACGCGCAATGACCTCGTCCTGCTGCTCCTTGGTGAGCGTGTGGAAGTTCACGGCATAGCCGGAAACGCGGATGGTCAGCTGCGGGTACTTCTCGGGGTGAGCCTGAGCGTCGAGCAGCGTCTCACGGTTGAAGACGTTGATGTTCAGGTGGTGGCCACCCTTCTCGGCGTAAGCGTCGAGCATGTGGACCAGGTTATCGGCCTGAGTCTCGGAAACTTCAGAAACCTTCATAATGTGTCTCCTTCGATTGATAGGCGCCGGCCGAAACCGGCGCGCTAATCAGTAATCGTTATTGTTAGTATAGCACTAACAATAGTTACTCGCCCAGCTGATCAAGGTCGATATCGCCAAAGAACACCTGGTCCTCCTTGCCGAGCGCACTCGGGATGATGGAGAAGGTGTTGGAGATGCCGTCCTGAGCATCGCGGAACGGGAGCTTGGAAACCGAAGACAGCGAAGCGATGGCGCCGTGGCTATCGCGCTTGTGCATGGGGTTAGCACCCGGGGCGAACGGCTGGCCAGCCTTGCGGCCATCGGGCGTGGAGCCGGTCTTCTTACCGTACACGACGTTGGAGGTGATGGTCAGAACCGAGGTCGTGGGCACGGAGTTGCGGTAGGTGTCGTTCATGCGGATGTACTCCATGAACTGATGCACAACGTCGTGAGCGATCTGGTCGACGCGGTCGTCGTCGTTACCGTACTTGGGGAACTCGCCCTCGGTCTCGAAGTCGACGATGATGCCGTTCTCGTCACGGACGGGGTGGACCTTGGCGTACTTGATGGCGGACAGGGAGTCAGCCACGACGGAAAGGCCAGCGATGCCCGTAGCGAACCAGCGGTGCACGTGCTTGTCGTGCAGAGCCATCTGGATACGCTCGTAGCAATACTTGTCGTGCATGTAGTGAATGATGTTCAGCGAGTTGACGTACACGCCAGCGAGCCACTTCATCATGTCGTTGTACTTGGCCACAACGTCGTCGTAATCGAGCGTATCGCCCTCGACGGCGCGATACTTGGGGCCGACCTGCTTCTTGGAGACCTCGTCAACACCGCCGTTGAGTGCGTACAGCAGGCACTTGGCCAGGTTGGCGCGAGCGCCGAAGAACTGCATCTCCTTGCCGATGCGCATGGAGGACACGCAGCAGGCAATGCCGTAGTCGTCGCCGTGATAGACGCGCATGAGGTCGTCGTTCTCGTACTGGATCGAGGAGCTGGCGACGGAAGTCTTGGCGCAGAACTTCTTGAAGTTCTCGGGCAGACGGGTCGACCACAGAACGGTCATGTTGGGCTCGGGGCTGGTGCCCATGTTCTCGAGCGTGTGCAGGTAGCGGTAGCTCATCTTGGTAACGAGCGTACGGCCGTCAACACCCATGCCGCCGATGGACTCGGTGACCCACTGCGGGTCGCCGGTGAACAGGGCCTGGTACTCAGGGGTACGGGCAAACTTGACCATGCGAAGCTTCATGATGAAGTGATCCACGAACTCCTGGATCTGCTCCTCGGTGAAGGTACCGTTGGCAAGGTCGCGCTCAGCGTAGATGTCGATGAACGTAGAGGTACGGCCGATGGACATGGCAGCGCCGTTCTGCTCCTTGACGGCAGCAAGGTAGGCGAAGTACATCCACTGGATGGCCTCCTGCGTGTTGGTAGCAGGGTTGGAAATGTCGAAACCATAGGTCTCGGCCATCATCTTGAGCTCGCCGAGGGCGCGGATCTGCTCCTGCAGCTCCTCACGATCGCGGATGTTGTCGGCGGTCATGACCGTCGGGGTGGAAGCCTTCTGGGCCTCCTTGTCCTTGATCAGGTAGTCGACGCCGTACAGGGCAACACGACGGTAGTCGCCGATGATACGGCCGCGGCCATAGCCGTCGGGCAGACCGGTGATGATGTGAGCCGAGCGGCAAGCACGCATCTCGGGGGTGTAAACATCGAAGACGCCAGCGTTGTGGGTCTTACGCTCGAAGGTGTAGCGCTCGACAACGTTCTCGTCGACCTTATAGCCGTGCTGGCTGGCAGCCTGGCAAGCGATGCGGATACCGCCGTTGACGTGCAGCGCGCGCTTGAGCGGCTTGTCGGTCTGGAGACCGACGATGGTCTCCTTCTCGCGGTGGGCGTTATCGATGTAGCCAGCGGGGTGGCTCACGATACCCGTAACGGTCTTGGTGTCCATATCGAGGACACCGCCCTGCTCGCGCTCCTTAAGCAGCAGGTCGAGAACCTCGCCCCACAGCTCCTTGGTACGCTCGGTCGGGCCGGCGAGGAACGACTCGTCGCCCTCGTAGGGGGTGTAGTTCTTCTGGATGAAGTCTCGGACGTCAACCTCTCCCGTCCAAATGCCTTCCTTGAAGCCTTCCCATGCCTCCTGCATTGTGTAACCACGCTCCTAGTTACGTGTTATGCGGCGCTCTCTCACACCGCTGCTTATTGAATTCTTGAATTTTCGACTTGCACTACCGGCTTCTTCCGTTCTTCACCACACGCTGGTGCAGAGAAAACGTTTGTCCACCTTGGAACTACAACCCAAAACCCAAGATTTCACCCGTCTGAGAAGGATAACATAGCGACCCTCTCCATCTGGGCTGTTATATGTTTCTTTTTTTATATCATAAGGGCGTTTTTTACAAACCCGCAGGAAATGCGAGCGCGAACAACTACCGTTCACCGATTTGTATGTTATTTTTCCTTGCCTTTGTACGACGTTCGCTCTAGCTGTTATGCCAGCTTTAGCAGGGTAAAGTGTCTCATAGACCCTACAGAAACTGCAGGGCGGCCACGGGATCCCCCGTGGCCGCCCTGTGGCGTAGCTAGTTTTTAGCTTTGGTTGCCGCTTGGCATTAGGCAGCTGCGGCGGCCTTGTCGGTCGTTGCCTTGCTGTGGCCCTGGCCCTCAAAATGCTTGTAGCACCAGCTGGTGACCAGCGGGGTCAAAATAGCCGTCACGATTGCGCAGGCAGCAACCTGTGCCGTGGCCGTCGCGAGCACCGCACCGCCGTACAAGGCCTCGTTGACGCTTGCCATGGCAGCAGGCGTGGCCACATTGGCTCCGGCGCAGCTCGAAATGGCCGCACCTGCGACACCCGTACCACCCGTGAGCTTATCGACCGCGATAACGGGAATTGCAAAGACCACCGAGCAGATCACGCCGAGCAGAATACCGGGAAGACCGCCATTAATGAGCTGGCCAAAGGTCATGGTCGAGCCCATGGCAAAGAAGACGAGCACGATGACGGCGGAAAGTGCCGGTGCCATCATCTTCTTAAAGCTGGGGAAGAGGTTGCCCAGAATAATGCCGACGACGATCGGCAGGATGGCACCCACGAGCGACCAGCCGATCGGAGCCTGGCCGGCAGCGCCGAGCACAATCATCGTGACCGGAGGGCCGACAACGAGCGTGGTGATTGCGACGGCGCCACGCTCGGCCTCGTTGCCCATGGTGCCCATCAGACCAGCGTACATAGCGTTGTTGGCGCCGGTGCAAGCCGCCAGCATCACCATGGCAGAGATGCCAAACAGGTTGTCGTTGAACACATAAAGGATGAGCAGCGACACGGCAACGACCACGATCTGCTTGACGGCAATGATAATGGCGCCGCGGGCAGCGGCGGCAGGAGCGCTCTTAAACGAAATCGTCGTACCGACGATGAGCAAAAAAGCGCCCACGAGCGGGCCTGCACCCTGCTGGGTCATGCCAAGCGTAAAGCTGCCGAGCGTTTTGAACAGGTCGGGGAATAGCGTGTTGAGCAGGCAACCCAACAGAAGCGGCACCAAGATATTGGCGCCCGGGATGGAGGACATCTTAAAGAACGGCTCCTTTGCCGCCGGCGCCTCCACCGCAGTCGATTCACTCATATATATCTCCTTTGGATGCATGCGAATCGTAGCCGCACGCGCCTATGTCAGAAAGAAGGCGACGGTCCCGAGTCGCAGGAGCCGTCGCCGAATAATCGTCGCGGGGTATTACCCGTCCAGGACGATGCCGCCGTCGCAGTCACCAATCTCGCCGTTCACGAAGCTGGCGAGGTCGGAAGCGAAGAACAGCACCATCTGCGCAGGCTCGCTGGCCTGGGCGGCGCGGCCCAGAGGAATACCGTTGATGATGCGCTGAGAGTTCTCGTCAGAGAGAATCGAGGTCATATCGGTCAACGTGAGCGACGGGCACACGGCGTTGCAGCGAACGCCAAACTTGCCGCCTTCCTTGGCGACTGCCTTGGTCAGGCCGTTGACACCGGCCTTGGAGCTCGCGTAGGCCGCGGTGCCGAGCAGGCCGCCACCGATCTTGCCCGCAACGGAACTCACGTTGACGATAGTGCCGGCATGGGCCGCCTTAAAGTGCGGGTACACGGCGTTCATCATGGTAAAGGTGCCGTTAAGGTTGATGTCGATGGTGCGACGCCACTCGGTGTCATCGATCTCGTCGAACTTCTTGGTGCTGATGACGCCAGCGCAGTTGATCAGGATGTTGGTTTGCGGCAGGTCCGTAAAAATCTGCTCGACGGTCTCGCGCGCCTTGGGCGCATCGGCAACATCGAGCTGGTAGAACTTGTTGCCCTCGCCAAGCTCGGCCACAGCGGCCTCGCCCTTAGCAGCGTTCCTTGCGATGAGCGCGACGTGTCCGCCGCCCGCAACGATACCCTTGGCAATCTCGAGGCCAATGCCCTGAGTGCCACCGGTAACGATCGCGGTCTTGCCCGTGAAGTCAAATGCCATGACTCCATCCCCCTTTATGTAAGGTGTCTCCTTGCGGGAAGTTGGAGCATCGCACGTGGCGATTATATGAGTCCCAGACGTCATGGTGGTGACAACCCCTCGCCTAACCGCGTGCATGATAGTTCTTTAAAACGCTTCAGCAATTGAATGATTTTAAGTCTTTATGCGCTCTTTATATTGCCCACTGTATGAGGCCCGCGTATGGGGGTATCATCTTCCACCGAAAATAGTTTCTAGTGTTAGGGGTTTTCGGTGGAAGATACCGATTTCCGTGAACTTGGGCGTCAGCTCCTTACCGAGTTTGGCAGCATG
The DNA here is from genome assembly GCA_938005465.1 of uncultured Collinsella sp. Lineage (GTDB taxonomy): Bacteria > Actinomycetota > Coriobacteriia > Coriobacteriales > Coriobacteriaceae > Collinsella. Next base: position 176,673 of record CALLNU010000033.1, read on the forward strand.
CATCAGCGCATTTCGCGCTTTGCGGACAAAGCCCTCGGTGGCGAGATGGCCGTCATGCGCGCTCTCATACTCGCCGGTGGTTCGCTCACACCGAGCGAACTCGCTGATCGTGCCTGGGTCTCGAGCGCCCGCATCGCCAACATCCTACGCGCTCTCGAGGCCAAGGGCTGGGTCGAGCGCGAGCACTCAAAGACCGACCGTCGTCGCGTACACGTCACGGTGACCGACAAAGGATTCCAGGATCTCGAAATCAAACGTCGGGAATTCGAGAAGCGCACCGCGGCTTTCCTCGAGCAGCTCGGCGAAACAGATACCCAAGAGATGGTGCGTCTTCTAAGGCGTGCCAACGAAATTATCGACCGCAATCAAGAAAGGAGAGATGCCGAGTGAGGATTCTCAAGCTCTTTAAAAAGCATATCCTGGCACTGATCGCAGCTATCGTACTTATCGTAATCAGCTGTAACGCCGATCTGGCACTGCCTACCTATATGAGCGATATCGTCGACGTGGGCGTGCAGCAAGGCGGTATCGCTTCGCCCGTGCCCGACACCATTCGCGCCGAATCGCTCGACGACCTCAAGCTCTTTATGAGCGCCAAGGACGCCAAAGCTGTGGAGGCGGTGTTTGGCAAGGCAGACAAAAATGGCATTCGCACGTACAAGGGCACCGAGGAGGAGCGCGCCGACGGCGGCAAAATTGCCGACATTATGAGCCTACCCGAGACTGTCGTCCTTTCGCTCAACCAGGGCATTGACGCCGACTCCATGGGTGACATGATGGGCTCGTCCAGCGAGAAAGACAACAACGCTGCCCAGGCCATGCCCACCCCGGAGCAGATGGCCGCAATGACGCCCGAGCAGCTCGCCGAGATGCAGCAGAAGGCCGCAGCCGCGCAGAGCATGCAAAAGCAGATCGACGCCGACGGCGGCAAGATCACCATGAAGAGCCTGCGCCTAGGCGTTGAAGGCGGTCTTATCGATCAGGGCAAGCTCGTCGAGGGCGCCAACGATATGGCAGACAAAATGGGCTCCATGTCGGGCTCCATCGTCACCCAGCGCGCCGTGAGCTATGTACAGGACGAGTACAAGGCACAGGGCATCGACCCCGCCGACGTGCAAAACGCCTACCTGAGCCGCATGGCGACCACGATGTTTGGCCTGTGTCTGATCTCGCTGGTCGCCACCATCCTGACCGGCGCCGTGGCCTCGCGCACCGCCTGCTCCATCGCCCGCGACCTGCGCCGCGAGACCTTCAACAAGGTTATGCACTTCTCGCCGGCCGAGGTGGGCAAGTTTAGCCAGGCCTCGCTCATCACCCGCTGCACCAACGACATTCAGCAGATCCAGATGGCCGCAACCCTGTTTATCCGCATGTGCCTGATGGCCCCCGTCATGGGCATCGTCGCCGTCATGCGCGTCCTGGCCAACCACACCGGCCTGGAGTGGACCATCGCCGTAGCCATCATCGCGGTCTCGGCCGTCGTCGGCGTGCTCATGGGCCTCACCATGCCAAAGTTCAAAAAGATGCAGAGCTTTGTGGACCGCGTGAACCTTACCGCCCGCGAGCTGCTCGACGGCCTTATGCCCATCCGCTCGTTCAACCGCGAGGAACATGAGCTCGAGCGTTTTGACAAGGCTTCGCTCGACCTGATGACCACGCAGCTCTACACCAACCGCGCCATGAGCTTTATGATGCCGCTCATGATGCTCGTCATGAACTGCATCACCGTGCTTATCGTCTGGTTTGGCGCGCAGGGCGTGTCCGACGGCGTGATGCAGGTCGGCAACATGATGGCGTTCATCTCCTACACTATGCAGATCGTCATGGCGTTTATGATCCTCACCATGGTTTCGGTCATCCTGCCCCGTGCCGAGGTCGCAGCCGAGCGCGTAGATGAGGTCATCACCTGCCCCACGAGCATCAACGACCCTGCCTCGCCCAAACTGCCCGCGGCCAGCTCGCCGCGCGGTGAGCTCACCTTCCGCGACGTGAGCTTCCAGTACCCCGATGCCCGCGCCGATGTCATCAGCGGCGTGAACTTCACCACGCATGCCGGTCAGATGCTCGGCATCATTGGCTCCACGGGCTCGGGCAAGTCCACGCTCGTGCAGCTGATTCCACGCTTGTACGACGTCACGGGCGGCAGCATTTCGCTCGACGGCATCGACGTGCGCGACATGACCCTTTCCGAGCTGCGCCGCCGCATCGGTTATATTCCGCAGCAGGGTCGTCTGTTCTCGGGCACCGTTGAGAGCAACCTCAAGTTTGCGGGCGACATGGTAAGCGATGATGACATGCGCCAAGCCGCGCGCATCTCACAGGCCGAGGACTTTATCGCCGAGCGCGAGGGCGGCTACGACTCCCCCATCAGCCAGGGCGGCTCCAATGTTTCGGGTGGTCAGCGCCAGCGCCTGGCCATCGCCCGCGCGTTGGCCAAAAAGCCCGAGGTCGTGGTTTTCGATGATTCGTTTAGCGCCCTCGACTACAAGACCGACGCTCGCCTGCGCGAAGAGCTTGCAAAAAACGTTACCGACGCCGCGCTCGTGGTCGTGGCCCAGCGCATCGCAACCATCATGCACGCCGACCAGATCATTGTGCTCGACGACGGCCACGTGGTGGGCACCGGTACGCACGAGGAGCTGCTGCGCAGCTGCCCGGCGTACCTGGAGATCGCACAGTCGCAGCTTTCCGCCGAGGAGCTGGGGCTTACCCAAGAAGAAATTGCAGCCGTCACGGAAGGAGGCGAGCGCTAATGGCAGACGAGACCAAGACTCAGATTCCCAAGCCCACCCGCCAGCGTGGTCCCATGGGCCGCATGGGCGGCATGCGTCGCGGCGAAAAGGCCAAGGACTTTAAGGGCACCATGAGGCAGCTGCTCGGCTATATCGGCCAGCACAAGATTGCCGTGTTTACCGCCGTCGCCTTTGCCGTGTGCTCGGTCATCTTTAACATTGTGGGGCCCAAGGTGCTCGGCCAGGTTACCACCAAACTGTTCGAGGGCTTGGTTGCCAAGGTCAACGGCACCGGCGATGTCGACTTTGCCTGGATTGCCAAGACGCTCGGCTTTTTGCTCTGCCTGTATCTGGCGAGCTCTGTCTGCAGCCTGGTCCAGGGCTGGCTCATGACCGGCGTCACGCAAAAGATCTGCTACCGCATGCGCAAGGAAATCGCCGCCAAGATTGCCGTCGTGCCGATGAGTTACTTCAACGGCCACAGCAAGGGAGACGTACTCAGCCGCATCACCAACGACGTCGATACGCTCGGCCAGTCGCTCAACCAGAGCGTGACGCAGCTCATCACGTCGGTGACGCAGATTATCGGCGTTCTCGTCATGATGCTTTCGATCAGCCTGCCGCTTACCGGCGTCACCGTGCTCACGCTGCCGGCCGCCGCGATTATCCTGACCGTGATGATTCACTTCTCGCAGCCGTACTTCCGCGAGCAACAGCAAGTCCTTGGCACCGTCAACGGCATTATCGAGGAGGACTTTGCCGGCCAGAACGTCATTCAGGTTTTCGACCGCGCCGAGGCCTCAATCGAGGAGTTCGACCGTCAAAACGACCGTCTCTTTATTAGTGGCTGGCGCTCGCAGTTCCTGTCGGGCCTGATGATGCCGCTCATGAGTCTGGTGGGCAACATGGGCTACGTGGGCGTCGTCGTGGTGGGCGCACAGCTCGCGCTGACCGGCAATGCCACGCCCGGCGACATCCAGAGCTTTATCCAGTACGTTCGCAACTTTACGCAACCCGTGCAGCAGCTGGGCAACGTGAGCAACACGATGCAGTCGATGGCCGCTGCCACCGAGCGCGTCTTTGAGTTCCTGGCCGCGCCCGAGGAGGAGCAGAAGGCCGACGCGCAGATTCCCGAGAAGCGCCCCGGTCACGTGGAGTTCGACCACGTCAAGTTTGGCTACACGCCCGACAAGACCATCATCCACGACTTTAGCTGCGAGGCGCAGCCCGGCCAGACCATCGCCATCGTCGGTCCCACCGGCGCCGGCAAGACCACGCTCATTAAGCTGCTGCAGCGCTTTTACGACGTGGACGGCGGTTCGCTGCGCGTTGAGGGCATCGACGTGCGCGATTGGGACCGCGCGGCGCTGCGCGGCGAGTTTGCCATGGTGCTACAGGATACCTGGCTGTTTAACGGCACGATCCGCGAGAACATCCGCTACGGACGCCCCGATGCGAGCGATGCCGAGGTCGAGGCCGCTGCACGCGCCGCACGCTGCGATCACTTTATCCATACGCTCGCCGGCGGCTACGACTTTATGATCAACGAGGAGGGCACCAACCTCTCGCAGGGCCAGCGCCAGCTCGTGACCATCGCCCGTGCCATTTTGGCCGACCGCCCGGCGCTGATTCTGGACGAGGCGACCTCCAACGTCGATACCCGCACCGAGGAGCTCATCCAGCGCGCCATGGATGCGCTGATGCAGGGCCGCACGAGCTTTGTCATCGCGCACCGCCTGTCCACGATCCGCAACGCCGACGTGATCTTGGTAATTCGCGACGGCGACATCGTCGAAAAGGGCACGCACGACGAGCTGCTCGCCCAGGGCGGCTTCTACGCCGACCTGTACAACTCGCAGTTCGACGAAGCGGCGTAAAACCGGCAGCAAACAACCGCAATGCCAAGAAAACGGGGGCGCAGGACAACCTGCGCCCCCGTTTTTGTTCTACGGCCCTCGAACCGCCTCCCCTGGGACCTGATTGACAGCCCCTTCGAGGCCCTGTGGGCAAAAAATGGCAAATATGAGTACTGTTACCTTTTTAGTATCAGCAAAAACAGCCTCAAACGACCTCCTTGCGGCCTCTATACGCCTTCAAATTAATCAAAACGCCCGTTAGCGGGCTTCTGCGTGGCAATGTTAATGAACATATTTTTCACTTTGTCTATTATCTTGCTAGACCGATATGCTACTAGATTAGCAACCGTACTCATATTTGACATTTTTTGCCCACAGGGTGTTTCCTGGGGAACCGACAATAGCCTTAGGGTCCCGCGCGACGCCACTCCCTCCCGGTATCCGCCGACGTTCCCCCATATAAAACCTGCCAAAATAAACCTGTCCCTTTTGGCAGGTTTCGGGGTGGCGAGGGGTTGCACTTTAGCGTGCGACAGCGGATAATGCCGAACACTCGACAAAACGCTTATTGCTCTTTCTATAGATTGAGGAGGCCCTTATGGCCATGGAATTCAAACGCAAGTTGCCAATCCCCATGGAGATCCGCGAGGAAATGCCGCTTTCCGCCGAGCTTACCGCCAAAAAGCAGGCATTCGACGCCGAGGTCGCCAAGGTCTTTACCGGCGAGGACGCGCGCAAGGTGCTCATCATCGGCCCGTGCTCTGCCGACCGCGAGGATTCGGTGCTTGAGTACATGAACCGACTGGCCAAGACCGCCGAGGAGGTCAAAGACAAACTCATCATTATTCCGCGCGTCTACACCAACAAGCCGCGCACCAAGGGCACCGGCTACAAGGGTCTGCTGCACAACCCCGACCCCGAGGCGCCCGATGACCTGCTCGAAGGCGTTAAGGCCATCCGCCACATGCACCTGCGCGTTATTGAGGAAACGGGCTTCTTCACCGCCGACGAGATGCTCTATCCGTCCAACTACCAGTACCTCGTTGACCTGCTGAGCTATGTTGCCGTGGGCGCGCGCTCGGTCGAAAACCAGGAGCATCGCCTGGTATCGAGCGGCATTTCGGTGCCCGTGGGCATGAAGAACCCCACCGCCGGTTCCACCACCGTCATGCTCAACTCCATTTACGCCGCTCAGGCGCACCAGAGCTTCATCTTCCGCAACTGGGAGGTCGAATGCGACGGCAATCCGCTCGCGCACGCCGTTATGCGTGGTTACATCGGTCTCGATGGGCGCACCTACCCCAACTACCACTACGAGCACCTGGAGCGCCTGGCCGAGCGCTATACCGAGCATGCCGGTTACGCCAACCCGGCGGCGGTCATCGACTGCAACCACGACAACTCGGGCAAGCGTCCGCTGGAGCAGTACCGCATTTGCAAAGAGGTGCTCGACAGCTGCCGCCGCAACGAGTCCATCTCCAAGCTGGTCAAGGGCTTTATGATCGAGTCCTACCTGGAGGACGGCAACCAGCCGGTCGATGGCGGCGTCTTTGGCAAGTCGATCACCGACCCATGCCTGGGCTGGGAAAAGACCGACTACCTCATCCACGAGATCGCGGAGCGGGTGTAGGTTACGGCGTTTTACCAAACGCCGTAACCGGCCGACGCTGCGCGGGTCGCATTTGGACAATCTGACGTTCAACTTCAAGGGCGCGAC